>CAZFBR010000261.1:0-4096 GCA_964517215.1 uncultured bacterium
GTCGCCGAACTGCAGGTTCAGGTCCATCAGGCAGACCCGCTTGCGCGTATGCTGGGCCAGCGCCACCGCGAGGTTGACCGCGACCAGGGACCGGCCGACGCCGCCCTTGGTGGAAAAGACCGTGGTAATCTTGCAGCTGTGCACCCCGCCGCCGTCAACGCCGCTCTGCGCGGCCAGCATCTCGCGCTTCTTTTTGGTGATCTCCCCCACCCGCTTGAGCATGCGCAGGGTGACGTCGGGATCGATGGGCAGAAACATGCAGTCGCGCGCGCCGGCAATCATCGCCTCGCGCATCAGGTCCGCCTTGGCTTTGTCGTCGCTGGTTTCGCTTTCCAGATAATAGACGCAGGCCAGGTCCGGTGATTCGATGCCCAGGGCGGTGATCAGGTCCATGCCGGCCAGGTCTTCCAGCTTCTGGCCGACGATGACCACCTCGGGATGCTTCTCCTTGACTTCCTTGCGGCAGGCCTCGGCAGTGGTCACTTCGCCGACCAGCTCGATCATTTCATCGGCGAAGAGCAGCTTCTTCAGCGTGACCCGTTTTTCCAGGTCAGCCAAGGCAATGACGACGCGGGTGGTTTTGGACATGGCTTACCGCCCGCCGGTGGTGACCGTGACCGGCGCGGCAGCGTCGGCGGTCTGATCGAATTTGATGATGTGGGCGGTGATGAATACCGTGATGTTCGATTTGTCGCTCCAGTGGCGTTCGCTGCCGAAGAGCCGGCCGAGCAGCGGGATGCGGCCGAGCAGCGGCATCCGGTCGTTGCCGCGAGTGGTCTGATCCTGCATCAGTCCGGCGATGATCAGCGTGCCGCCGTCCCGCAGCTGCACGGTGACGTTGGTGGTGCGCCGGTTGACCAGCGGCAGGTCGATGGGATACTCGGTGGTGCCGCCCTGGGCCAGGTCGGAGAGGATGGAAACCTCCGGGGCGACGGTCATGGTGATGATGTCGTCCTTGCCGATGGTCGGGGTGACGTTCAGGGTGATGCCGGTTTCGACGGTGGCGATCTCCGGCACGCCGCTGGTGATGTCGCCGTCGTCGTTATAGGTGTAGGTATAGCCGGAAACGTAGGCCTGGTTCTGCATGATCTCAACCGACGCCGGCTGGCCGTTGACGGTGGTCACGCTGGGGGCGGAGAGGATGTTGATGCTGCCGTCCTTTTCCATGGCGTTCAGGCGCACATCCAGCCCGGTGATGGCCAGGTCCTTGAGATTGCCGGTGGCGGCGTTGATCGCCATGGCCATGCCGCCGCCGGTGTGCGACAGGCTGGGGTCGAGTGACGGGGTCGGGTCGAGGTTGTTGGCGACATCGGCTCCGTTGATGTTGACGGTCGAGCCGCGGAAACTGGTGGTGTTGAGCTGCCAGTTGACGCCGAGTGCGTCGGAAGCCGCCTCGGACAATTCGACGAATTTGGCCTCGATCATCACCTGTGACGTGGTCTGCTCGTCCAGGCGCTTGATGAACCGCCCGATGGTCTCGACGTTTTCCGGGGTGTCAATGACAATCAGCGAATTGGTGCTGGCGTCGACGATGATTTTGCCCTGGCCCGACAGCATGGAGGAAAGGACGGTGTTCAGGTCATTGGCCGAGCGGCTGCGCGGAGAGAAGAGCTTGGTCACCACCGTGGTGTCCGACTGGGTCAGGTTGCCTTCGGTCATGGCGGTGGTGAGCGGGGCGTCCTCGCCGGGGAGGAGCAGCCCGTCGATGATTTCCGAGTAATAGACCTGCGCCAGGTTGAGCAGCTTGGTGCGCACGCTGTTGTCGCGGATGAAACCCTTGATCAGGATGCGGCCGTCGCTCTGCGCCGCCACCCCGATGTCGTAGGCGCCCTGGATCTTTTCCGCGTCGCTGATGAACAGCTGGTCGCGGGTCATGACGTGCAGCGCGTACTGGCGGACCTGCTGCTCGTCGTTCCAGATGTGCAGGGTGGTGTTGCCCGGCGCGGTGCCGTTGAGCAGCATTTCCTCGCGCCCGGTGATGGTGACGGAAACCAGGCCCGGTGTGCCGATGGCCACCCGGGTGATGCCGCCGGGGAAACGGACGACTTTGTTCTCGCCGACCGCGATGCGGATGATCGGGGTGTCGGGCGCCGCGGCCCAGGTGATGATGCCGCCGGCCAGCAGAACCAGCAGGGCCAGCGAGATGCTGCGCAGGGACAGTTTCATCGATGGCCTCCTAATATTCCTGGTAGTCCCGCACCGTTTGTGTGGTGGGGGCGCCGCTGCCGTTGTAGACTTCGACGTTGCGCGGCTGGCCGTACGCGTTGCCGAGGATGTCGGTGCGCGTGGTGTTTTCCGCTGTCCGGTCGCCGGTGGCGAGCGGCGACCGCAACACCAGGCGGATCTCCTCAGCGTGCTTGTTGGCGAAACTCAGCTTCTCCGCCTCGCGCGGCGTGACCGCCAGGGTGACGAAGGAGAAGCCGCCGGTGTCGGCAGCGTTGGCAGCGCGCTCCATGCGGTTGTCGAGCGCCAGCACGGTGGCGCTCTGCACCACGGTCCGGGTGACGTCAACGCCGGCAAAATGTTCGGGGAAACGCGCCAGCACGTCCACGTTGTCGCCCAGTCGGATCAGATAGCTGTTGGCCAGGTCGGCCGCCTTTATCTGGATGGTGATTGCCCGCTTGTAGATCGGGATGAGATAGGAGAGCTGGGTGCTGTTCTGCGCGTAGAAGTCATTGCTGTTGATCAGCTGGCCCGCGCGGATGGTGGTGCGGCAGATGCGGCCGACGACCTTGGCCCGGTCCGCGTCTTCCAGCGCTCCCTCCGGCAGCTCCGGCATTTCCCGCAAAGTGAGGTTGGTTTCGTCCAGGCGCGCGCCCGGGACGAGCGCCGAACGCGCCACCAGCACCTTCCAGGGGCCGGTATGCAGTTTGCCGCGGAGGATCGGCTGACCGGCGGCGATGTTTTCTGTGGCGTAGGTGTTATTGATGTCGCCGATGGCGGTGAGGGCGTCGGCGGCCGGGGTTGGCGTTTCTGCCAGTTCCACCATTTCCGGGGTGATGCGCGTGCCGCGCGGGATCGACTGCTTGGCGCGCAACTCGGGTTTCTTGGCCGGGGGTGGGGGAGTGGCCGTGTCTGCCGCGACCGGCGCGGTCATGACCGGCGGTGCGGGCGTTTCCGCCGGACGCTTGCCCCGGATCTTGTTCCATCCGACGAAGGTTATCAAACCGATGGCTACGAGACCCAGTAGTACGGCGACAACCAGCAGCTTCTTGTTCTGCATCTTCGGTCACCTCGTCAGACACGTAGTCTGCCCGCTACACTATCTCCCCCCTCCCCATTCATAGTGTTTTGCAATTCTACCACACCGCCATGGCCTTGTCAAGCGATTATAATTATAGATACAAAATGAAGAAAAGCACGCCAGTAGCTAAGAAACGAAGCTGATTTTCTGCAGGCGCATGGCCCGGTCTCTGACAAAAGTACCAATCTTGTCATGCAGCTGCGCGACGTTAAGACCGGCATCGGTCAATACCTCAGTCACTGATCCGCCCGCCCGCCAGTTGTGATCGCTGTCTGCCGCCACGGAGTACGCTGCGCACACTTGATTTGCCAGCCAAGGTTGCATGGTGGCCAGTCCGCCGTTGGTGACGACCATGGAATCCTGCCATTCCGGCCAGGGGAGCAGCTGGTCGCGATAGGCATGGGGCTGGCGACTAAATAAATCATACGAAGTGCAGCAGATGACCTTGAGATTCAATCCCGTCTCGGCCAGGCGTGGCAGCAGGGCAAGGACGTTCTGCACGGTACTGGTGCCGCTGACCAGCACGACCCCCTGTTTGGGCCGGTCTGCCGCATAATCGCGCAGCAGGTAGGCGCCCCTGGCGGCGGCAAAATGGGACGGAATGCCGAGTTTGGCCCGGTCGGGAATGGTGATGGGCGGGCGGGTGAGGTGCAGGGCGATGAGATTGACGTCTTCGCGCAGCGCGGCCCCCAGCAGTACCGGGACCTCGTTGTACTCCCATGGGTAGAGGTTGATGATTTTCCCCGCGGGGAAGAGCTGGGTTACCGCCGGTTCCATGATGCCGAAATGGGTGCGTGAGTCCTCTGCCGTCTCCGGGCCGGAATGGCCCGCCACCCAGAGGACTTTTCCGAG
>CAZFBR010000262.1:0-4081 GCA_964517215.1 uncultured bacterium
GCGGGCATGACCGACGCTCCCGGTCGAGGAACAGGTGCCGCCGGGGCTCGCGGCGGCGGGCCGGGATCCGGCGACTGGAATCACGCCGGGGCATCCGGGATGTGGCGGTGCTGCGCGCGGCGGTTATGATTTGATATTGACAAATGACAGAAACGGTGCTATACTGACAATAGACAATAACCGGCGCGACGCCGGAGAGAGAGGGGGAGGCAATCATGGCAGGATTGAATGGCATGGGGCCGCAGAATGCAGGGCCGATGACGGGGCGCGGGCTGGGACCGTGCGGTGGCGGGATGCGGCGCGGCATGGGCATGGGTGCGGGGGGCGGACGGTGCGGCGGCGGTTACGGTCGCGGTGGCGGGCGCGGATACCGCAATCGCTTTGTTGCCGGCACCACGGCGACGGCGGACGAGCCGGCGGCTCTGCAGCAGCAGATCGACGCGCTGCAGCGGCGGCTGGATGCGGCACGCGCAACGACGCACGTCACGGAATCGCAGGGGCAGTAACGGGAACCGGGGCGGCGCCTGTCGCCGCCCTCAATTCGGGAAGCAATGGTGAGGTCAGTCATGGCGGCATGTGAATTGCTGGCGTCCTGCGGGTTTTTCAATCGCTTTCAGGGCAACCATGAAGTGGTCAAGCAGGGCTGGATCAAGCTGTATTGCAACGATGGGGTGTGGTCGGAAAAATGCGCCCGGAAAATTGTGTACCGGCAGACCGGTACACCGCCGGCGGACAATATGACGCCTACCGGCAAAATGCTGTAGGCAAGGAGACGACGTATGAGGATTATTATCGCGACGGATGGGGATCAGGTGGCCGGCCATTTCGGCCAGTGCGGGAACTACACGGTGGTTGATGTCGAAAACGGCCGGGAAGTGAAGCGCGGCACACTGGTCAACAATGGCGAACACGCCTGCGCGGGCATTGCGGAATGGTTGCATCGCGAAGGCGCGGAGGTCTTTATCGCCGGCGGGATGGGGGGCGGGCCGCTGGCGCGTTTTGAACAACTGGGCGTGCAGGTGATTCTGGGCGCAACCGGGCCGCTGGAAGCAGCGGTGCAGAAGTGCATCGCCGGCGCACTGGCCAGCACGGGAAGCGCCTGTGCCGGGCATGGCGAGGGCGAAAGCGGCTGCGGCAATCACTGATGCGGCAGCACGATTGCGACGGCGGGAGGTCATTGTCCATGAAAAAGGCCGGCATTATCAGGTGCCAGCAGACCGAGGATATCTGTCCGGGGAGCACTGACTTCAGTGCCGCCCGGGAGGGGACGCTGGCATTTGCGGAAACAGGACCCGTGGCCATCGTCGTGTTTGTTTCCTGTGGCGGCTGTCCCGGAAAGCGGGCAGTGGCCCGCGCCCGGCTCATGGTTGATCGCGGCGCGGAAGTGCTTGCCGTTGCCTCGTGCATTTCGCGGGGCAATCCTATCGGCTACCCCTGCCCGCATTATGACGCGATGAAGGCGGCGGTCGGCCGGGCGGTTGGTCCAGACATTCAGCTGCTTGAGTACACCCATTGACGGGCAGGAGGAACTGATGAAAATCTGCGTAACGGCGACGGGCGGCACGCTCGACGCGATGGTGGACCCGGCGTTCGGCCGGGCAAAGCAGTTCATTATTGTCGATACGGAAACCCTGACTTTCACTGCGCATGACAACCCGTCCATCAATGCGGTGGGCGGTGCGGGGATTCAGGCGGCGCAACTGATCGCTGCGCGGCGGGCAAAGGCGGTACTCACCGGCCAGGCGGGCATGAACGCGTTTCGGGCGCTGCAGCAGGCAGAAATCGCCATCTATTGTGGCGTGACGGGGACGGTGCGCGAGGCGGTGGCGCAGTTCAATGCCGGAGCGCTGACGCTGCAGGATGCGGCGGGACCCGGACGGCAGAACAAGTAGCGGGTGGTGCGGCCATGCGGGTGGTAGTGGCCAGCGGCAAGGGCGGAACGGGGAAGACGCTGGTGGCAGTCAACCTGGCTGCCACTGGCGCAGCGGGACAAGTGCTCGATTGCGACGTTGAGGGCGCCAATGCCCACATATTCCTGCAGCCGCAGGTGGTCGAATCCGCGCCGGCGGAAGTGGTGCGGGTCGTGGTGGCGGCGGAACGGTGCACCGGTTGCGGCGCCTGTGCTGCCGCCTGCGCGTTTAATGCGCTGGCGGTGCTGGGCGGGCGGGTTATGGTATTCACCGAGTTTTGCCACGGCTGCGGCGTTTGTGTGCCCCTCTGCCCGGCCCGGGCGCTCAGCGAGCAGTCGTCACCGGTCGGGACGGCCCGCTGGGGACGCGGCTTGAGCGGCGGCATTGTCTGGGGGGAGCTGGCCACCGGACAGGCGATGGCCTCGGCGGTGATTCGCGCCGTGCGCGCACGGGAAATAACCGGTGATGGTCCGGTGCTCATCGATGCCCCGCCGGGGGCGGGGTGTTCGCTGGCGGCGGCGTTGCGCGGCGCGGAGGTCTGTGTGTTGGTCACTGAAGGGACGCGCGCCGGCCGGCATGATCTTGCCCTTGCCGCTGAAGTGGCGCAGGGGTTTGGTGTGCCGGCGGGAGTGGTGCTCAACCGGGCGGGGTTGGGTGACGCCGGGCTGATTCGCGACTGGTGCGCAACCCGCGGCCTGCCGCTGCTGGCGGAACTGCCATTTTCCCGCGAAGTAGCCGCAGCGACTGCCCGTGGCGAATTGCTGGCGGACCGGACGGAATGGCGGGAGCGTTTTGTCGCCCTTTGGCGTGCCCTGACGGCGCTGGCGCAGCGCGGCGGAGAGGAAGGGAAACCATGAAACTGGCAATCATCATTGCGACCCGTGATACGGCCACTGCCTGGCAGGCGGTACGACTGGGCAGTCATGCGCTGCAGCAGGGGGACACGGTGCGCGTGTTTCTGCTGGGCGGTGGCACCCACGATGACAGCTGCGCGGCGGGTGAGTACGATGTGACCGGGGAAATCTGTCGTTTTGCCGAAGCAGGCGGCGAAGTACTGGTCGGCGGGACCGGCCCGGTGCCGCAGAATGTCGGCGCGGAGAGCGTTTGTCCGCAAGCGACGGTGAGCGACCTGTATGCCCTGCTACGGGACGCTGACCGGGTGCTGACGTTCTGAATCATGGCCGGCGCACGGGAAGTGGTGGTGCTGAGCGGCAAGGGCGGGGCAGGCAAGACTGCGGTAACGGCGGCATTTGCGGCGCTGGCCCAAAACGCGGTTTTGGTGGATGCGGATGTCGACGCCGCCAATCTGGCGCTGCTGTTGCAAGCCGAAGAGAGTGAACAACACGCACTGGCCGGCCGGCCGCAGGCGGTTATTGACCGCGCGCAGTGCACCGGGTGCGGCGCCTGCCGTCGCGTCTGCCGGTTTGCCGCCATCAGCACCGGGTTCATGGTGGATGTCCTGTCGTGCGAGGGGTGCGGCTATTGCCGGCGGGTCTGCCCGGCGACGGCGATCAGCATGCACGAGAGTACGAGCAGTACCTGGTACCGTGCGGCGACGCCGTGCGGGCCGCTGTTCCATGCGCGGCTGGCGCCGGGCGGCGAGAATTCAGGCAAGCTGGTGCAGACCGTGCGCTCGGCGGCGCGGGCACTTGCGGCAGAGGTCGGGCGCACGCTGATACTCATTGACGGTCCGCCGGGTATGGGATGCCCGGTGATGGCATCACTCTCGCAGACGCAGCTCGCGGTGCTGGTCGTGGAACCGGGGCGGGCGGCCCGGCACGATGCGGATCGCGTTCTGGCGCTGGCGGCGCATATGCGGGTGCCGGTGGTGCTGCTGCTGAACAAGTACGGACTGACCGCGGCGCAGGAAACGGAAGCATGGGCGCAGTCGCGGCAGTTGCCGGTGGCTGGCCGGATCCCGTTCGATGAGCGGGTGGCGGCGGCACTGGCAGCGGGGAACAACCCGCTGACGGCGGCGGCGGCGGTGGCGGAAGCGTTCCAGGCCGCGTGGCAGCAGGTGACGCGGCAATTGCCCTGCGGGTAGTGCTTTGTCGGTGCGGCCCGACGCATGGGCGGCAGTTGCGCCCGGGTGATAGGTGCGGGCTGTCCCGGCGGCAGTGATAACCAACAGCGGACAGTGCGGTGAATAATGGTGACGGGTACCGCCGGAC
>CAZFBR010000263.1:0-4073 GCA_964517215.1 uncultured bacterium
AGCCCGATGCGCACGGGATTCCCCTCGCGGTGGGTGGGGCTGGTATTGATGATCACCACACCCACATACACGTTGGGCACCTGCCCTTCGGTCAACCCCACCTCGATCATGGGCGAGGTCCCCGTCAGTTCCATCATCTGCTGGCTCATCATCTTTTCGCGTTCCACCGTCACCAGTGCTCGGCACGACGCGAACGGCGAGCGCAGGATAAGCCGCGCGGTGTCGCCCGGCTTGTAGAGCGCGCGGTCGGTCACAATATCGACCCGGTCGGCATTGCCATGCCACCAGTCGCCACCCTCGCCCCACAGATAGAATCCCTGCGCGGCCTTGATCGCGCGGCCGCGCTCGTCCTGCACCGTCGCCGCGACGATATAATAGCCGCCTTCGCCCGGGGTGACGCTGAACGAAACGGGCTGCGCGGCCGATTGCGCGGTGCCCGTTGCCACCACCGCATCCTTCGCGCGCGATTCCCAGACCGTGCCCCCCTCGGTCTGGCGCTGGCGGTTTTCCCAGGTGCGGCGGATCACCTGCCAGCTGATGGCCCGGCCCGCGACCTTCCTGCCGTCGCGGTCGAGCACCACCGCATCCACCCGCACCGTGCTCCCCGCGCCGGCGAAGGCGTCGGGCACGCGCAAACCGACCATCAGCGCGCTGCGCAGGATGGGGATGGCGGCCCGGCCGGCGGTGCGCTGCTCGCCCAGATCCCTGACCGTCGCCTCGACCGTCAGTTCGCCGTCGGTCATGTTGGCCGCCGCGCCGCGCGGCTGGCCGTAGCCGCTTGCCGGCGGCGTTACCGTCAGCCGTCGCTGACCCTGCGCGTCGAGGATGCCGTCGCCGTCCGCCAGCAGTGCGTCTGCCTCACCGTTTGCAGCCGTCCGGTCATCCAGACAGAGCGGGGAAAAGCTGTACTGGTCCCAGCCCGCGGGGCAGGGCGGGTTGATGGTCATGCTCGCGCTGTAATGCACCGCCCGGTTGGCCAGCGCCGCGCCCGCCAGCGCCCGGCCGGTGAGCAGCGCCGTCACGCCCCCGCCGAAATACTGGCGCTCCGCCGGCAGGTCAACGGTGGCCTTGATGCTGGCGGCACGGAATTCGGCCACGCGGAAACTGCCGCTGATCACATCGCCGTAGTACCAGTTGTCGCGATCCTCGCGCCGCGGTGGCGGCTGGCGCACGCTGATCACATAATCACCGAGCATCGCATTGGCCGGCAGGGCATGGGTCAGGTCGAAACTGCCGCGTTCGCTGACGGTGACGCTGCCGCCCCCCGCCTTCTCGCCCTGCGCGTCGCGGATGATATATTCCAGTTCGCGGGCCGCGGGGAGCGCCATGCCGTTGCCCGTCGTGGCGCGGGCGATCCCCTTGAGTTTGACCGTCTCGCCGGGACGGTACAGGCCGCGGTCGCTGAAGACCACCCCGCGCAGTTCGCTGCCGTCCCCCCCCTCGACATGACTGACCGGGAACCGCCATGCCTCAAGCCCGTTGTCCCAGCGCGACGACAAAACGGCCTGGTCTTCGCCCTTGCGGACCACCACCAGCAGTTCCGGGGTGTACCACGCATTGTCCGTCGCCAGCGACCAGCGGTTCCAGCCGGGCGCCGTGACCAAACCGTCCGCACCGGTGCGGCCGCGCCACAGTTCGCCCTTCTTCGGTTCATAGATGACGACCTCGGCATCTGCCACCCCGGTCCCGCCCTGCAATGCGGTCACCCAGATCAAGGTTGTTTCCGGCGAGAATTTGCCGGTCACGCCCAGCGGCGTCACCTGCACCATCAGCGACCGCGGCGTCGGGTCCTGCGATTCGCTCGGCTGGCGCGGTTCCTGCACCTCCACGCGGACGAAGCCGTTGCTCCCTGCCGGCAGCACTTCCGCCAGCGGCAGTTGCCGGTTCGTCGGCGTATTACGCGGCACCGCCACCGGCCAGCTGCGATTCACCTGCCAGGCGAACGGTTTGATGCCGAGAAACTGTTCCGGGGTCACCTTGGCCAGGCGCAGGGTGAGTTGCGCGTGATTGACCACCGTCACCTTCAGGCGCGCGAGCTGGTCGGGGCGCATGGTTACCTGACCGCTCATCATGCTGATCCGCGGCTCTAGGTCGCAAATATGCAGCTTGACATCAACTGTGTTGGTCAGGGGCTGACGATGCGTGCTGCGCAGCGAACGGTTGAGCGTGACCCGGTAATCGGTACCCGGCTTGAACGGCACCGGTATCGTCACCACCTGCGCGGGCCGCCGTTCGTTATACACCCAATCGGGAAGCTGAACGGCGGGGGTGAACCGCAAAGCACGCGCCACCTCGTCCGGCCTGACCTGCGCGGAAAAACGCAGCGTAATGCCGTCGTAGGGATGGTTAGCGCAGGGATGGTTATCGCCCGAAGTACCGATTCCGATGAAGGTCAGCGGCGGCGTCACTGTCCCGGTCCAGCGATACTCGCTCTCCAGACCGCAATCACCTTCGCGGCCGGTCAGTCCTGCCTGCATGGTGGCCGACAGCTCGGCCCCTGCGGGCCACGGCGTTTCGGGATCGATAATCACGATCCGGTCGAGTGGGACACGACCGGCATCAGCTGACGCGTACTCGTATCCGTCGTCGCTCTCCTCGTCACCGGCCGACCGGTTCAGTTCATTCGCCCGCGGATGACGACAGCGATAGCCGCGCAGCTCGCTGCCGTTCGCCTGCACCGTCAGATAGCGGCGCACCTGCGCACAGTCGACCGGCTGGGAAAAGCGCACCATGATCTGTTCGTCACGGCCGATATCAGTCCCCGGCGACCGGGTGCTGACATCTTCGACCTGGAGGCGCGGGGTGGTAAAATCAAAGGTAAAATCCTGATAGAGCGCCGTGCCGTCAACGGCGGTCACCGACCCGGCGGGGAGGGTTACTGTGAACTTCGTGGCCAGCGGCAGCGGTTCGTCCGGGGCAAAGACCAGCGTATGCGTGCCCGTCCACCAGAACCGCCCGGGCACAGCCGGGGTGAGGCGCAGCGGGCCGGCGACGGTGTCTGCCGGCAGTTCCTCGGGGACCATGGCCATGTTGAAGGTGAGATGGATGACATTGGCGTCGGCCCGGTCGTCGAGCTGGCCGGCGGGACCGTACTCTTCGACGCTCAGGAGCGAACTCGACGCATCCAGCGGGTCATTGCCGGCACTCAGCAGCACCAGCAGTCCGACCGCCAGGAGCAGCACGCCGCCATAGGCCATGCGTGCCCGACGACTGAGTTGCCGCAGATCCTGTTGCAGCCGCATCCGCACCCTGCCCAATCCGCTCATTGCCGCCTCCCTGGCGCCAGCCCCGATTCCATTGTGCCGCAAGCGTATCTCGCCAACAACAGGCCGTCAACCGCGCGCCATTGGCTCTGCCGTTGCATATGCATTGTCACCCCCTCCCCTTGCGCGGGAGGGCAGGGGTGAGGATGATATGTTCCTTCCACAACATCCCCTCACCTGCGCTTCGCGCTTTCTCTCCCAGAGGAAGAGGGGACATACGGGCACCGTACAGGACTTATGGGTAAAGGATGGGCGGGGGTGAGGGACCCGACGTTTTCCTTTTTCCCGACGCTGCTGTCTTCGTATCCGAAGTAACAGCAATAACGTTGTGTCACCCCCTCCCCCTGTGGGGGAGGGCGGGGGTGAGGGGCCAGCAGTTCGCGCATTACCACAACTCTGCTGAGCGAAGGTGACACATCATCAATGCACTCTCTGGTATCCCCGGCCGGGGCGGCTGGCCGGCATATTGCCTTATACCGCAGTGGCGGGAGGCGTGTTGCAAAGCGGCGAAGGCGGAGGTATAGTTGCCCATTGCGGAGGCCATCATGGCGCGAAAACCTGCCACCCTTACCTTTGCGGTCGACGAGAACCCGGCGTGGGGCATGTCTCTGCTGCTGGGACTGCAGCATATCTTCGTCCTGACCCTATCGTTTATTTTTCCCGTGGTTATCGTGACCCAGATCGGCGGCACCACGGAGATGGCGGAGAATCTGGTGGCCATGGCCATGATCGCCACCGGCATCTGCACCGTGCTGCAGGACTTGCCGAAGAAACCCGTCGGCTCGAGCTATCTCTGCCCGCTGGTCAATG
>CAZFBR010000264.1:0-4018 GCA_964517215.1 uncultured bacterium
CCGGCCTATCGCGCCTCGAATGGCGCCCTGTTGTACGGGATCAGCCTCTTCGGCAACTGGTGGTGGCTGCCGGTGGCACTGCTGTTCTTTTTGCTCTCGGTGCTGCTGGCGGAACTCTTTCCGCTGCTCATCATTCCCCTGTTCTACACGACCACGCCGCTCCCCGAGGGCGAATTGCGCGAGCGGCTGACCGCCTTCCTCGCGGCTGCGCAGGCGGGGGTGAACGGCCTGTTTCAGATCGACTTCAGCAAGGAAACGAAGAAGGCCAACGCCATGTTCACCGGCTGGGGCAAATCGAAGCGGGTCCTGCTGGCGGACACGCTGGTGCAGACGTTCACCTCGGCGGAGATCGAGGCGGTGCTCGCGCACGAACTCGGCCATCGCCAGCATCGGCATATCATCAAGCTGACGGTGACCGGTTTTGACGGCAGCATGCTGCAGTTCTGGTTGATCGGGCTGATGCTGGTGCGGACGCCCGGACTGACCTCGCCCGCCGACCTCGCGGGCTTTCCCGTGCTGTGGCTGGGGTTCGCGCTGATGGGCATGATCAGTCAGCCGCTGATGGCGGGGCTGTCGCGGCATTTCGAGCGGCAGGCCGACGCCTACGCCTGCGCCACGCCGGCGCGGGCGCAAGCCATGGCTGACGCGCTGGTGCGGCTCGGCACGACCAACCTTTCCGATCCCGAACCGCCCGCCTGGGTGGAATGGTATTTCTACTCGCACCCCGCGCTGGCGCGGCGTATCGCCGCGGCGCGCCGGCGGGCGGTGTGATCCGCGTGCCGGCATCGCGGCCGGATGTGGCCGCTGACGGGCGGGTATGCTACGATCAGGACATGACAGCAGCGGGGAGGATACCGTGATGCGCGACATTGACATGAACACCTGGGCGCGGCGGGAGCATTTTGCGGTATTCAGCCGGCTCGATAACCCCCACTTTTCACTTTGTGCGACCGTGGACATCACCAACCTGCTCAAGCAGGTGCGGGCACGGCAATGGTCCATCTTCCGCACCTTCCTGTATATCGCCACGCACAGCGCGAACGCCATCCCCGAATTCCGCTACCGGATCCGCGGGGAGCAGGTGGTGGTGCACGACACCGTGCGCCCGTCGTTCACGGTGATGGGCAAGAACGACCTGTTCGGCCAATCCCTCGCTGCACGACGAGCCCGGCCGCGACGACCTGCTGTTCATCACCTGCCTCCCCTGGGTCGCGTTCACCTCGTTCGTGCTGCCCGTGGCCACGCGCCAGCCCGACTCGGTGCCGCGCATCGCCTGGGGCAAGTTCATCGAGAGCGGCGGCAAGGTGACGCTGCCGGTGGCGGTGCAGGTGCATCATGCGGTGGTGGACGGGCTGCACGTCGGCCAGTTTTACGCCCGCTGCCAGGGCATGTGCAACAGCCCGGAACTGCTCGGCGCATGAGCGGGGGGGCGGCGGCGGGGACGACCTACGTTATCGGTCACCGGAATCCGGATACCGATTCCATTGCTGCGGCCATTGCCTGCGCGGAACTGAAGCGCGCGCAGGGCGAAACGGTCACGGCGGCGCGGGCGGGGCATCTCAACGCCCAGACGGCGTTCATCCTTGAACAGCTCGGCATTCCCGCCCCGCAGTATTTGCCCGACGCGCGCCTGCGCGCGGGCGAGGCCATGCTGACGGAATTCATCAGCTGCACGCGGGAGAGCACCCTGCACGACGCGCTGGAAATCTTCAAGCGCTACGGGTTCCGCTACCTGCCTGTGGTCGATGCCGACCGCCGGCCGCAGGGGTTTCTCACCCTCGACCTGATTACCCGCGGCCTGCTGCGGCTGCTCGACAACCCGCGGGTGTTCACCTCGCTCGCCATGCTCAAACGCGCCCTGAACGCGAAACTGCTGGCGGACGGGCTCGACCCGGCGCGGACCTTCAAGGCGGGCATGGTGCTGACCACGGGCTCGCCGGCGGACTTCAAGCGCGACCTGGCGGCGGCGCGGGACGGCTGCCTGGTGATCACCGACGACCGGTTCGACCTGCTGCGGCGACTGCCCGCGGCGGCGGCGGTGGCGGCGGTGATCTGCGTCGACGGCTACCGTCCGCCGGCGGCGCTGGCGGCGGGGCTGGCCGGACGCGGGACGGCGGTGCTGCTGACCGCCTGTTCAGCGGCGCAGGCGACGCTGCGGATCAAGCAGGCGCTGCCGGTGACGTCGTTCTACGACAGGCAGGCGGTGACGGTGCCGCGTGCGCTGCCGCTGGCGGAATGCCGCGACCTGCTCGGCGAGGCGGGCGGGGTGATGGTGGTGGAGGACGACGGCAGCATTGCGGGGATCGTGACCGAGCAGCTGCTGGTCCGCCGCCCCGCGCACCGGCTGATTCTCGTCGACCATAACGAGCCGGCCCAGGCGGTGGAGGGGAGCGACGAGGCGGAAATCATCGAGGTGATCGACCACCATCGCATTGCGCCCGGGGCCAGCGCCCGGCCGATCGCGTTCCTCAATTACCCGGTGGGGAGCACGTCGACAATTGTGGCGCGGCTCTTCCGGGACGGCGGCCTCCGCCCGGCGGCGGCGACGGCCAAGCTGCTGCTGGCGGGGATCATGTCCGATACCGTCATGCTCAACAGCCCGACGACGACAGCGGCCGACCGGGCCATGGTCGACTGGCTGGCCGGCCCGTTGAAATTCGACTATCGGCAATTCGCCATGGCATTCTTCGCCGCCGGCGCCAGGCTTGACCCGGCGCGACTGGAGCCGGCGGTACGGCAGGACTTCAAGGAGTACAGCGCGGGGAGCGTGCGGTTCGGGATCGGGCAGCTGGAAACGGTCGGCTACGCGGCGGTGGAGCCGCATTATCCGCGGCTGGCGGCAGTGCTGGCTTCCGTGCAGCAGGCGCAGGGCCTTGACCTGGCGGGGCTCATGGTGACCGAGATCAGCACCCAGACCAGTGTGCTCCTGGCCGCCGGTTCGCCGCCGCTGCTGCGCAAGCTCCCGTTCCGTACGCTGGCGCCGGGCCGGTACGACCTGCAGAACATCATCTCGCGCAAAAAGCAGCTGATCCCGCTGCTGCTGCGCCTGCTGGCGGCGGCCGGCTGATTTTTCCGGGCGTTTTTGTGGTATAATAGTTCCATGAACATCATGGTTATCGATGACAGCCCGGAGATTGTCCGCATGGTCAGTGAGATGCTGCGCGGGGCCGGGCATGCGGTGCGCGGATTTACGCAACCGAACGATCTGCTGGCGGCGCTGACGTCCGCAGTCGACATGGTCATCTCGGACATTGACATGACGCCTCTGAACGGTTTTGCGCTGGCGGAGGCGGTGGCGGCGCGGATCGGGTTTGCCCCGCCGCGCACGCTGCTGATGTCCGGCGAGCCGCATGCTGACGGCATGCGGATTGCCCCGTACAAGAGCGTGCTGGGCCTGCTGCCCAAACCGTTCATGCTGCGCGACTTTCTCCGGGTAATCGCGGCGCTGCAGCAGGCGCGGGCGTCCTGTCCCTGCCGGATCAAGGGTTTGATCAGCTGCCCGGAGGTGCGCGCCAACGCCGAGCAGGCCAGCCCGGAAAAAATCACCCGGTGGTGCGCCAGCGGCGAATACGCCGGCTGCCCCGATTATGCCGCGCTGTGCGGTCAGCGCCTGCGCGACTGGATCAGCAAATCCACCCCGCCCGTGCAGTAGGCGGGGAGGGCTGTCCGGCCGCACGCTGACGGCACTCGCGGTTTGACGAGTGCTGCCGACGGTGATATACTCACACCCGTTATCAGGAATAGTGTCGGAGAACGCATGCGAGCGGCAGAGCGGGTGGTGTGTCGCGGCTGAGCAAGGGGCGGAGCATGGCAAAGGGCAGGGTGCTGATCACCGGGGTGGCGGGTTTTCTCGGATCGAATCTGGCGGCGCGGCTGCTGCGCGACGGCTGGCAGGTCGACGGCATTGATGACATGTCGCAGGGGTACGAGCAGAACCTGGTCCAGTGCCGGCAGCAGGCGGCGTTCACCTTTACCCGGGGCGATGTGACTGAGGCGGCGGCACTCGCCGGCGCCTGGC
>CAZFBR010000265.1:0-356 GCA_964517215.1 uncultured bacterium
CGTTTTCCGCACCGGATCCGGAATGAAGCTGTCCAGCGCCTCGACCAGCTTGAGAATCGGCTCGGCCCCCGGGCCGCTCGGATCCTTCAGCGCCGCCGTCGCCGAACCGCGCACAATCGGAACATTGTCGCCGTCATACTCGTACTTCGACAGCAGTTCGCGGATTTCCATCTCGACGATGTCCAGCAGTTCCGGGTCGTCCACCAGGTCGACCTTGTTCATGAACACGACCAGCTTCGGCACGTTGACCTGCCGCGCCAGCAGCACGTGCTCGCGCGTCTGGGTCATGACGCCGTCCGCCGCGCTCACCACCACGATCGAACCGTCCATCTGCGCCGCGCCGGTGATCATGTTCT
>CAZFBR010000265.1:366-3983 GCA_964517215.1 uncultured bacterium
CGGGCAGTCGACGTGCGCGTAGTGGCGCTTGGCCGACTCGTATTCCACATGCGAGGTCGCGATGGTCAGGATCTTCGTCGGGTCCCGGCGCCCCTGCGACTCGGACGCCTTGGCGATCTCGTCGTAGCTGATGGATTTGGCCAGCCCCTTGGCTTCCAGCACCTTGGTCAGCGCCGCAGTCAGCGTGGTTTTGCCGTGGTCGACGTGGCCGATGGTCCCGACGTTGACGTGCGGCTTGCTCCGGTTGAATTTTTCCTTTGCCATTGCTGCAACCCTCCTCAAAAAGGTTTTTGTCGTTCTCCCGGCGGCCCTGCCGCCGTCCTGCCTTTATCCCCCAGCCGCCTCAATAGGCGACCATCGCCTTTGCCACCGCTTCGGGCAGCGGCGCGAACCGCGCGAACTCCATGGTGTGCGCCGCCCGCCCCTGCGTCAGCGACCGGACCTCGGTCGCATACCCGAACATCTCCCGCAGCGGCACCTCCGCCTCGACCACCTGCACCAGCGGGTGCGCCGTCACCCCGGCAATCGCGCCGCGCCGGCTGTTCAGCGAACCGATCACCCCGCCGAGGAATTCCTCGGGCGTCTCGACCGCCACCTTCATCACCGGCTCCAGCAGGCAGGGTTGGCCGTCCTTCACCGCCATCCGCACCGCCTGCGCCGCGGCAATCGCCACGTCCGCCGCGTCGCTCTCTTCCCGGCCGCGCACCGCCTGCAGCGTCAGCGCCAGGTCGGTCAGCGGATACCCCGCCTGCGGCCCCGCGCCCAGGGCGCCCCGCGCCCCGTCTTCCGCCGCCTGCAGCCATGCGCCCGGCACCGTTGCCCCCGCCGCACTGCGCCAGGCAATGCCACCGCCCGGGTTCGGCGCCACCGTCAGCGTCACTGCGGCGTAATGCACGGCGTCGCCCACCTGCCGCTCGTACACGCCCTCGCCCGTGGCCGCCTGCTGCACGGTTTCCTGATACGCGACCTGCTGCCGGCCGACATTCGCCTCGATCCGGAACTCGCGTTTCAGCCGGTCGACGATGATGTCGAGGTGCAGTTCGCCCATCCCCGAAATCAGCGTCTGCCCCGTCGCCGCGTCCTCACGCGCGCGGAACGTGGGGTCCTCCTCGCTCAGCCGCGCCAGCGTCTTTGCCAGCTTGTCGCGCTGCTCCTGCGACTTCGGCTCAATCGCCACGCTGATCACCGGCTCGGGAAACCGCATCCGCTCCAGCAGCAGCGGTGCCGCCGCGTCGCACAGGGTGTCGCCCGTCGCCACCTGCTCCAGCCCGACCACGGCAACAATGTCGCCCGTCGCCGCGCCCGCCAGCTCTTCGCGCCGGTTGGCATGCATGCGGTACAGTTTCTGCAGCCGCAGCCGCTTTCCCGTCCGTGCGTTCAGTGCGGTTTTGCCCGCCTGGATCGCTCCGGCATAGATCCGGGCATATACCAGCCGCTCGGTGTGCTGATCGCTGACGATCTTGAAGACCAGCGCCGTCAGCGGTTCCCCGTCGTCGGCCCGGCGTTCGCACCGTTCCTCAGTCGCCGGGTGGTGTCCCACCACGGGCGGCAGGTCAAGCGGTGACGGTAGGTAGCGCACGATGCCGTCAAGCACCGGCTGGACTCCGCAATTGCGGAACGCCGCCCCGAAGTATACCGGGGTCACCGCCCGCCGCAGGGTCGCATGGCGTATGCTGTTGTGGACCTCCTCGTCACTGATCGTCGTTTCATCCTCCAGAAATTTCCGGAGGAGCTCGTCATCATATTCCGCCAGCCGCTCCAGCAGCGCGCTGCGCGCCGCCGCTGCCGCGTCCCGCATGCCGTCAGGCACCGGTGCCGCACTCATCTCCCGGCCGTCGCCCGACCAGCGCAGCCACTGCAGCGCCACCAGGTCGATGACCCCGTCGAAACGGTCGCCACTGCCCACCGGCAGCTGCACTGCCAGCGGCGTCACCCCCAGCTTCTCCGCCAGCTCCGCCAGACAGCGCTGCGGGTCGGCCCCGGCGCGGTCGAGCTTGTTGACGAACGCCAGCCGCGGCACGCCGTAGCGGTCGGCCTGCCGCCAGACCGTTTCCGACTGCGGCTGGACCCCGCCGACGGCGCAAAAGACGCCGACCGCCCCGTCCAGCACCCGCAGCGAGCGCTCCACCTCGGCGGTGAAGTCGACATGCCCCGGCGTATCGATGATGTTCAGGTCGCAGTCGCGCCACGTGCAGCGCGTCGCCGCGCTGGTGATCGTGATGCCCCGCTCCTGCTCCTGCACCATCCAGTCCATCACGGCATTGCCGTCGTGGACTTCGCCGAGCTTGTGCGTGCGCCCGGCGTAATACAGCATCCTTTCCGTCAGCGTCGTCTTCCCTGCGTCAATGTGGGCGATGATCCCAAAATTGCGCAGGCGGCGTATTTCGGCCTCGCGGCCCATGCGGCGTGCTGCCCTACCAGCGGTAGTGTGCGAACGCCCGGTTCGCCTCCGCCATCTTGAACGTGTCTTCCTTCTTCTTGATCGCCCCGCCCTGGTTGTTAAAGGCGTCCATCAGCTCGCCCGCCAGCCGCCGCGCCATGCCCGGCTCCTTGCGCTCGCGCGCATAGCCGATCAGCCAGCGGAACGCCAGGGTCAGCCGCCGCTCCGGCCGCACTTCGACCGGCACCTGGTAGTTGGCGCCGCCAACGCGCCGCGACCGCACCTCGAGCACCGGCTTGATGTTCTCCATCGCCTTCTCGAACACCGGCAGCGGTTCCGTCTTCAGTTTTTCCTTGATGATGTCAAACGCCTCGTACACCACCTGCTCGCACTTGTTCGCCTTGCCCGACCACATCATGGTGGTGATCAGCTTGCCCACCAGCTCGTTGTGGTACACCGGATCCATCCGCTTGGGTCGCGCGAAGCTCTTGGTCTTTTTCCTCGGCATGGTCGCCTCTCCTACGCCTTCTTGGGCCGCTTGGTCCCGTATTTGGAGCGGCTCTTTTTGCGGTCGGCCACGCCCTGCGTGTCCAGCGTTCCGCGCAGCAGATGGTAGCGCACGCCGGGCAGGTCCTTCACGCGGCCGCCGCGCACCAGCACAATGCTGTGTTCCTGCAGATTGTGGCCCTCGCCCGGAATGTAGGCCGTCACTTCATAGCCGCTGGTCAGGCGCACGCGCGCCACCTTGCGCAGCGCCGAGTTCGGCTTCTTCGGGGTCACCGTGTACACCCGGGTGCACACCCCGCGGCGCTGCGGGCACGACTTGAGCGCCGGAGCTTTGGTTTTGACGCGCACCGGCTGCCGGTGACGCTTGATCAGCTGATTCGTTGTCGGCACTGCCCTACTCCTCCTTGGCGTGGCACACGGTTCGCGCACACGGGGCGCACGCACCCACCACACCGCAATTTGGTAATACTAACATATCCTGCGGCAAATGTCAAGCTTCTTTGCCGCTCTCCGCTGTTTCCGTCGCTGCCGGGGCCGCGACTGCTTCCGTCGCGCCCGTATCAGTCGGCAGCATGCTGTCCAATTTGGCCTTCAGGCCGGCAAAATCGTAGACCCGGTCATGGTACACTTTCTTGCCCGTCCCCGCCGGCACCAGATGCCCGATGATCACGTTTTCCTTCAGGCCGCGCAGATCGTCCGCCGCGCCGCGGATCGCCGCCTCGGCGAGGAT
>CAZFBR010000266.1:0-3881 GCA_964517215.1 uncultured bacterium
TTATTGCGCCGCGGTCGCAGCTCACACCGGGGTGTCCTGCCACTACCTGCCGCTGGCGTATGACGACGCGGTCTTTGCCCCGGCGACGGAGCAAGCCGCTAAACAGTACCAGGTGGTGATGGTCGGCGAACGTTTTCCACTGCGCGCCGCCTGCCTTGCGGCACTCGACGGGGTGGTGGCGGATGTATGGGGCGGTGATTTCCGCGATGTGCCCAATTGCCGGTGTCATCCGCCTGTCCCGCCGGCCGCGGCTAACCGCATCTACCAGCAGGCGGTGTTGTGCTTTAATGCCCACCATCCGCAATCGGTGTGGGACAGCAATGCGCGGGTATTCGAAGTGGCTGGGGCTGGCGGCTGCCTGCTCACCGATGCGAAGCAGGCGCTGACAGGGCAGTTCCGGATTGGCGAGGAAGTGCTGACGTATTCGTCACCGGCCGAATTCGCCGACAAGGCGCGTTTCCTGCTGGCGCACCCGGAAGTGGCGGCTGCCATCGGTGCCCGGGCGGCGCAGCGGGCGCGGCGCGAGCACACCTATGCTGCACGCATTCGCCGGCTGCTTGCTGATTGTGGGTGAAGACCGCAGGGAACGCTGGGTATAGTGGACGAAGCTGAACGGTCGCCGGGTGTGCGTATGCTCCGGGAAGCAGATGTACATTATTGAACGGATCAGAGCTGAAGGCAGGTCATATTTCCGGTGGTAGCGACTGATGCCGCCGTCGATATTGGAGCAGCGATGAATCGGATATCGGTGATCATCCCGACGAAAAACCGGCCTGCGGATGTGCGCGCGTTGCTTGCTTGCCTGGCAATGCAGACGCGGCTTCCGCATGAGGTTTTGGTCGTTGATGATTCAGAAGGCAGAGAAGCCGGCCCCATAGTCGCGTCCGATGCATCGCAGTTGCCGTTTCCGGTGTGCTGCTTGCGCCCGCCAGGCGGATCGCTGACCCGTGCGAGAAATGCCGGCGTTGCGAAAAGCCGCGGTGAGCTGCTCGTCTTTCTCGATGATGACATCCTGCTGCAGCCCGATTTCCTCGCGCTGCTGGAGGATACGCTAACGGCCTGCGGCTCAGACTATGCCGGCGGCTGCGGCGCGACGACACCCTATCCGGATTTCACCCCCTATTGCCATGAATTCAACCGGTTCTCGTGGCTGTTCCTGCACCATAACTTCTGGACGGGCGCACAACTGGCCAACGGTATGAGCACGTTCCCGGCCGTTCATGACCGGGTGGCGGATACCTGTCACGTTTCAGGCGGTGTCAGCATATACCGGCGTGAGGTTTGTGAACAGCATCAATTTGATGAGCGGATGAATGGTTACTCGGCAATGGAGGACGTCGACTTCTCAACGCGGGTGGGCCGTGAATACCGGCTGTTTTACAATCCCCGCATCGTGGTTTATCACCGGACCGAGCCGGACAAGGGAATGACGACGTGTCAGTACCACTACGTATTTATGCGCAATTATCTCTATCTGTTCAACAAAAACATGCGTCCTGATGTGCTCGGCTGGACAGCAATGCTCTGGTCAATAATCGGATACTTTCTTCTGGCACTGCGCTATCGCCAACTGAACCGCCTGCGCGGCTATCTGGCGGCAATACGCGATACCTTCAGTCAGGGCTGGGCCCCGGCATGAATCGCAGCGGGAAAGGATATGGATGACGTGCAACTGCTCCTGATCATGTCGGCCACCAACTGCGGGATCGTGGCGATCATACGATACAGCGTGCACACGCTGTTCGGCGATAGCAATGCTTTTGCGGATGGCGTAAGATGATTGCCAAACCGTTCATTGACGCGGCCTGTCCCGGGCAAAGAAAATATGCGCTGCCGACACCCGTTGCCCAATATGCGGGCTGCGCTGTGTGCGGCCTCGTGCGACTGCGGGCCAGACAGGAGGCGGCTGCGTGAAGATTGCCTTTATCGGTCCGTGCAATTCGATCCATTTGGTCCGCTGGCTGCGGTTTTTCTGTGAGCAGGGCTGGCAAGTCATGTATCTTGGCAATTGCGACGCGTTCTGCGAACCGGTCCCAGGCGTCGAGCTGGTGCACTTTGTCCCGGGTGCCGGCGCTTGGCGGCGCTTGGGGAACATTCGTGCTTTCCGCCGTGCATTGCAGACCGCCCAACCCGACCTGGTCAACATCCACTACCTGGATCAGCATATGCTGGCGATGTTTGCCTGCGGCACTATCCCCGTTGTCCTGAGCGGCTGGGGAGACGATATCTTAATCGATCCCCTCCGTTCCGCAGTGCGGGCCTGGGCGGTGCGCCGGCTGTGCCGCCGCGCTGCACTGGTAACCTCGATGGCGCCGCACATGACTGCTGTGATGACGGAGTTTCTCGGGATCCCGGAGGAGAAAATCCTTACCCAGCTCTGGGGATGTGACACCCGGGTATTCACGCCGCGGCTGCCGCAGCCGCGGGTGACGGATGAGCTGACCGTGTTCCATAACCGGATGTTCGAGCCGATCTACCAATGGGAGCCGCTGGTCCGCGCGATTCCGCTGGTCCGGCAGCGGCGTCCGCGCTGCCGGTTCCTGTTTGCCAACCGGGGAAATGAAGAGGAACGTGCCCGGCGGCTGGTGCAAGAACTTGGTGTGGCCGATGCGGTCGAATTTCTCGGGATGCTGCCGGCGCCGGCACTGGCGGAATTCTGCCGGCGTGCCGATGTATTTGTCTCACTCGCGCAGTCGGACGGCAACAACATTTCTCTGAATGAGGCAATGGCGTGTGGTGCCTATCCGGTGTGCAGTGACACACCAGCCCATCGGCAATGGGTGACCCACGGCCGCAACGGCTATATTCTTAGCCACCCTGACATGGCGGCGGAGCTTGCCGAGATATTGGTATCTTTCGATTCAGCCGCGGTTGCAGTGCGACAAACGGCGGAAGAAAACTACCAAATTGTTCACGAGCGTACCGACTGGTATATGAACATGGGTCTGATTGCCGAACGCTACCGGCAGCTGGCGACTGCGTCGCATGTTGGGGGACGCTGATGTGCGGCATCTGCGGCATCTATTACGCCGATCCGCGCCGGACAGCCGATCGCGCCACCCTCGAACGTATGACGGACAGCATGACGCATCGCGGCCCGGATGCAGCCGGATACTATTATGACGGACGGCTGGCGCTCGGCCACCGGCGGCTGAAAATTATTGACCTGACAGAAGCGGCCAACCAGCCGATGGGCAATGCCGACCGGTCGCGCTGGCTTGTATTCAACGGGGAGATTTACAACTACCGCGAATTGCGTATGGAACTTCAGGCACGCGGGCACCATTTCATGACGCAGAGCGACACGGAAGTGATTTTGCACGCGTACGACGCGTGGGGTGAGCGTTGCCTTGAGCGCTTTAACGGCGACTGGGCATTTGCCTTATGGGATCGGGAGCAGCAGACGCTGTTTTGCGCCCGTGATCGTTTTGGGGTCAAACCGTTCTATTACTACGCGGATGATCAGGTGTTTGTTTTCGCGTCAGAGATCAAAGCCGTCCTGGCATACGGGTTGACCCCGCGGCTCGACACGGCATGGGCGCGCAATTACCTGGCCCACGGCTGGGTCGATCGGGATTCATCCACCGCGTACGCAGGGATCAGCAGGCTGCCGGCGGCACATCGGTTGCACCTCAACGAATTGCCCCCCCGCCCTCGCCGCTATTGGCAGATTCCGGTGGACACGCCGGCAGGCGATGATCCGGTCCGCTGTTTCCGTGAGTGTTTCATCGATGCAGTACGGTTACGACTGCGCAGCGATGTTGCAATAAAAACCTGCCTATCGGGCGGCCTGGATTCGACGGCAGTAGTGTCAGCGATCCGCCATTTATATCCGGAAACCGGCGGTGGCAAATACAAGGCATTCTACGCACAGGCGGATG
>CAZFBR010000267.1:0-3863 GCA_964517215.1 uncultured bacterium
AGCATCTTGTTCTGGATGGTGGCGAAGAACTCCTTGGCCTGCCCAGACTTCGGGTCGTAGTCGATGCTGCTGGCGGCGAAGAGATCGCGGACCTTCTGGTAGAAGCGCTTCTCGGACGATCGGATGTCCCGAATCCGGGCCAGCAACTCGTCGAAGTAGTCAGCCTGTTCGCCCTTCAGCCGGGTGTCGTCCAGCGTGAACCCCTTGACCAGGTACTCCTTGAGGACCGACGTCGCCCACTGCCGGAAGGTGACTGCCTGCCAGGTCGTCACCCGGTAGCCGATCGCCAGGATCATGTCGAGGTTGTAGACCTTGATCTCGCGGCGCACCTGACGGGTGCCCTCGGTTCGAACTATCAACTCAGAATTGATAGTTGCCTCGGTGACCTCTTCATCTGCGAGGACGCGCCGCGTGATCTGGTCGATGTTCTGGCTCGAGGTGCCGTAGAGGTCGGCGATCTCGGCCTGGGTCAGCCAGACCGTGGCCTCCCGTGCGCGGAGCTGGACGGCGGGCAGGCCGTCGAAGGCCGCCTGCAGCTCAGCGGCGGGTTCTATGCCATGCTCGGCTATGCCCCGGACGAATTCCCCGCCACGTTCGCGGCGTGGCTGGACCTGCTGCACCCGGACGACCGGGGCACCGTGCGGCTGCGGGCGGAGAATATGGCGGCCCTGCTGGACGGCAGCGGCGGCGGGTACCGCGAGGAATTCCGGCTGCGCGCCAAGGACGGGTCGTACCGCTGGTTCCTGTCCACCGCCCGGGTGGTTGAGCGGGACGCCGCGGGTGTTCCGGCGCGGGTGATCGGGCACCATCTCGACATCAGCGAGCGCAGATGGAGCGAGGAAAAGTTCCGCACGGCGTTCCGCAACAACCCGTCGCTCATGGCGATTGCCGCATTGCATGACCGGCGGTTTGTCGAGGTCAACGACACCTTCCTCACGACGCTCGCATTCACGCGTGACGAGGTGCTCGGGCATACTGCGGCCGAGCTCAACCTGTTTGTCGACGCAGCAGCGCAGCAGGCGCTGCGGGATACCGTGGCCAGCCGCCGGACGCTGCGCAATGTCCGGCTGGCGGTACGCGGCAAGCACGGGCGGATCCGGACCGGGGTGTTTTCGGCCGAGGTGATCCGGCTGGCGGACGCCGAATACCTGCTGACCGTGATGGACGACGTCACGGAACTGGAACAGGCGAACGCGGCACTGCGGGAATCGGAGACCATGTACCGGGCGCTGTTCGAAAACACCGGCAACGCGGTGCTGATCGTCGAGGCGGACATGACCGTGGCGCTGGTCAACGGCGAGGCGGAGCGGCTGACCGGATATGCGCGGGGGGAGATCGAAGGGCGGATGCCGCTGACTGCGTTTGTTGACGCGGACGACCTGGCGCGGGTGCGGGAACAGCACCGGCTGCGCCGGCAGAAGCGCACCCGGGCCCTGCCGCAGTACACCATCGGCGTGCGGACGCGCGACGGCCAGCGGCGGGAGGCATTGCTGCAGGCGGCGATGATTCCCGGCACCGCGCGCAGCATCCTGACGCTGACGGACATCAGCGAACTGAAGCAGCTGGAACGGACGCAGCGGCTGATCAGCGAAAAGTACCAAAAGATGTTTACCGCCAGCCCGCTGCCAATCGTGGTCAGCACGCTGGCGGAGGGGCGCATCCTGGAAATCAACCGGGTGGCGGCGGAAATGTTCGGGTTCCAGCGCGATGACATGCTGGGCCGGACGACGCAGGAACTGGGCATCTGGCCCGAGCCGGAAGAGCGGAACGCGATGATCGCGCAGGTGCGGCAGCATGGCCGGGTCGCGGACTGCGAGGTCCATTGCCGCTGCCGGAACGGTGAAATCCGCACCATGTTGCTGTCGGTGGAGCAGCTGGAAATCGACGGCACGGTCTGCCTGCTCAATGTCAGCCGCGATGTCATCGTGCAGCGGACCATGGAGCTGGCGCTGCGCGCCAGCGAGGAGCGCTATCGCGGGCTGCTGATGTCGCTCCCGGTGGGGGTCTATTCGCGCGGGGTGGATGAGGAGGAGGCGCATTTCTTCCAGTTCAATCCGGCGCTGCCGACCATGTTCGGCTGCGATGCCGACCTGTTGCGCACCCTGCTCTTCCGCGAACTCTTTACGGATGATGCTGTGCGCCGCGAAGTGGGCCGCCAACTGCGCGCCACGGGCCAGGTGAGCGGTTTGAAACTGCCGCTGCGCCGGGTCGATGGCAGCCCGTTCTGGGCGCAGGTCTGGGCCCGCCTGGTCCGCGATGAGGCGGGTCGGCCACTGCGGGTTGACAGTGTGCTGATCGACATCAGCGAGCTGCAGGGTGCGGAAGAGGATCTGGCCTTCCGCAACACCCTGCTGACCACGCAGCAGGAGTGCTCGCTGGACGGCATCCTGGTGGTCGATGACATGGGGATGATCATTTCCCACAACCGGCGTTTCGCCGAGATTTGGCACATCCCGCCGGACCTGCTGGCGGCACGGGTGGATGCCCCGCTGCTGCAGCATGTGGCGGCGCTGACTGCCGATCCGGACAACTTTCTCCGTCGGGTGCGTCAGCTCTACGAGGCGCGCGACGCGGTTAGCCGCGACGAACTGCTGCTGCGCGACGGCCGCATTATCGACCGCTATACCGCGTCGCTGGCGGGCGCCAACGGGCGCTATTATGGGCGGGTCTGGTACTTCCGCGATATCACCACGGAAAAGAAACTGCAGCAGCGGATCATTCAATCGGAGAAGCTGTCGGCGCTCGGCCAGCTGACGGCGGGCATTGCCCATGAAATCAACCAACCCCTGGGCGGGATCACCATGGGCTTGGACAATATGGCCATGGAACTGCAGCAGGCGCAGCCGGACCCGGCGTTTATCGGTGCGCGCTGCGGTGAACTGCGCCAATATGCCGAACGCATCGCCCGGATCATTGAGCATATCCGCATTTTCAGCCGGGAACAAACGGGCGGGCGGGTCGAGCTGTTTGTCCTGAACGACAGCGTACAGCATGCCCTGTCGCTGCTGCGCCAGCAATGCCGCAAGCGCGGGATTGAGCTGCAGGTCGAACTGGCGGCAGATTTGCCGCCGGTACTGGGCAATCCGTACCGGTTTGAGCAGGTGGTGCTCAATCTGCTGGGCAATGCGCGCGACGCCTGCGAGGCGCGCGCGGCACAGCCGCAGCTACCGCCGGCATACGCCCCGCGCATCGACCTGACGACCGGATGCAACGGCGGCCAGGTCTGGCTGGAGGTGGCCGACAACGGCATCGGCATCGCGGAGGAGTATCGCGAACGCATCTTTGACCCGTTCTTCACCACCAAGGAGCCGGACAAAGGCACCGGGCTGGGCCTGTCGATTAGTTACGGCATTATTCACGAAATGCGCGGCACCATTGAAGTTGACAGCCGCGTCGGCGAATACACGCGCTTGCGGGTGCTCTGCCCGGCGGCGCGCCCGGAGGCAAGCGGCGCATGACGGCCCTGCGCATTTTGATTGTCGATGATGAAGCGGCAATTCGCGACCAGCTGCGGCTCTTTTTTGAGCGGCTTGGCCATGCGGTGACGGTGTGCGGCACCCCGAGCGCCGCCCGCGCCGCGCTGGCGGCCCAGCCCGTGGACGTGGCGGTGCTCGACATCAATCTGCCGGAAATGGACGGCCTGCAGCTGCTGGCACAGCTGCGGACAGCGCATCCCGGCCTGGAAACGATCATGATCACCGGGAAGGGGGACAGCGACAGCGTACTGCAGGCGATGCGGCTCGGCGCCTTTGATTTCTTCTACAAGCCGTTCCACTTGACGGAGATTCAGCATGCGGTCGAACGCACCCGCCGCTTCATCGAACTGCACGGCCAGCTGCGCGGCACGCTGGCGCAGTGCCGGC
>CAZFBR010000268.1:0-3851 GCA_964517215.1 uncultured bacterium
GCAGGCGACGACTATCTGCGAACCATCGTCCGGGTCATTGAGGGAACCTGCCGCACCAATGAACTGGCGGCCCGGGTTGGCGGTGATGAGTTTGCGGTCATCCTCCAGGAGGCGAGCCGCAAAGAGGCGCAGGTGTTTCTCGACCGCCTGCAGCGTCGCTTTCAGGGAGTGACGATTGCCGCCGGTGATGGTGACTATCCGGTGTCGGTGGCCGCCGGGATCGCCCTCTACCCGGACGACGGCCATAGTGTGCCGGAACTGCTCGCGGCCGCCGACCGCGCCATGTACGCCGCCAAACACGCCGCCCCGGCATAGGCATCCTGACTTCCCCTGGCCGCACGTCAGGAACTGTTCCCACTGTGAGCCATTTGCGTTGGAAAAAGCAGCGACGGAAACAGTACCTACGTGCCGGCATAATGCCCCATAGGCACGAGGGAGGTGGATGGATGCAGGCGAGCAGAATGCGATGTTCACCCCACCCCGGTGGTTTGCCTGTTTCCCCTCTCCCGCCGGGAGAAGGACGACGCGCAGCGTCGAGGTGAGGGCAACAACGGCCGCCGCACGCATTTTCCAGAGCGATTCTCCGGGCACCCAACCCTCCCCTGGAGGGGGAGGGAGCAAATGCGCGCATTCCGAGACAACACACAGAGCTCATAGTTGTCTGCGACCGCATGCCATGGTCATGCGTCACGAATAATTCCCGGATTTGTCCCCGCCCGCGAATCGCGACGGGAGCGGAAGCCGCGCAGCGGTTGGTGCGGATTGTGCCGGCGTTCAATTTTCCTGCAGGTGCCCCTCGCCAACCCTGCAGCGGCTATGCGTACGGTGAATGCACATGGTTATCCTCGCCCGCGAAGCGCAGCGGCAGGTGCGGGAGAGCGCGTGTTGCTGGCAGCACGCCGCGCCCGCTTTGACGCTGACCCGCAACATGGTATCATGGCGCATGTTCCATCGGGATATGAGGTGAAGTGGCGATCATGAACCTGCGTCTGGCCGGCAAATGGCGGCCGTTCCTGTGCTGCCTGCTGCCGGCGCTGCTGCTCTCCGGCTGCCTTTCCGCCACCGTGCAGTACACCCTGGATGCGGATGGCGGCGGCGCGTACGACGCGACGCTGGTGGTGGCGGAGCGCGCGGTCGCGCTCACCCGCACCATGGACCTCGACGACGATCCCGACACCCCCTTTGCCACCCAGCGCACCGCGCTCATGGCCGCCCTGCAGCGCCATGGCTTTGCCCGGGCCGCGCTGACGGCAACCACGGACAGCAGCGCCCTGCACCTCGCGGTGCATGTGCCGGTCGCCGATGCCCGCCAGCTGGCGCTGGTCGACTCACTGGTGACGGGGGTCATGGGCGGGATCGCAGTCAATCGCACCCTGACCGTGAATCAGCGCGACAGCGTGACGCAGGTGTTCTATTTTCACCGGGGCGTTTTCCTGCGCGGCGAGGCCGCCATGGCCGTGCTGGTGTTTGTCGAGGAGATCGCCGATACCGCTGCGCGCGCGGCCGCCCAAAGCGCCGGCTCGCCGGCGCTGGCCCTGTTGGAACATGAATTTGCCGGGCGCGAGTTTGCCGTGGCGATCACTACCCCGGACAGCCAGCCCGCAGCCGTTCTGCGGGTGCCGATGACGGCGCTGTTCCTCAGCGATCCGCCGCAGCGGCTGCGCTGCGAGGCGGTGTGCCGGGCACTTCCGCTGCCGGACCGCCCGCCGGTTGTGGTTTCGCCGCCCGAACCGCCGCCCGACCCCGCAGCGGAGCAGGCGGTGCTGGCGCTCGCGCGCGGGCAGCTGCGTGAGGCCCGCATGGCCATTGACTCCGTCGCTGATAACGACCGGCGCGAGGCGCTGCTCGAACAGCTGGCGGTGGCGTTCCTCGAACAGCGGCAACTGACTGACGCCGAGGCCATTCGCCCGCAGTTGCGTTCCCCCGGCCGCCGCCTGCGGCTCGCCGGCGCCATTGCCCGTTACCGCAACCTCGCGCTGGCCGCCATGGCCGGCGACACGCCCGACGCAGCAAGCGAGCCGGGTGACGACGCCGCGCGGGCGCGCGCCTGCGCCGCCGCGCTGGCGGCCGGGCAGTACGCTGCTGCGCCGCGCCTGGTGCGGGCCATCAATGACGCTGCCGTGCGTGAGCCGCTGCTCGATGCGGTAATTGCCGAACTGCTGGTGCATGACGCGCATGCTGACGCCGCCGTGTTGTGCGCGTACTATGCAACTGAAACCGCCGCCGTCCGGGCGCGTGCGGTTGTTGCCGCCGCGCGAGCTGCGTCTGCTGAACGCCAGCAGCAGCTGCATGCGGCCGCGGCCGTCGAATCGTACCTGCGTCAGCATCGCGGCGACTGGGAGGAATGCTGGTCGGCGACTGAACGCGTCGTCGCGTCCGACCTGCGGGCGCAACTGCAGGCGTGGATTGCCTACAGCGCCGCCACCGACAGCAGTGCTTCCGTTGGGCTGGAATATGCCCGCCGCATCAGCGACACGCGCAGTTTGCACAAGGCCAATGTCATTGCCGCCATCGCCACGCTCCAGCTTGACGATACGGGCGATACCGCCGCCGCCACCGGCATACTCTATGAAGCGGGGAATCTGGCGGCTGCCGTCGCCATGCCGCTGGCGCGGTATGGCGTCTATGCCTATGTCGCCCACGAATATGCCCGCTGCGGCCGCGCGGACAATGCGCGGGCCATTGTGCGCAAGCTGCTGCCGCAACTGGTCGCGCTGCCGCCGCCGGGCGGGGCCGGGGAACGCGAAGCGCAGACCACGACGCTCGAATGGGTGGCGTTGACCGGCGTGCAGCTGAACGACGATGCGGTTGTGCGCGCGGCGCTCGCGCTCGTCACCGACGAAACCCGCCGCGAGCAGATCCGCGTCCGCTGCACCCGCACCCAAGCGCAATAATTGTGCTGTTGTAACTGTTGACCATACCGTTCTCAATCGCGCACCGCATCTGCATGGGAAACTATCAACCGGACAATTGCCCGGAATTATGGTATCATTGGTTTTGGCTTTTGGGGGATACATGCCATGATAACTCTGATTAGGGCAATGGATTATCGCTGCCTGCATCGGGTCAGCCGGCCGTTGGTTTCGTTCCGTACGCTGGCGGGGCCGGATGCCAGCACCTGCCTGCAAGGTCAATTCTCCGCCTGCCGCGCCGCCGTCTGGCGTGATTTGTACCGACAACTGCAGCAACGGCTTGACCAAACAATTTGGAATAAAACTAATGCGCGTGTATCTTCCATTGTGTCCGGCAATTAGCAAGGCGCTACCGCTATGAATATTCTCAATACGCGATTCATCGGCAAAGAGCAAGTGAGACAATGGGGCTTATATGCCGAACAACTGAAACAATATCCTCGGGTGAAGGAACATCTCGAACCGATGATGTATCACTGTGTGCAGCACATTGATAATCCACTATCGATCGAATGGGTGCGTTGCCTGCTGCAGGGCAGAGTAGATTGGATGGAACAGATGCTTGCTGCACACGAACAGAATATTGGTGCTGATAACGTATCGATGCTGTTCGACGAATTAAAGAAGGAAAAGACAAAATCCGCACGCAACCTTGGCATCAAAATCGAATCGCTGTACGGCGAAATTATTGCATACACCACAATACGTCGGCATTACACTTCACTGCAAAAGACGGCGACGATTGGTGATTGGTTGTGCGATGAGACCTGTATTGTGTCGGTCAAGACCGCAATGCCATACGATTATGATTGCCAACGAATAGTCAATGCGATTCGCGGCCAATGCTACATCAGTGAAAACTGTGCCATGAGACAAATTGAATTCTATCATATCGAAGCGGGCGAGCATTTGTCGGATAGCTTTATGCACAATGTGTTG
>CAZFBR010000269.1:0-3804 GCA_964517215.1 uncultured bacterium
AAAGTGTTACCCTATTTCCGTCACTTCAATGTGCCATAAACTGGTTCATAGCGCACCCATGACCGGGTGTTAGTGTTTCAGAACAGTGATGAAGGAAGCGGGATAGAAGTGCTGTTATACTGCAAACGCAAAGTGGTTGCCCGGTGTTTCGTCGGCACGAGTGATGTTCACGATATGTATACGGCAGAGGGAAGAACGGTAATACTATTGGGGAAACGACCACGGGAGTCAACGGCAGAAAGGTTGCGGAAAATGAACAACTGTATCCGCAACTTCAAAGCGGATGATGCCATTAAGCAGCATATACAATCACTTATTGACACGTATGCTGAAGAACCTCGTTGACTTGTACTGATAGGTACTGCTGCCCTGTAGGCAATAGCATGAGGAAATTTAGAATGGCGGAAACCAAGTGCATTCCACAGGAATTCGCGGAAAGCCATAAGCGGTTAGTTCGAGAATCGGTTGCCAGCGTTTGCCATCGATGGAAAGGTCTTCCCCAGTCCCCAGTCACCAGACAATGCAGATGGGGGATGATATAACAGAATCTGACCCCACGTATGCAACAGGGCAATGATCCCGACTTTCGCTCCCAAATGTTGAGATCTTGCCACGGTTCCCGCAGGGTCTCCGCAGGGTCTCGGCCGTCGCCCGGAATTGGCAGATTGCATCAGGTGGAGTGTGGCAAACCATGTAATATCATTGAGGAGTAAATGGTTCTGCCAAAAATCTGTTCGGATAATATGCCTGTGGGGCAGGCGATCAGATCGTGGTATTCTTCAACACATTTATCCACCACCAAGTAAACGTTCAAGTTAAAGAAAATGTCAAAAATGATCAGTTGGCGTATTGACAGTTGCAACCGGTATAGGTATTCTGACCGAACGATTGGGAGAAGACCATGACCAGGCCAGAGGAAGTGCTGCTGCGTTCTGATATTGCCAAGCGGATTATCGAGAACATTGATTATGGTGTTTATGTCACGACCCCCGACCGGCGCATGGTGTATTGGAATGCGGCGGCGGAACGCATTACCGGATACAGCGCTGCGGAAGTCGAAGGGAAGGGGTGCTGGGACAATATCCTCAAGCATGTCGACCGTCACGGCAAACGGCTGTGCGGCGAGGAGGCCTGCCCGCTGCACAAGTCGATGCTGTGCAATGCCCGCCAGGAAATGCCGCAGGTGGTCTATGCGCTGACCAAGGGTGGCGTGCGCACGCCGGTGCAGGTGCAATGCGCGCCGCTGCACGACGATCAGGGCAGGGTCATTGGCGGGGTGGAGATCTTCCGCGATGTGCGGACGGAAACGGCGGATATCGAGCTGGCGCGCAAGCTGCAGCGCCAGCTGGTCCAGCGTCCGCAGCCGGCACTGGCCGGGGTGGAGGTGGTGAGCCGCTACCATGCCGCGGAAATGCTGTCGGGCGATTTCTATGCGGTGCTGGTGCCGGCCGGCGCCGGCGACCGTCCGTCGCCGCACGGCACGCTGCTGATGGGCGATGTCAGCGGGCATGGCGTCTCGTCGTCGCTGATCACCACGGCGATTATGTCGCTGGTGGCCGAGGCGCCGGGGCGGGGGATCGCCGGGGCGGCGCCGCTGCTGGCGCATCTGGCGGCGGGTTTCGACCGGCTGGAGGTTAGCGGCAAGCATGTCACTGCCGCGGCGGTGGCGTTTGACACGGCCGCCCGCACGCTGACCTACGCCAGCGCCGGCCATTGCGAGGGGCTGCTCTGGTGGGCGGCGGACGGCCGCGTCGAGGAACTGGCGCTGCCGGGCATGCCGTTCGGGTTCAACCTCGGCGACGAGCCGTATGAGGAACGGACGCTGCCGCTGGGTGCCGGCGATGTGCTGCTGCTCTGCACCGACGGCATCTACGAGCTGGAAGGCGGCACGGAGGCGTACGGGCTGGAGCGGATGAAGGAATTTCTGCGGCGGCACAGCTCCGGCAGTTCACTGGCGGATGCGGCAAACCGGCTGGAAAAGGAACTGCAGGCGTTCAAGGCGTCGGCGGATGACCGCGACGACCTGACGTTCATGCTGGCGCGGTTTGCCTGAGAGGACAGCGGCGATCATGAAGGAACGCAAACGCACGGCGGCGCAGGTCTTCGAAATCAATGACTGCAGGATCACGGTGGCGCCGCATGCGGGCTTCTGTTACGGCGTGACGCGCGCCTGCGACCTGACCGAGCAGGCGCTGCGCAACCACCCCGAGGTGTATTGTCTTGGCCATCTCATTCACAATCCGCAGGTGGTGGCGCGCATGGCGGAGCACGGCCTGCGCGTGGTGGAAAATCTCGACGGGGTGCAGGGCGGGGTGCTGGTGATCCGTTCGCATGGGGTTGAGCAGCAGGTGGTCGAAGACGCGCAGCGGCGCGGTATGCAGCTCGTGGACGCAACCTGCCCCTTCGTCAAGAAAGCGCAGCAGACGGCGGTGGAAATGGAACGCGAGGGGCGGCGGGTCATCATCATCGGCGAAGCCGACCATCCCGAGGTGCGCGGCATCGTCAGCCGCCTGCAGCGGGCGCCGCTGGTGCTGGAAGCCACGGCGGAACTGCCCGCGGAGATCGCCGGCGCCCGGCTGGGGGTGGTGGCGCAGACGACGCAAAATCGCGAGGCGTTTGCCGCGGTGGTGGCGCGGCTGCGCGCGGTGGCGGACGATATCCGCGTGGCCAATACCATCTGCCAGGAGACGCGCAAGCGGCAGGAGGCGGTCAGGCAGCTGGCCTGCAGCGCGGCGGTGATGATCATTATCGGGGGGAAGAACAGCGCCAATACCGCACGGCTGGCGGCACTCTGTCGCGACTCAGGCTGTGAAACGCATTATGTGGAAACGGCGGCGGAATTGCGTCCGGAACTGGTGCGCGGCTGCCGACATATCGGTATTGCCGCGGGTGCGTCAACCCCGCGCTGGCTGATCGACGAGGTGCGGCAGCGCATCGCGGCGATGATCGACGGCCAGCCGGCGTAGACCGGCGCACAAAAAACGCGCCCCGGCGGAAAGCCGGGACGCGGGTGCGGCGGACGAATTACTTCTTTTTTGCCAGCCGGCTCTTGAGCCGCGCTGCGGTGCGCTGGTGGATAATGCCCCGCTTGGCGGCGCGGTCTGCCGCCGACTGGAAGGCGCGGGCCGTGGCCTGACGCGTTTCCGGGGTGTCCGCTTGCAATGCCTGCTTGCGGACGGTGCGCATCTTGCTGATAACGCTTTTGTTCCGATCGCGGCGACGGACATTCTGTCGGGCCCGCTTTACCGCCGAGGGATGCCGAGCCTTCTTTTTCTGTGCCTGTGCCATAGCTTCATTTCCTCCATGCTGTGAAAAGTGCGCTGATTATACCAAATCCAGCGGCGGTGTCAACTTGCCGGCGGCTGCCGGGGACTATTTCTGCTGGCGGAGCAGTTCGTTGAGGTTGGCGCACCAGCCCTTGTAGCGGACGGCGGCGGGGATGTCGCCGCGGTCGGTGAGCAGGCGTGCCAGCCGGGTGCGGGCTTCGAGGACGTTGCCGAACTGGGCATGCAGCACCGCAGTCAGGTAGAGCAGTTCCGCGGTCTGCGAACAGCGTTCGAACCCGCGGGTGAAACAGTCGAGCGCGCGCTCAAGGAACGGACGCTCCTCATCAGGAGAGATGGCGGCGGCAATTTTGGCGGCGGCGAGCTGGTGCTTGCCGGCGTAGAACAGGGCATTGCCGTTGACCTCGAATTCCGCCTCGCAGGCGAAGCTGGCCAGCTCCAGCGCAGCGAGCGCCGCCTGCTGCGAACGCGGCTGGGCGAAGACCGCCGCCGGGGTGTAGGCGCCCAGTCGCCGCTCGTA
>CAZFBR010000270.1:0-3779 GCA_964517215.1 uncultured bacterium
TGCTGATGCAATAAATGGACGCTATGAGTATTTTCAAGCAATAGAAAAGAAAATAGTCCCCGAAGGACAAACACTTTCCGATTTTGCAACTGGATATCTATATTTCGGGCTGCATCGCGGGGGGGCATACGAATGACGGTGCGGGCGTTCTTTTGCTCGCAGTGCCGTTCACGGGGGCGGCGGTCGCTCTGGGGGCGCTGGTTTGCGGGATGTTCCTGTTTCCCGGGCTGTGCGTAGCGGACGGACTGCGGGTTTTTGGCGGCGTCAGGCGCTGGTGTACGGTGTTGCCCGGGTGCGTGATGTGCGCGCTGCTGGTCCTGCCGTGGCACCTGAGCGCGCGGGACGGGTTCTCCTGGCCGGCCTTCGGCTTTGCGCTGGGCGTTGCCATCCCGCTGTTCCTCGTCTACTGGGGTATCGGTTAAGTTGTTGCTATTGTTGTGGCGGCACTCGCCGGGATAATCAAGGCGAGTATCTGGCCGGCCGCACAGAAAGCGGTGAACTGATGCTTAAATATCCTATGCAGGCCGAATCGGCAGGCGCCGGCGCAGCCGCAGCGCCGACACCGGGCGATACGGGGAAATGGGCGTATGTGCGCATCGCGACGCTGCTGGTGGCGCTGCTGATCGGCATCCATTGCGGTACGACCCTGTGGCATTGGTACGATATGCAGACCTGGCCGGAAACGACCGGCACGGTCGAATATGCCGGATGCAGTACCGGAGGCAATTCCGGTCTGTGGTCGCCGAATGTTAACTACGGCTATACGGTCGGCGGGGTTGAGTATCGCAACGAGCGGATGGGCGGCAACCGCTATCTGGCGTTTGGCATGGGCGAGGGTTTTTATTCCGGCGACCGGTATCGTCTGCTGCCGTTCGGGGACGAGAGCGATTACGATAAGTACCCGAAAGACATTGCCGAAGCAATGTTCCGGAACTATGAATCGGGTCAGACGGTAAAGGTGTACTATGATCCGGAACATCCGTCCCGGTCCATTATCGAGCGCGGGCTGACACCGTCCTTAGTGCTTGTCATGCTGGCGCTGGGCCTGCTTGCGTCGCTTGGCTGGTGCGGCTATGCTGTTGCCCGTTGGCAGTCGGGCTGGTGCTGGGCGGAATTGGCGGCGGCGGCGCGGGGAATGATGACGCCGCGCGGCCTGGCCCGTCTCGCGGCGTATTCGGCACTGCTGCTGCCGCTGGCGATATTCGCCTTCCTGCCGTCGAGTTTCGAACGCTATCCTGCGTCGCCGACGGTACCGGTCCCCCATGAGCAATTGGAACAGGTGCATGCCGTGCAGGAGATCACACTGTTGCAGCCGTGGGTGGTGACGCTGCAATACGCATTGGCGGTGTTGGCATTGTTCGCCGCGTGGTTGTACGGCAAGCTGGTCTATCGCGGCCGGCTGGTAACTCTGCTGTTTCCGGTGAGCATCCTGCTGCTGGGCTTGGTCGGCAGCTTTGTCGGTGCTGTTGCCGGGCCTTACGGCGGCATCGTCCTGCTCGTGCTGCTCCTGGCTGTCGGGTACCGGGCCTTGGGAAGGATCAGCAGTGACGGCAACCTGCTCAGCTATCGCTACATCGCGGCTGTCATCATCCTCTCACCGCTCGTTTGTTCCATGCGCATCGGGCTCAATATTGCGCCCTGGGAGAGTTTTGACCGGCTGACGGGACCGGACGGCCGTACCTACTGGTTCATGGACTCGAGCTTTCTGCAGGGGCAGCGGCTGGTCATCGCCTGTGACCTTGCGAAGAATATGTTCTATTCCCGTCGCCGGGTGCTGGGTGAGACCAATGGCGATTATCCTCGTTCGTATATCGGTATCGTGCGTCGTGCTGCCGACCGGCATGAGGGATACGGTCAGCTGTATCTGTCACCGGACGGTCTGATCATTGGTGTGCGGGGCGACAATGACGCGTATATGGCGTATGATCCGGAACGCCGGCGGTTTTACGGGCGTGAAGAGATCGGTGTACTGTCACCGTTTGTCCTGATCGGTCAGGACGACGCGCTCGTGCCAGAGGATGTTATCGCAATTATGACCGCTATTCGTAAAAATGGACATCATGGTGGTGACTGGAACACGCGGCCGGACAATCGCGTGTTCCGGCAGGCCGGGAGCCATCCTAACCCGGCAGTGCGCCAGGCAGCGCAGGAGATCATGGCGGTATGGCAGGAAGACCGGGTTCGCGCCGAACGCAACCGGCTGCCGCAGCCAGCAACAGGAGAGGAATGATGACCAGCATGCAACCGGAAAGTGGAAGTGCCGTCGCGGCAGCGATGGCGGGACGGATGGAGTCGGCGCCGGCAGCGGTGCCGACACCGCCGGGAGCGGCAGGGCAGGGCCCGGACAACGGGAACGCACCGTCACGGTGGGAACGTCCGGTCCGCGATACATTGTTCATCCTTGTGGCAATTGTGCTGTTTGATTTCTTCATCTACGGTGCGGTGGGCGGGACGGGATACGGCCTGCTCATGGCCTGCTGGGGCCTGGGCTTTTACATCATGACCCCGGCTCGCCGCCGCGAATCGGCAGCGCTGCTGGTGTTGCTGGTGCTGCTGGCGCTGCGCAATATCTGGCAGGCGGGATTCCTCACGGTGGTGCTCCCGCCGGTCTGCCTGCTGGCAATGGTGGCGGTGCAGCGGGCGGAGATCAGGCACTGGCTGGATGCGGCGGTTACCGGTGCGGTTGCCGTTCCCGCCGGGCTGGCCGAGATCTGGCTGCATCTCAATAACGCGCGGCGGCTGGCCACCCGACCCGGCGCGGCGCGCGGCTGCCTGATCTGGTTGCTGCCGCTCATCGGCGGACTGGTGGTGCTGCTGCTGTTCGGCAGCATTTTCGTGACGGCCAATCCGGTGGTGGCGCTCATGTGGCAGCGGCTGCGCGATTTCCTGGCGCTGGCTGAGTTGCTGGACAAGCTCTACGACCTGCTGGTTCCCGATTTCCTGCGCGTGGTGCTCTGGATCTTCGTCGCCATCGTGACCGCGGGCCTGCTGCGCCCCGCGCGCGTGCTCGGGACGCTGCTGACGAACGAAGAACAGGTGGTGCGCGGCTTCGTGCCGGGCGCTGAGGTGCTTGGGCGTACGGCACTGGTGGTGCTGGCGACGGCCTGCCTGCTCTTTGCCGGATATATATTGGTTGACGGCAACTATCTGGTACTGCAGGCGAAACTCCCGCCGGGAATTGGCGATTCCGACTATGCCCGCGGCGGGACGTTCTGGTTGACCTTCGCCCTGGTGCTGTCGACGCTGTTTATCGGGACGGCGACGGCGGAGGCGATGCTGTCGACGCGGTGGTACGGTCCGGTGAAACGGCTGGCGCAGGTCTGGGTGGGACTGGATTTGCTGATGGGGTTGTGCGTGCTGGGTCGGGTGCGGTTCTACATCGTGCTGAGCGGGATGACGCCGCTGCGGATCGCCGGTATTGTCGGAACGCTGATGGTGATGGCCGGAGTGGCGACGCTGGGGTCCAAGATCTCCCGGCGGTGCAACCTCGTCTGGCTGGTGCGGAGGTATGCCGTGATTTTTATTGTCGGACTCGCGGTGTTTGCCCTGCTGCCGCGCGACAGTATCAGCTCGGCGTACAATGTCTGGCGGGTGCAGGCGGGCGATTACCGGCCGCTCATGCTGTTGTTTCGCGCCCCGACCCCGGTCGAATCGCTGACCGAGTATGTGGCGCTGCTCGACCATCGCGATCCGCTGGTGGCGGAGGGGATGGCGGCATATTTGTGTGAACGGCATGAGGCCTTGCGGCCGCAGTACGAGAACGCGCAGCGTGCCGACTG
>CAZFBR010000271.1:0-3714 GCA_964517215.1 uncultured bacterium
TGTGCCGTCGCTGCAGCCGTATTATGCGCGCGCGCTGGCGGTGGTGACGCCGCTGCTGGTCGGCGGCGGCACGCAACTCAAGGTGGTCGAGGCGTTTGCCGCCGGCGTGCCGCTGGTGGCGACGACGCTGGCGGTTGAGGGAATCAAGGCCACCCCGGATGAGCACTACCTGGCGGCGGATACGCCGGCGGCGATGACCGCGGCGATTACGCTGCTGGTGCAGAATCGCGCACGGGGTGAGCAGCTGGCGGTAGCGGCCCGGCAACTGGCGGTGGAACAGTATGACTGGCGGCGGAGCGCGGCACGGCTGCAGGCATTGCTGGCTATGGCAGCTGAAAAAGGCGTGCAGGGCTGATGGTTGGTATGGTATAATAATGGCGGAGGCGGATCATGCGTTTTGGGGCGGCATTATTGATGGTTGCGGTGAGCATGGGACCGGCCCTGGCCGCCGGGCCCATTCCGGTTGAGCGTTCGCATGCGCAAGTGCCGGATGCCTTGACCAATGCCGCGCCGGCGGCTGCACCTATGCCGGCAAGCGAGGCGGCTGCCGCGGATACAGTCACGCCAGCGCCGTTGCCGATGAATGATGCGATTGCCGGTGCTCCCGCTGCGGAGGGCACAAGCGACTTGCTGGCGGCATATGACCGGGCGGTTGCGGCGATGCTGGCCGAACCGGGTGATCCGGAATGCCAGTTTGCGCTGGGCATGGCGGCTTTTGCCGCGGGCAAATATCCGCATGCGGTCATGGCATATGAGCGGGTGCTGATGCTGGTGCCGGGTGCTGATCGGGCACGGCTGGAACTGGCGCGCTGCTATCTGGCCATGGGCCAGGCGGAACCGGCACGCCGTGAATTGCAGACGGTGCTGGAACATGATCCGCCGCCGGCAGTGCGCGACAATATCAGGGAATTGCTGGCGCAGATCGATGCGCTGGCGGCACGGTGGCAGTTCGGGGGGATGCTGTCCACTGCCTGGTTTTACGATGACAATGTCAATGCCGGCTTAAGTTCCAACCAGGTGGTGCTGAATAATCTGCCGTATGTCATGAATGACAACGCGCTCCGGCATGGTGACCATGGCACAATCCTGCAAGGCGGCCTGAGCGCCGTGCGGCCGCTGGTTGGCGATCCGCGCTGGCAGTTTCTGGCCGGCATGTCCGCTTATCAGAAATGGCACATGGATTATGAGGATCAGGACCTGACCTATCTGCGCGGGCACGCCGGCCTGCAGTTCGTGCATGAGCGCTGGGCGGCGATGGCGGTGGGCAAACATGAATTCGTCATCTATGATGATCGCGCCCTGGTGTCGATGAGCGGGCTTGAACCGGCATTTATGTGGCAGCCGCGGCAGGATCTGCGGCTGGTGACCGCCGGCACCATCGAACACCGGCACCATCGCACGACGGTCGAACGCAGCGGCAATTACTATGCGCTGGGGCAGACCGTGCGCTGGGTGTTCGATCCGCGCGAGTATGCGCTGTCGGCGGGTGCGCGCGCTTTTGCCGAACATGCGACGACGCGGGTTAACAGCAACAACGGCTGGGAAATCAGCGCCGGCATGTCGTTCGCGCTGCCGTGGCAGGTACAGCTTGAGGGCAGGGGTGCGCGCCGGCTGACCCGCTATTATGACCGGGCCGGCAATTGGGCGGGCGACCTGCGCCGGCGCGACCGCCAGTGGGAAGCGTCTGCCACCATCGCCAAGGAAATTGCCGCGCTGCCGGGACTGTCAGTGGAATATGCCTATCGCTGGACGAAGAACAACTCAAATACGGATTTGTACGACTATCGCAAGAATCTGCAGACCATGACGGTCAGTTACCGTTTCTGAACGAATCCGCCCGACCAGTTGCTGAAACGAACGCGCGTTCGACGGTGTGACTGCCCTTACCGCGAAAGCAGGAACCCAGCAGTTTCTTTTTACCAAGATCATTGCCTGTCATGCACGCAGCAGTGGCGGCCCCGGCAGCACCAGCGTCGCGCCGGCGTTTTCCAACCGTGGGTTATGGCAGATACGATGATAATGATGTCTGGGTGCCGTGGAACTCGCCGACGGCATGTTCGCTGCTGCCGCCGCTTGCGCCCCAGGTGCCGCCAATCCGGGTGGCATTGTCATCAAGGATGCTGCCCACCCCCTTGCCGGAACCGCCGCCGCCCGGCAGCGTCGCTGAGTAGAAATCGAGCTGAAATTCCCCGTTGTCGGCAATCGGCCCGGACCCGCTGTACAACGAGACGCCGGGCGATGAAAAGCTGATGCTGGCGTTGGAAACGTAATTGCTGTTGAAATACACATCGCAACTGAAGGTGCCGTTCGCCAACTCGACGACGGGGTCGGTGCCGTTGTAATAAGCGCCGCTGGCAGTGCCCTGGTAGGTGCCGGTGTAATTGCCGGCACGCAGCGCATCCAGCGCGCTCAGCGGGGTCTGCTGGCCCAGGACCTGATAGACGCGGGTCAACTGGAATTGCCGCGTGAAAGTGCCGTCGGTGACCGTAAATACGGCGGACGGATCGGCGAGTGACCAGTAACCCCATTCCATGTAACTGGTGCCGGTGCTCGGGCATTTGCCGCCGCTGGTGAAACTCCCGGGTGCCGAACCAAACCAGGTCAGGTTGCCGCCGGCGTTGGCGTCATAGAAACCAATGCTGCTCAGCGAGGTGAGGTAGCCGTTGGCATCACTGTAAAACGACAGCCAGGGGTTGCCGCCGGTGCCGCCGGTGTAGGCGGCGGGTGAACCGCCGCTGCTGGCGATGCTGTTGCCCAGCGCAGAGTAATAATACGCAGACGGTCCCACCCCGTATTCATTGATTCCGCCGCACAGATAAGCGTGGGTATAGGGTGTGACCGGGGTCAGCGTACTGCTGGTGTTGTCGCCCTGGGTGGTAGCGACCAGTCCGCCGATGGTTCCTTCGGAGGTGCCGCCGGTCGTACCACCGGTCGTACCGCCGGTGGTGCCGCCGGTCGTCCCGCCACTGCCATCACCCGCGGTACCATCTGGTGAAATGGTGGTGCCGCTGTTCAGCGAGGCAACTTCCTCCGCGGTATAGGGGCGGGGTTCGCCGAGGGTGCCGTCGGGCATGATGTCAATGACCAGGTTGTCGCTGCGCAGTTGTTGCTGGCCCTGGGAAGTGGTGACCTGAACATAGTGCGTGCCGTCGATATCAAGAACGAAATGGCGTTCGCCGTCCGGTCCGATGTCATGGCCGGTCATGGTGCCGCGGATGCCGATGGTGGCGGTGGGGGTGCGCATATTGAAACCCTGCGGGTTGCGTTCAACGATGCGGCCGGAGACCATGCGGAACTGGCCGCGCAGCAGCTCGAATTGGGCGGCATTGCGCTGATCGAAATGATAGTCGGTGATTTTGAAACGGGCGTTGGTGCCGATGGCAAAGGTGGTATGATCGATGAACATGATCTGCACCCGGCCGTTGGCGGCGGTGGTGATCTCGTCGGTAACAAAGATGGGGCCGCGCAAGGCGAGGATTCTGGTCTGGCCGCCGCCGGTGGCTTTTACCTCGCCCTGCAGGGCGATGACCTGGCCGATGCGCCCGTCGCTGGCACTGGGTTCTGCCAGTGCGGCAACGGAACCGAGGGTGAGGATAAGAACCAGCATTCCCATGATTCGCATGGCGCACCTCATTCTAACTATCTTAGTACAATCATAGCGCGTTGGTGGCGCGACGTCAAGGTCAAAATTCGTACAGTTGTCTGTTGGGCATT
>CAZFBR010000272.1:0-3676 GCA_964517215.1 uncultured bacterium
CACCCTGCTCGGGTTCCTCTGCGGCGGCGCGGTGATCTACTGGTTCACCGGCGCCTCCATCCAGGCGGTGACCACGGGTGCGTATCGTGCGGTCGAATACATCAAGAAAAACATCAAACTCGACGCCAATGCGGCGAAGTCGGCGTCGGTCGAGGCCTCGAAGGAAGTGGTGAAGATCTGCACGCAGTATGCGCAGGCGGGCATGTTCAACATCTTCATTGCGATTTTCTGCTTCGCCCTGGCCTTTGCCTTCCTCTCGGCGCCGGGCAAGACTGAGCAAGCTGGCGTGCCGCTGGCACCGCCGGAGGCAGCAGCCCCGGCGGCGGTGAACCCGGCGACCCCGGCAGTTCCGGCACCGGCAGTTGCTCCGGCTGCGGCGCCGGTGCAGGGCGGCGGGGCGGAACCGGCCACGTCGGCTCCGGCGGCGGCTCCGGCCGCGCCGGCGATGGTGCAGACGACGATCCCGGGTCTGGAGATGCCGGCCGGTTCGGTGATTACGCCGGCGAGCGCGACGGCTCCGGCAGCGGCGACTGCGGCGGCCCCGGCGGCGGGCACGGCGGAAGCGGTGGCGGCAGCGCCGGCGGATCCGCAGGCGGCGGCGCTGCAGGCGCAGAATGCGGCCGCGCTGGCGGCGGCGGCGGTCAGTGACAAGCAGCAGAACGAGGCGCATGCCGCACCGGCGTCGTTCTTCATCAGTTACCTTATCGCCATTGCGGTTTTCGGCCTGTTCCAGGCCATTTTCATGGCGAATGCGGGCGGCTGCTGGGACAATGCGAAGAAGCTGGTTGAATGCGAGCTGAAGGCCAAGGGGACGCCGCTGCATGACGCCACGGTTATCGGCGACACGGTTGGCGACCCGTTCAAGGACACCTCCTCGGTGGCCCTGAATCCGATCATCAAGTTCACCACACTGTTCGGTCTGCTGGCGATGGAAATCGCGCTGGAACTGTCGCGCGGCACCGCCCTGACCCTGGGGGTGGTGTTCTTTGTGATCGCGCTGATTTTCGTGTGGCGGTCGTTCTACGCCATGCGCATTCCGGTGGATAACGCGTAGTACCGGGTAAACCACGCGGGGCGCTGCGGCAGTGATGCTGCAGCGCCCCGTTTTTTTGCGGAATCCGTCGCTCGCGTGCATCTGCTGCGGCGGGGGGCGGCGGGATCAAACGCGCCAGCGGAACGGCGGCGAACGTTGCCGTGACCGCACGGGCGGGTGGGTGATGGCGATGGTGCAACAGTGACCAACGAACGGGAATGGTCAGACCGGGCCTGCCTGCGCCTGGCGGGAAGCGTGCTGGCGGCGATGCTGCTGCTGGCGGGTGTGGCCGGGGCCGTGTACCGGCCGGTGACGCGCGATTATCAGGAGGTCGGTATGGCGGCAGCTGACCCGTCCCCCGCCGGTCAGCAGCGTACGCGTGACCTGGCGCGTGCCTTCCTGCAGCGCAATGGCGGTCTGCCGCTGGCGCCGCAGGTGGCGCGCTGGTATGTGCGCGCGCTGCGTGCCACCAACGCGGAAGCGGAACTGGCGGCGGAAATCCCCCGCCTCGCGGCACGCTATCCCGATGCGGAGCTGTTGACGCCGTGACTGCCGGACGGTTCCGGGTGCTGTATCATCTGGCGCTGGTCGTCCTGTTTGTTGGTACCGGTGTGCGGCATGCCGGCTACCGGGTGATTAGTGTCGACGAACTCCATCCGCTGCTGACTGCGCGCAATATCCTCGATACCGGCTCACTCTATTTCACCGACGGGAATCGGGCGGTCTATGACGCCTTTTATCCGCAATGGCCGCTGCCGGTGAGCCGGAACGTGGGGCGGGCCTATTCGTTCCGCGGCGCACTGCCGGCGGTTCCGCTGGCGCTGCTCATGGCTGTTGCCCGGCCGCTGGCGGGCTGCCACAATCTGCTCGCGCTGGGCATCATGCTCTGGGTGCTGCACCGTCTGCAGCTCGACTGGCGGGTGCCGGCCGGGCGCTATTATCTGGCGGTCACCGCGCTGGTGTTCGGGTGTGCGGCAACGGCGCACTGGTTCACCTTTTTCCCCTATGTGCTGGTCGGGGCGCTGCTCGCGCTGCAGGTCTATGCCTACGACCGCTATTGCCGGGACGGGCGGCAGCACAACCTCATGCTGGCGGCGCTTGCCCTGACGGCGCTGATCATTGCCCGGCAGGAGATGATAATTATTGCCCTGGTGCCGCTGGCGGCGCTAACCTGGCGGCGGCGGCATGCCGCTGACCGCCGGTACGTCACGGCAGCGGCAGCGCTGGCCGCCGCACTGCTGGCCGGTGGCGGCAATAATCTGCTCTTCAATTATCTGAACGCGGGGACGTGGGGCAATAACGGACAGGGAGAGCTGCATTGGATGACGGCCGGGCTTTGGCGCTGGCTGCTCGAACCAAACGAAAACCCGCTGCTGCTCAACCCCTGGCTGCTGCTGGCTGTTGCCTGGCGGGACAGCCGGCGGGCATGGCCGTATCTGCTGACCGCACTGGTCGCGGCCGGTCTCTATTCATGCTGGTGGGGGTGGGACAGCGGGTACCTGCGCCAGCTGGTGCCGGCGCTGATGCTGGCCACCCCGCTGCTGCTGACCATGCGGGTGCGCAGCGTGACGGTGGTGCTGGTTATGCTCGGGGTGGTGGCCAACGCCGCATATTTTGTGGTGCCGTACTTTGATGTCTATGACGTCTGGCAGATCAGCAACGGCAGCTCCGCCGAAATTGCCGAACCGCTGCTCCCCTGGCAGCTGCTCTATGCACAAGCACAAGAGGCAATCATTCGTTTCCAATAGCGGCTCACCCTCACGCTCCTGCATAAGGTGCACGATGAGGGTGCGTGGTCATCAACCCCGCACCCGTCGCTGCGCGGCTGCGCTTCTGTCGGAAGAAAAAGCAGACTTGACCGGCTGAACAATTGTCGCCAGAGGCGGCAAGACACACGGGGGTCGGGCTGACCCATGCGCACAATGAGCAGCAAAAATGCTGACAACCAACGGAGGCCTCGCGATGCGTCAACCGGGGGAAACGGTGGCACCATCCTCCCGAGGCGGCACTATGGAATAAAGCGGTGCCGGTGGAGGAGGGCGAGGAGGGCGGCGACGGCGTCATCAAGGCGCTGTTCGTGGACGGCGAAGGTGAAATCGGGCGCGGCGGGCGGCTCGTAGGGCGCGGAGACGCCGGTGAAGAGCGGCAGCTCGCCGGCGGCGGCGCGGGCGTACAGCGCCGGATCGCGCTGCGCGCACACCGCGCGCGGGGCGGAACAGTGGATCTCGAGAAAGCGTTCCGTGCCGATGGTTGCCCGGGCGGCGGCACGATCGGCGGCATACGGCGAGGCGAGCACGGCGAGGGTGATCAGGCCGAGATCGTTGCAGTAGCGGGCGAGCGCGGCGGACCGGCGCACGTTTTCACGGCGGTCGTCGGCGGAGAAACCGAGATCGGCGGCGAGCCCGCGGCGCAGATTGCTCCCCGCGAGCAGGTGCGGCGTGCAGCCGCGGTCGAAGAGTGCGCGCTCCAGCGCGACCGCCAGCGGGGTCTTGCCCGAGCGGGGGAGTCCGGTGAACCAGAGCGTGCACGGCTGCTGGCCCAGCCGGCGCGTACGTTCGCCGGTGGTGATCATGCTGACGGTCGCCGGCAGCTCGCCGCTCCGCGGCGCGCCCACGGCCGGCATGGTCGCCTGCCGCTGATTGA
>CAZFBR010000273.1:0-3673 GCA_964517215.1 uncultured bacterium
CGAAAAGGACGTGGCGTTGGAGCGGCGCTTCCAGCTGGTGGTGGTGAATGAGCCGACGGTGGAGGACACGATCGCCATCCTGCGCGGCCTGCAGGAACGGTACGAGGTCTTTCACGGCGTGCGCATCACCGACGGCGCGCTGGTGGCCGCGGCCACGCTGTCGCACCGGTACATCAACGACCGTTTTCTACCGAACAAGGCGATCGATCTGATCAACGAGACGGCCGCGTCGCTGCGCATGCAGATCGATTCGCTGCCGACGGAGATCGACGTGCTTGAGCGCAAGCGGATGCAGCTGGAAATCGAACGCACCGCGCTGCGGCGGGAGACGGGCGCGGCGGGGCGCGAGCGGCTGGCGGCGCTCGAGGCGGAACTGGCGGAACTGACTGAGGAAAGCGCCCGGCTCAAGAGTCACTGGCAGGCGGAAAAGGAGGCCATCGCCGGCATCCGCGTGCAGAAGGAAAAGCTTGAGCAGCTCAAGGCCGAAGCGGAGAAACTGTCGCGGGTGGGCAATCTTGAACAGGTGGCCCGCATCCGCTACCAGGACCTGCCGGCGGCGGAAAAGGAAGTGCAGCTGCTGAATGCCCGCCTGACCGAACTGCAGCGGGACAAGGTGATGCTCAAGGAGGAGGTGGGCGACGGGGACATTGCGCGGATCGTTGCCCGCTGGACGGGCATTCCCGTCGAGCGGTTGCTGGAAGGGGAGATGGACAAGCTGGTGAAAATGGAGGAGCGCCTGCGGCAGCGCGTGGTCGGACAGGACGAAGCGGTGACGCTGGTGAGTGACGCGGTGCGCCGGGCGCGGGCGGGACTGCACGATCCCCGGCGTCCGCTCGGCTCCTTCCTGTTCCTTGGCCCGACCGGCGTGGGCAAGACCGAACTGGCCCGGGCGCTGGCGGAATTCCTCTTTTCCGACGAGCATGCCATGGTGCGCATCGACATGTCGGAATATATGGAAAAGCATTCGGTGGCACGACTGATCGGCGCGCCGCCGGGGTATGTCGGCTATGATGAGGGCGGGGCATTGACCGAAGCGGTGCGCCGCAAGCCGTATGCGGTGGTGCTTTTTGATGAGGTGGAAAAGGCGCACCCCGAGGTCTTTAATGTCCTGCTGCAGCTGCTTGACGACGGGCGACTGACTGACGGGCAGGGGCGAACTGTCGATTTCCGCAACACCCTGGTGATCCTGACCTCGAATCTCGGCACCCAGGAACTGCAGGAAGCGGAGAATCGCGCCGCCGGTGAGCAGGCGGTGCGCGCCCGGCTGCAGGCGCAGTTCAAGCCGGAGTTTATCAACCGGCTCGATGAGATCATTGTGTTCAATGCGCTGGGCCGTGACCAGCTCCGCCACATTGTCGACATCCAGGTGCGGCTGCTGACGGCGCAGGCGGCTGAGCGCGGAATTACTCTGCAACTGACGGCGCCAGCCTGCGACTGGCTCGCCCGCGAGGGATATGACGCGCAATACGGCGCGCGCCCGCTGCGCCGGCTGATCCAGAAAACGGTGCAGAACCCGCTGGCAATGAAGATGCTGGCCGGCGAGGCGGCGCCGCCGGCGGCGGTGACGGTGACAGCGGCAGATGACGGACTGGTGCTGCAGGTTGGCCCGCTGGCGGAGAAATGTGCTACCATGGCCGACAGGGAAGCTGCCACGGGGGATGCGCCATGTCCGTTGCCGGTGTTCCAAAAGCCGCCTGCGTAAATCTGCCGGCCAGTCGCGGGCAGAGCAGCTGTCCGCGCGGGTTGGGCTGAGCATCGGGCATGGACGCGATTTATACTGCCGCGGCGAGTTGGTTTGACCGCGAAATAGCGCCAGGAAGCGCTGTGCGCTCATCATTGACGCGGGCGGCGACCGTACGCGCGGAACTGGCGCAGTATGCGGCGATCAACAGCCGGGTCCAGCCGATGGCATTTGCCGCCAACCGGCTCAACACGACCATCACCCAGCTGATGGCTTTGCCGCTATCGCGGCCCGATTCGCATGCTGGCGGGGACGAACCGTCCGGCCAGACCATCAGCGGTGCGCAGGCCGTCCGGCTGCGGCAGCAGCTTACCGCCACCGTCGAGAAATTCAATGCGACCTACCATGCGGCAGTGACCGCCGGCGCGGAAGAAAGCCGCGCCGCGCTGGCGCAGGTTGCACCCGGCGAGCAGCTGCGCCGGCTTGGTGTGACCCGGAACGCCGACGGTACGCTGGCATTTTCGCCGGCGGAGTACGACGCGCAGGTGGTTGCGGAAACAACAACGCTGGCCGGCATGCGGGAAAGCCTGGATGCGGTTGGCGGGTTTGCCGCTGCGGTTGCCCGGGCGGCACACGGGGTGAATGGCGACCTGCAGCTGGTTGCCGCCGCCGCCCGCAGACAATTGTCTGCCCTTGCCGGCGAAGTGAGCGCGGGGATCGCCGGCCAGGCGCAGGCCATGGTGGAGGCAGTCGTCGGTTCGTCACTGAATAATTCGTTGTCGGCGCTCGGACTGGGCGCGCTGGTCGACCTGTATGCCTGACCGGCGCCGGCGACACAGGAGCAGGCCATGAATGAGCAGTATGGCAACAAGCGTCGGAGCGGCTGGCAGCTGGCGGGACTCATTATCGGTCTGCTGGGTGCGGGATGCGCCGCGGTATCGGCGGTGCTGGCATATCAAGCCGGGCATCTGGCGCGTGCCGGCAGCGTCTTGGGGGCCGGGGTCTGTGTGGCGGCGATGTGTATCACCCAGTACTTCCGGCGATCATAGGATGACCGTATCGTCGCGCTGCGTGGCGTGCCAGCGGCCGATTGACGACGTCCGGCAGCTGACCGTGTGCCGCACCTGCCGCGGCGCCTATCATCGGAGCTGCTGGGACGATCTGGGCGGGTGCGTGCGCCCCGACTGTCATTCGCTGCTGCGCCGCGGCCATGAATCGCTGGCGTACTGGTGGCGCAGGGTGCGGGCGTGGGGCCGGAATGTGCGGGCGAAGAATCCGCTGGACATTCCGGTCTATTTCTGGGTGGTGTTATTGGTGCTGCTGGTTGCTGCCTTGGTGACAATTTTCGTGCCGTCGCTGCATTTTATGCAGAATCAAGCAGGCGATATCATGCAACAGAACCGGCCATAACTGTCCAGGCCACGGTTGGTGCGGGGCAAGGGCCGGGACGGCAAAACGAAGAATGCTCGCCCAGCGGGCGATGATGATAACGCCGGGAGCGGGCGTCCTGCCCGCTCCCGGAACGAGGTCAGCTCAGCCGAGGATGGCCTTGAGATCGGCATCTGCGGTGGTGGTCAGCTGCAGATTATAATTGTCCTGCAGCACCTTGAAGACATTCGGCGTCAGGAAGGCCGGCGGCGTCGGCCCGAGGCGCATGTTCTTGATACCGAGATGCAGCAGCGTCAGCAGGATGGCGACCGCCTTCTGCTCATACCATGACAGCACCAGCGTCAGCGGCAGCGAGTTGACGTCGGTCTTGAAGGCGCCCGCCAGCGCCACCGCGATCTGGATGGCCGAGTAGGCGTTGTTGCACTGCCCGATATCGAGCAAGCGCGGGATGCCGTCGATGGTGCCGAAGTCCTGCTTGTTGAAACGGTATTTGCCGCAGGCGAGGGTGAGGATGACGCAGTCCTGCGGCACCTTCTCCGCCAGTTCGGTGTAGTAGTCGCGTCCCGTCTTGGCGCCGTCGCAGCCGCCGATGAGGAAGAAGCG
>CAZFBR010000274.1:0-3638 GCA_964517215.1 uncultured bacterium
CCTACACAATTGGCATGTGGCGCGCTCGCCGGATTGCCGCGCAGCAATGCGGTCGACCGGTACAACCGCGTCAGGTCGGGCGCGCGAAAAGCCCGCCCGGCGTTGGCATACACCGCGATCTTCCCGTCCACCTGCCAGCTGGCCTGCGCCTGCGGGGTGAACGTCGAGTAATCCGCCGCGTCCTTCTGCCGCACCCATTGCTGCCGGCCGCCCAGCGTCACCGCCAGCGGCGCCAGCGGATGCACCGTCACCGTACCGTACGCCGAGGCGTTCTGCCGCCGCCGCGCACCGTATGCCGATGATTTCACCTTGTCGCCCTGCCATTCCCCCCCCAGCAGATAATCAATATCGTCGCTCGTGCCGTGGTATTGCGGGTTCACGCTCCAGCGGAAGAAATCAGTCGCGTTGCGCCCGGTTCCGTCATCAACATCGTACCACATCAAGTCCGACAGGTAGGCGCCGGTCAGCGAAAAACCGTCCTGCGCGCAGGCCAGGGTCGCCAAATTGCGATTGCTCTCCTGCACCGTTCCCTTGTGCGTGTTGGCGGCGCGCACCGGACGATCCGTCCAGGGATTGCGCGCAAAGCCCGTCTGCTCCTGCGAGCCGAGCCAGCCCAGCGTCAGGCCCGGCAGCGGGGTGACGCGCACCATAGCCCCGTAATCGTCCGTCGGCATCTGGTCGTATTCCCAGAAACTGGTATAACTCGTCGCCACCCGGTCCACCGCCCCGAGATGCGTGTGATTCAACGTCACCAGCCAGGCATCGCCGCCGCCGGTGATGCTGCTGCGCGCGTACGCGTTATTCCCCCCCTCGCTCTGCAGCGTGCCCTGCGGGCCCTGCGGCTGTCTGGTGATGATGTTGATGACGCCCGTCATGGCCGCGGAACCGTACAGCGTTGACGCCGAGCCCTTGACAATCTCCACCCGCTCGATGGCGGCGAGGGGGATGGTATTGAGATCGTACCCGCCGCCCGACGGGTTCTGCAGCGGCAGGCCGTCAATCAGCACCAGTTCGCCGTCGGGTACGCCGCGGATGGGCAATTCGCTGTTCATGCCGCCCTGATTGATCCCGAGCGGACTGTAGGCGACATAGTCAAACCCGCCGGTCGCCCGCAATGCCTCCGTCACTGTGCGTCCGCCGCTGCGCGCCAGCACGTCGCCGCTGATTACCGTGGTGTGCGCCGGCGTGGTCAGTTCCGGCGTCGCATAGCGCTGCGCTGTGACCACCACTTCCTCCAGTTCCAGCGCCGGCTCTTGCGCGGCAGTACCACCCGCCCAGACCATGACCAGCACCGCCACTTCCACTGCCACTGCCCGCCACCACCACTCCTGAATCCGGTACATCGCCTGCTCCGTTTCCGGCCGGCCCCATCATCATGCATCCGCCATCCGCGGGCAGCAAAAAACCCGGGACGCGAATATCGCCCCGGGTAAGTGTGTGCAGCATGCACGCAGCATACCGGCGGCCGATTGACTCGCGAAGGCCAGTCCAGTCTATTTGTCCGCAGTCAGGTTTTCCGGCTTCCGGGTTCCCCGCCATCGCGCCTTCCCATCCCCGAAGGGACAGTGGCTGTTGCGACGGCGCACCCGGTTACGGCGGCGCGTCCGCGACCGATTTTCACGGTCTTCCCTCATCCTGCGAATCTTCCCAATTGTCAGGTGCCGAACTGCCATCACCCGGGTGGACATGGACCGAAGCCGGCACCCCTGCCGCGGTCCGCCCGGCATCAGTTACAGATGCGCGTTCTTCTCCAGGTACTGCTGCACATAATCCGCCACTGCTTCCGTCAGCGACCAGTTTTTCAGTAGGTTCGCGCCGGGCAGTGCCCGGAACTTGCTCATGTCTGCGGCAGTATAATACTGGTATTTTGCCTTGAGGTGCTCCGGCATTTCGATGTAGTTGATGTTCACCGGCAGCTTGAGTGCGGTGAAAATCGCCGTCACCAGCGCGTTCCACGTCTCCGCTTCACCGCGCCCGATATTGTAGATGCCGTTGGCCTCGCGATGTTCGAGGAAATAGGCGACCTTATCCACCACATCCTTGATATACACAAAATCACGCTGCTGTTCGCCGTCGCCGTATTCCGCACGCGCGGACTTGAACAGTTCCACCGAGCCCCTGGTCTTGATCTGGCCATGCGCCTTGTGCACCACACTGCGCATGTCCCCCTTGTGGTATTCGTTCGGGCCGAACACATTGAAAAACTTCAACCCGACAATCGTGTCCAGCCAACGATGCCGCTGCGCGTACAGGTCGAACATCTGCTTGGAGTAACCGTACATGTTGAGCGGCTGCAAGGCCGCCAGCCGCTGCTCGTCGTCAGCATACCCCTGTTCGCCGTCGCCGTAGGTTGCCGCGCTGCTCGCATAAACGAAACGAATCTGCTTGGCCAGCGCGTATTCCGCCAGCGTCTTGGTGTACTCGTAATTATTGAGCGCCAGATAACGGCAATCGGTTTCCGTCGTCGACGAGCAGGCCCCCATATGCAGAATGCCCTTGACCATGTCGAACGATCCGGCCTGCAGCCGTTCCAGAAAGACGTCCTTTTCCATGTAGTCGCGGTAACGGAGATTGCGCAAATTCTTCCATTTTTCCGACGTGCCGAGACTGTCGACGATCAGGATGTCCGTCTCGCCCATGCGGTTGAGTTTCCATACCAGCGCGCTGCCGATGAACCCCGCGCCGCCCGTGACAATATACATGCCCTTCTCCTTGTTACCGCCCCGCCTGCTACTGCCAATGGATTATCTTACCCTGCTTCCCGTCGCCTGTCAAAAACCTCACGCCAGCCACCGGACAATCAGCGGCTTGACCGCGTCGAGATTGCCCGGCTGCTTCGCGCTGCCGCGGGCGACGTCGCCGCGCCCGCCGCCGGCAGCGGCGACCGGCGCGCCGGCGGCCTTGAGCAGGTCAGCGGCCTGTTTCGTCTTCGCCAGTTCGCCCGCGAGGCGCACCACCAGCGGCGCCGGCTTGCCGTCGGCTTCCTCACCGACGAGGAACATGACCTCGGCGGCGCCTTCTTTGACCATTTTGTCACTCGCGGCGAGCACATCCTGCACTGCGGTGAACGGGAGTTTCGCCACCAGCACGTTGTGCCCCGCCAGCTCCTCGGCCTGCCCCGCCGCAGTCGCCGCGCCGCCGCCGCCCGAAGTCTTCAATTTCCTGTTCTCGTCCCGCAGCGCCTTCACCTGCTCCTGCAGCGCCTTGACCTTGCCAAGGATGTCGCCGCCCGCCTTGAGCTCGGCGCCGATCTGCGCCAGCTCGTCCTCGCGTTCGCGCAGGCGCGCCACCACGCCGCGCGCGGTCACCGCCTCGATGCGGCGCACTCCCGCCGCCACGCTGCTTTCGTTGACGATCGTCAGCGCGCCGATCTCGCCCGTGCGGCGCACATGGCAGCCGCCGCAGAATTCGCTCGACACTCCCTCGACCTTCACCACGCGCACGGTCTGCCCGTACTTGTCGCCGAAGAACGCGAGCGCGCCCGACTGCTTCGCCTGCTCCTGCGACATTTCGCAGGTCTCGACTGCGGAATTGTCCCAGATCGCCTGATTGACGATATCTTCGGCCCGACGAAGCTGTTCCGACGTCAGTTTCTCGAAATGCGAGAAGTCGAACCGCAGCCGCTCGGGCTCGACCAG
>CAZFBR010000275.1:0-3611 GCA_964517215.1 uncultured bacterium
TGCGTCAGTCAGCAGTCTGGTCGTGCAGAACCTGCTGGTGGGGAACACGGACACCGCGCTGCATATTTACAGCACGGCGGCGGCCGATACGTTCGAAAAGAACAACATCATCTCGGCGACGGGCAAGTGCGTGACGAACAACGCGTCGGCGGGCTGGGTCTTCGACCTGCGGCGCACCTGGTGGGGAACAACGGACAGTACGGCCATCGGCGCGGTGATTGCCGGGAGCGCGGCGGGGCTGGTCAACTGGCAGCCGTTCCGGCTCGGGGCCTGCGACACGGTCACGGGCGCGGACACGATCGCCCCGGCGGCGCCGGCGACGGTGGGCTGCACCGCCGGCGTGAGCTATGTGCGGGTGGCGTGGACGGCGAGCACGACGAACGAGGAAATCGGCGGCGCCGTGACCGATCTCGCCGGCTATCGGGTCTATCGCGCTCAGCGCGCGGACACGAGCTCCTGGCGGTACATCGGCCAGACGGCGGGCTTGTCGCTCAACGACAGCACGGCGGCGGCGGACACGGTCTGGTGCTACGCGGTGACGGCGTACGACAACCACGCGGGCTGGCCGAACGAGTCGTACTTCTCGGCGGCGTCGAATTACGACACGCCGGTGAGCACGCTGGCGCTGGCCGTGCTGGCCATTTCCGACAGCACGCACAGCGGGACGCAGACGGCAAGCCCGCAGCTGGTGAACTATGACAGCATCTGGGTTAGCGTGCGCGGCAATGTGGGTGATACCATCATCATCAGCAACAGCGGCACGGGCGGTGACACGCGCACCTGGACCGGGCGCGACACGCAGGCGCAGCTGGGCATGGCGCCGGGCACCAATGTCATCACCGTGACGGTCATCTCCGGCGGCGCCACCAGCTGCAGCACCTTCGTGGTCTTCGTCGATACGAGCGCGCCGTCGGTGACGGCCTTCACCCTGGGCGGGCGGGTGCACTACGATCCGGTGTCCGGCCGCTACAGCACGGACAGCGCCTCGCTGCTGCTGCTGAGCAGCGTGACGGACAGCTCCCCGTTCCTCATGCGCGTGGGCGAAGATTCCGCCTTTGTCACCGGCAGCGATACGGGCTGGCGCGCCTACAGCGCGGCGCTGACCTGCACCTATGCCGCCACAGGCGGGACGGTAACCCTCTATGTGCGCTACGGCGACAGCTGCGGCAACGCGACCCTGCGCACGGCGGTGGTCGTGATCGACACGGCCGGGCCGACGATCGGCCATACGCCGGTCGCGGACAGCCAGGCATGCAACGAAACCCTGAGCGTCAGCGCGCTCCTGAACGATGCCTCCGGCACCATGGCGGTGACAGCGGCCTGGGTGTGGTTCAGCAACCCGAACCAGTACGCGGGCAAGGTCGGCGGCTGGGATTCGGCGGCCATGAGCCGCCAGGGGGCGACGGCCAGCTGGGCGGGGAATATCCCGGCGGCGGCGATCGGCCAGTTCCGGGACGACAGCATCGCCTACTTCATCACGGCGACCGACACCTTCGGCCGGATCGGCGCCTACGCGTCGCAGCTCAACCCGGACAGCTTCACCACGGATTCGGGGCTGTCGGCGGTGATCAGCATCAACCTGTCGCCGACCGACACGCGGACGCCGGGAAGCGGCGGCACCTACGCTACCCCGCCCTGCACGATCGTGGTCTCCCCGGCCCCGCAGACGGACACGGTGACCATTGCGTATTACCGCGACGGGGTGCCGGTGGACACCTTCACCAGCGGTACGGGGGGCGATACCGCCCAGCCGCTGCCGAACATGACTACCGGGACCTATGTGATCGTGATCTGGCTGCAGGATACCGGCGGCATGCCGGGCTTCTGGCGCAACTACACGGTGTACGTAGACACCTACGCGCCGCTGCTGTTCGCCAATGTCCTGACTGCGGGCGACACCGTCTCTCTCGATAACGGCCTGACGGCCTCGCCGGACACCAGCGTTGCGGTCTTTTGCAATGTCAGCGACACGGACAACGGCATCCATGTGCCGGGCGGAGCGGCCCTGATGCAGCTGGCGGAAGACAGCGCCTTTGCCGGCGCGACCGCCACCGGCTGGTTGGCCTACGCCGCGGACACCACGTGGAACTTCGCCAATGCGGACGGGGACAGCGTGCTGCAGCTCTACCTGCGCTTCAAGGACAACGCGGGGAACACCTCGCCGCTGGTGGCGCGCAGCATCGCGTGGGATACGCAGCCGCCGAGCATTGTCTTCGCCGGAATCGGCGATAGCATGGCGGCCGGCCGGCCGCTGACGGTGACGGCCTCATGCACCGACCTGGCGGGCGTGCGCAGCGTCGCCATCATCACCGCGAGTTCGCCGTTCAGCAGCTGGGATACCTGGCCGCTGGCTGCGGCGGGCGGGACGCTCTATACCGGCAATATTCCGGCCAGCGCAATCGGCGACAGTCCGTCGCTGACCGGCCTGCGCTACTACCTGATGGCCACCGACAGCTGGGGGCGGACGATCTACTGGGTGGGTGGCGATGCCGCGCCGAACGACCACCGCTGCACGGACATCACCTATGCCCGCACGCTGTGGTGCGATTCGTTTACCGTGGCGGCGCCGGTGGCGCTGACCGCCGCGGCGCGCGACATCGACACGGGCTATGTGACGCTGGTCAGCTATGGTAGCGCCTGGCAGCCGGTGTGGTACCGCGGCGATTCCTTCAGCGTGAGCGTGCGCACCAATGCCGACTCGCTGGCGGTCTATGTGTACGACGCGGCGCGCTCACTGGTGTGGCGGGCGGACACCTTCTCGCTGGCGCAGGGCGCGACGAACCAGGATACGGTCCTGTACCTCGGCTCGCATCTGGCGGATGGCCTGAACTTCCTGCAGCTGGTCGGGTTCGATCACACCGAACCGGTCAATTTCGACACCTTTGCCGTCTACGCCGACACCGGGGCGCCGCTCTTCACGGGCGGCCCGGCAATTGCCGCCGGACGGTCGGCGGTGAAGGATACGGCGACGACGATCAGCTTCGCCGGCGCGGACAGTTACGCGGTCACCCGCTACTTCATCAGCACGGTGCATCCGGCGACGTTGACCGATACGGCGGCGCGCTGGCTGGCCTACACGACGACGGTGGCATGCACGCTGCCGGGCACGGCAACAACCGAGACGGTGTATGTGGCGCTGAGCGACAGCGCCGGGAACATCGCCATCGGCTGGGATACGGTCCTGTACGATACGCAGGCGCCGACGCTCAGCTTCGCCGGCGTGGCGGACTCGCGCGGGGTAAGTCAGCAGGTGGCGATCCGCCCGGTGGTGACGGACCTTTCCGGCGAGACGACGGTGACGGCAACGCTGTATTACCGGCACGCGCCGGATACGCCGGCCTGGGACTCGACGGTCATGACCTGGCTGGGCGACGGAACCTTCCGCGCCTACATCCCGGCGAGCGTGGTGGGGGTCGATACCGATCCGACGCATCGGGTCGAGTATTGTGTCGCGGCGGCGGATACGCATGGCCAGACGCGCTACTGGGGCGCCAATGACGCGTACTATGCCTCGCTGGCACTGGCACAGGCGTCGCCGGAGACCTTCACGGTGGCGAGCATCGCCGAATATCTGGCCGAGTTTACCAGCGAGAAGGCTTGGGGCGAGGAAG
>CAZFBR010000276.1:0-3610 GCA_964517215.1 uncultured bacterium
TGGCACGCTCGACGACATGCTCGAGCTCGCGGATATTGCCCGGCCAGGCGTAACGCTGAAAGAGATCATAGACCTCGGGCGCGATCTCGGGGGCGGGGCCGTCGCCGGTGAAACGGGTAAGGAAAAAACGCAGCAGCGGCTCGATATCCTCGCGGCGTTCGCGGAGCGGCGGGAGGTGCAGGTGCACCACATTGAGCCGCCAGTAGAGGTCTTCGCGGAAGGTGCCGGCGTCGACCATCTTTTTCAGATCGCGGTTGGTCGAGGCGATCAGGCGCACATCAACGGTGATCTCACGATTGGAGCCGAGCCGTTCGAAGGTGCGTTCCTGCAGGACCCGCAGCAGCTTGGCCTGCATCGCCGGGGTCAGTTCGCCGATTTCATCGAGGAAGATCGTGCCGCCGTCGGCATATTCAAAACGCCCCTGATGGTCCTGCACCGCGCCGGTGAAGGCGCCCTTGACATGGCCGAACAGCTCGCTTTCGAGGAGCGGGTCGGGGATGGCGGCGCAGGCGACGGAGACAAAACGCTGCTGCTGGCGCAGGCCGCTGTAGTGCAGGGCCCGGGCGAACAACCCCTTGCCGGTGCCGCTTTCGCCGGTGATCAGGACACTGGCATTGGCGGTGCACAGTTTCTGCGCGCGTTCGAGCACGGGGGTGAGGGCGGGACTGGAGCCGATGATGCTGGGAAACGAGGAGAGCGACGCGACGTGGGCGCGCAGCATGCGGTTTTCCGCGCGCAGCGCCTGCCGTTCGAGTTCGCGGCCGATGATCAGCAGCAGTTCATCCAGATCCAGCGGCTTGAGCAGGTACTGGTCAGCCCCGTCCTTGAGCGCGCGCACCGCATCGCTGACCGTGCCGTAGGCGGTGATGACGATGCTGATCGCCTGCGGCTGGGCGCGGCGGATGACGGGCAGCAGGTCGAGCCCGTTGCCGTCGGGCAGGCGGACGTCCAGCAGCACCACCGCAAAGCGTTCCGCCAGCAGCCGCGCCTGGGCGGCGGCGGCGGTGGCGGCGACGGCGGGCGCATAGCCGCGCCCGGCCAGGAATTCGTGCAGCTGGTCGGCGGCGAGCGGTTCGTCCTCGATGATGAGGATGGCGGGATTCATGCCGTGGCCGCCAGGGGCAGGCGCAGGATGACTGTGGTCCCCTGCCCGGGGGTTGACTGCAGTTCAAACTCGCCGTCGTGGGCCTGGACGATGCGCATGACATACGGCAGCCCGATGCCGTGCCCGCCGTTTCGCGTGCTGAACGGAAAATCGAAGAGTTTCTGCTGCTCGTCGCGTGTCATGCCCGGCCCCGTGTCGCTGATGCGCAGTTCGTAGCGCGTGCCGGCCACTCCGCCGGCGACGGCGAGTATACCACCGGGTTTCATCGATTGGCAAGCGTTGAGCACCAGATTGCGCGCCGCCTGATGAAAGCGGGTGCGGTCCAGCAGCACCGGCGGACTGTCGGTCAGCGTCTCCTGCAGGGCCAGTCCGAGCGATTCGATTTGCGGGCGCATGAGGCGCAGCACCTCGCGCAGCTCTGCGACCGGTGACAGGCGCTGGCGGCGGAGGACCAGATTCTCGCCCGCGTCGATGAAATCGTGCAGCGTCTGATCGAGCCGGCGGATCTCGCCGCGCACCAGATCGACCTTGTCGGCGCATTCGGGCGGCGCCCCGGCCAGCTTGTCCTTGAGCACGCGCAGGGTGATCTCCATGGCGTTGAGCGGGTTGCGGATCTCATGCGCCAGTTCGGCGGTGACCCGCCCGATAACCGCAAGCTTGCTGGCGGTCAGCGCCTGGCGCTGCGCGCGCGCGGTGGCGGCCAGCATGGCGGTGAAATGCGCGGTCAATTCGCTGAATTCACGCCAGTGGGAGACCGGCAGCCGGTCGGGCACCGGTTCGCTGGCGGCACGGTCCATGGCGGTGAGGAGCGCGCGCAGCGGCGCGGCGAAGGTGCGGCCGAAGAGCAGGGCGAAACCTGCGGCGAGCAGCAGGCCGGAGAGCAGCATCAGGGCGAAGGTGCTGCGATACGTGGGCAGCCCGGGAAAGAGCGCGGCGGCGTCCTGCCAGACCAGCAGGCCGCCGACGGGCGCGCCGTCGGGATGCAGCAGCGGCACATACCGGCCCCATTGCTCGCGGCCGTTGCGGTTGAAGATGACGGCTTGTTCGGCGGCAGGAGCGGCGGGCAGCCAGTCCGGGGGGGCGTCCGCGGTGGCGGTGACCGGCCGGCCGGCCTGATACAGGGCCAGCTCGAATCCGGTGATGGTGCGGTAGGTGGCGAGAAACGTGCGGTCGAGCAGGACGCCGACCATGATGGTGCCGGCGACGGTATCAGCGGCGCGGACCGGCGCGACCGCGCGCAGGGCGATGCCGGAGACGCCCGATTCAATATCGGCGGTGGCGGCGCCGGCAAGGGCGCGGCTGATAACCGGCTGGGCTGATTTGTCTTCGCCAAAATCGCCGGGGCGGTGGCCGCGGGCCAGCACCCGCCCGTCGCTGCCGCCTGCCTCGAGCAGGTCCAGCGTGGCGCAGGCATGCAGTTCGCGCAGGCGGGCCGCCAGTTGCGTGCGGTCGCCGGCGAGCAGGGCCCGCCGGGTGATCGGGTCGGCAGCATGTTTCCCGGCCAGTGTGGCGAGGTCGGCCAGCCGGCGGTTCAGTTCGCGGTGGATGCCGTCGCCCGCCTGCTGCGCCCGCGCGGCGAATTCGCCGTGCACCGTGGCGGTGAGCATCCGGCTGAAGAACATGGCGCCGACCACGACGGGCAGCAGCGCCAGGAGCAGCAGCGCCAGGGTCAGGCCGGTGCGGTAACTGCAATGCATGACTGCCTCCGGGCGCACCTTACGCTTTCCCCCGCGGAGCGTCAAGTGGCATGGCGGCCGCGGCTGACGGGTTTGACGAAACCGGCAAAGAAGCATATAATCGCCCGCCATGTGGAAACTTTTTGGCGGCCTGTACCTCGGGTGGGGGATCGGGGCGAACGATTCGGCGAAGATCTTCGCGCCGGCGATCGCCACCAACACCATCCGTTTTCGCACGGCCATCCTGTTTATCTGCGTGTTCGTCATGGCGGGCTCGATCCTGCAGGGGTATACCCTGTTCGACGGCTACAGCTTCGGCGGCAGCGAAAAGGCCGACAACGATACCCTGCTGCGCGAGGCGACGATCGCGACCAATGCCGCGGCGTTCGCGGTGATGATGGCCACCATTTTCGGGATTCCGGTCTCCAGTTCGCAGGCGGCGGTGGGCGCGCTGGTCGGGGTGGCGGCGGTCCGGCTCGGCTGGAGCGGCATTGACTACGCTCCGATCAAGAAAATGGGGATCTGCTGGGTCATCACCCCGGTGGCGGGCGCGCTGATCGCCTACGGCTGTTACTGGGGGCTGCGCGCCCTGCTGCGGCGGTTCATGAAATCGATGAATGCGCAGCAGCGCTTTCTCCGCTACGGGATCATCATCATCGGTTGTTACGAGGCGTTTGCGCTGGGCGCCAATAATGTGGTGGTTACCACCGCGCCATTCTATCAGGCGGGCCTGTTCGGCGACCTGACCCCGGAATCGGCACAGCGGGCGGCGGCATTGGGGGCGGCGGCGATTGCGGTCGGGGCGCTGACCTTTTCCAAGCGGGTGATT
>CAZFBR010000277.1:0-3608 GCA_964517215.1 uncultured bacterium
TCGACGGCTTGTCACGGCCGGTCAGTAGCGGCCCTGAATCCAGACGCGCTCGATGCGGTCGCCCGGTTGCAGACGGCCGGCGATCTCCAGTCCGCTGCTGACGCGCCCGATGATGGTGTATTTGCCGTTGAGGTCCGGGCGCGGCCGGAGGGTGATGAAGAACTGGCTGCCGTTGGTGTTGGGTCCGTCGGTGGACATGGCGACCATCCCCGGGGTGTCGAAGGTGAGCGATGAAATAATTTCATCGGGGACGTAGTAGCCCGGCCCGCCCAGCCCGTCGCCGCGCGGGCAGCCGGTCTTGACCAGATCGCCGGCGGCAATTTCGTAGAACAGGTTGTTGTCGTAGAAGCCGAACTCGGTCAGGTCGACCACATTGGCGCAGTTCTCCGGGGCCAATTTCTCATAAAAAGATATGCTGATGGTGCCGCGCGGGGTGACAAGGTGCATGAGATCACCGGGGTGCACACCGCGCCCGGTGCGCACCGGTGCGGTCGGTGCGGCGGGAATGGTGCCAGCGCAGGCCATGATTCCTGCCGCAAGCAGGAGCAGGCCCCAAAGACGCAGCATACGGCTCATGCAGCCTCTATGCCATAGGGCGTGCCAAAAGGCAAGCGGGGCTCGTTCCGGGGTGAGGGAATAATTGCCACCGACGGTGGGGCATGCTACAATGCCACCATGTTTGATCCGGCAACTTTTCTGACGGCAATCCTTGCGATTGTGGGCGGTGCGCTGGTTATGGCGCTGGCACTGCTGGTGACGCTGCGTCTGTTTTCCGTGGAGACACTGGAATTCCAGCCTTTGTTCTTTATCACCCTGATGGGGCACCTGCTGGCGGGCGGGCTGGGTTACATTATTCTGGGGATTCTGGCGCGCCAGGCGGTGCCGGCGCTGACGCTCGGGTCATATCAGGTGCCCAGCGCGTTCATCGCGCTGGTCTGGCTGGTGGTGCTGATGGCGCTGTTTTTCGTGCTGATGGTCAAAATCGTCGGCAAGGTGGCGCTGGTCAAATCGCTGGGCGCGGTGCTGCTGGCGGTGCTGCTGGTGGCGGGGCTGGCGTTTCTTGGCGGAATTGTCGTCATGATCGTGATGGGCGCCTCGGTGGATGAGCTGGCGGCGCAGCTAAACGCGTTTTTTGCCGGTCTGCCGCGGCGGCTGGCGGACGGGGTGGGTATACCGACGCCAACGGGCCCGCCGGCGCGGTGAGGCAATGGTGACGGAGCCGCGCGTGGTCAATCCGCAGGCGGGTGATGACGACCGCACGGTTGATTTGACCCTGCGCCCGGCGCGGCTTGACGAATTCATCGGGCAGCGCCGGCTGAAAGAAAATCTGCGGGTGTTCGTGCTCGCGGCGCGGCAGCGGGGCGAGGCGCTGGACCATCTGCTCCTGTCCGGTCCGCCCGGCCTGGGCAAGACCACGCTGGCGACCATTGTCGCCCATGAGCTGGGCGTCAGCTTGCGCACCACGTCGGGACCCGCACTGGAGCATGCGGGCGATCTGGCTGCCATCCTCACCAATCTGCAGGCGCGCGACTGCCTGTTTGTCGATGAGATCCACCGGCTGGGGTGGCGGTCGAAGAACGGCTCTATCCCGCCATGGAGGACCGGCGGATTGATATCCTGCTGGGCAAGGGCCCGGCGGCGGAAACCATGGTGCTGCCGGTGCCGCCTTTCACGCTGATCGGCGCCACCACGCGCGCAGGGGCCATTTCCGCGCCCATGCATTCGCGGTTCGGCATCGTGTTGCGGCTCGATTATTATCCCGACGATGAACTGGCGGAGATCGTGCGGCGGGCGGCGCGGCTGCTGGCCATCAGCGTCACTGAAGACGGCATCGCCGCCATTGCGCGGCGGGCGCGCGGCACACCGCGCATCGCCAATCGTCTGCTGCGTCGCGTGCGCGATTTCGCCCAGCTGGAGACGAACGGCGCGGTGGACGGCGCGCTGGCGGCAAAGGCGCTTGACCGCCTGGAGGTTGATGATGCCGGTCTGGACCGCATGGACCGCGCGCTGCTGACGGTGCTGATCGACAATTATCAGGGCGGGCCGGCGGGCGTGGCGACGCTGGCGGTGGCGCTGGGCGAGGAAGTGACGACGCTTGAGGATGTGTATGAGCCGTTCCTGATCCAGCGCGGTTTCCTGCAGCGCACCGCGCGCGGGCGGGTGGCGACGCCGGCGGCGTACCGGCATCTGGGGCGCAAACCGGCGGGGCAGCCGGGCCTGCTCTGATGCCGGCCCTGCTGCTGCACGCCTGCTGCGGCCCGTGTCTGCTGGTGCCGGCGGCCGACCTGGCCGCGCAATATGACAGAATGACGGTTTTTTGGTACAATCCGAACATTCATCCGTCCGCGGAGTACGCGCGGCGGGAGGAACACCTGCGGGCGGCGGCGGCACGGCTGGCGCTGCCGGTGACGGCGGCGGGCGGGTACGACGCGGCGGCATGGCTCACGGGCGCGCAGGCGGCGGCCGGCGCAGCGACGGCGGCAGCCGGCGGCCCGCGCTGCCGGTATTGTCTGCACGACCGGTTGCGGGCGGCGGCGGATGCGGCGGCGGCCGGCGGGTATGCCGCGTTCTCGACGACGATGCTCTACAGCCCGTACCTTGACCATGCCTTTCTGGTCGCGGCCGGCGCGGAGGAAGGGCGGCGCGTCGGGGTGCGGTTTCACGCGGCGGACTGGCGGGCGCGGTTTCATGAGGGACAGCGGCAGGCGCAGGCGTGGGGGCTGTACCGGCAGAACTACTGCGGGTGCATCTACAGCGACAATGAACGCCAGCAGCGGCGGCAGCAGCGGGCGCAGGCCCGCGCAGCGGCGGCGCTGGCACAAGGAGTGAATTGACGATGGGGATCAAACTGCTGAAAACCATGCGGGTGCGCCCGCATCTGCCGGAGCGGCTGAAGCGGCTCGAGGAGCTGGCCTACAACCTGTGGTGGTGCTGGAACACGGAAGGGGTGGAGCTGTTCCGCCGCCTGTCGTACGATTTGTGGGAGGAAACCTACCACAATCCGGTGGCGCTGCTCGGCCGCCTGCCGCAGGAAAAGCTGAACGCCGCGCTCGAAGACGACGCATTCATGGCGTTTTACGAGCGGGTGCTCCGGCATTTTGACGGCTATATGCAGGCGGGCAACCCGTCGGCCGATCCCGAGCGCCTGGTGATGAACACCTGGTATCGCGCGCGGGCCGCGGCGGAGCATCCGGGCTGCGCCATCGCCTACTTCTCGATGGAGTTCGGGCTGACGGAATCGCTGCAGAGCTATTCGGGCGGGCTGGGTCTGCTGGCGGGCGACCACCTGAAATCAGCGAGCGACCTCGGCCTGCCGCTGACCGGCGTCGGCCTGCTGTATCGCGACGGGTACTTCCGGCAGGAACTCAATCAGGACGGCTGGCAGCAGGAAACCTACACGCCGCTCGATTTCTACAACCTGCCGCTGCAGCTGCTGGCCGGTCCCGACGGCAAGGCGAAACTGGTGGATGTGCCCGACGGCAAGGGCCGGCTCAAGGCGCAGGTGTGGAAGGTGGCGGTCGGGCGCGTTATTTTGCTGCTGCTCGATGCCAACATTTTTGAGAACAATGAAGGTGCGCGCGTCGTGACGGCGCAGCTATACGGTGGGG
>CAZFBR010000278.1:0-3597 GCA_964517215.1 uncultured bacterium
GGGATCATCGAAAGCATTCCCCCGCCGGCCGAGCCGTGGCTATGGGCCCGGCGGGCGCGGACGCCGCTGCTGCTGGCGAGCGTCCTGCTGTGTGTACTGGCCTATTGGCCGGGCGACGCGCGCCAGCGGAGAAGGTGGCTGCTGCTGCTGGCAGCAGTGACGACATTCCTGCTGCTGGCCTGCGTGCTGGCGCCGTATGTTGCGGCGGTTGAATAGCTGAATACTGGCAGTTGACAGGCCGGGTCAGGAAAAGCCGGCGGGGTAGGGACGATATGCAGTCGAAAACTGACAAAACAGTGGCGCGGGCGTGGGCGAAGGAGCGGCGGGCGGGCCTGACCGACCGGGCGGCACAATCCGCCGCCATCGTCACCCGTCTGCAGCAGCTGCCCGCATGGCAGACCGCACGCACGATCTGCAGTTATATCGCGGTGCGCGACGAGGTTGACGTCAATCCGCTGCTCCGGCAGCTGCTGGCGGCAGGAGAACGGCAGCTGTGCGTGCCGCGCGTTATCGGCACGGGGATGATGGACATGGTCCCGCTGTGCGACTGGCCTGAATTGGCGCCAGGTCCGTTCGGCATTCCGCAACCGTCGGCCGATAGTGCGGCCATCGACCCGGCGGCAATCGACCTGATCCTCGTCCCGGGTCTCGCGTTTGCCCGCACCGGCGCGCGGCTTGGCTATGGCGGCGGCTATTACGACCGCTTTCTAGCCCCAATACCGCCGGCACGGCGCATCGGCCTCTGTTTTGCCGAATTGCTGCGGGACGAACTGCCGGAAGCGACGCATGAAGCGCGCTGCGGCTGCATTATCACGCCTGCGGCAACGTTATTCTGCATGTAGGTGCGCCGCGCTGCGGCACCACTGTGGCGCCAACGTGCAACACCCGTCACAATCAGCATGCGAAAAGTTGACATTCAAGAACAGAACACGTTACAGTAGGGTCGGCACAATGGCAGGGGGATGATCATGCCTGGTATGGATTTCAGCATCAGTGAACGCGGCGAAAGCAGCGGCGTCACGGTATTTCTGTTTCGCGGCGATATTACCGCCGCCCATGGCCGCACGTTGCGCGCCTTTTTCGTCGGCTTGCCGGCAATCGGCGTGCACAAGGTTGCCATTGACATGTCCGGGGTCAACTACATGGCCAGTGTCGGCATCGGCGAGCTGTCCCATGCCCATCAGCTGCTCGGCGACCATCAGGGCGGCCTGGCGCTGGCGGCATTGACCCCGCGCATTCGGGAACTGCTGAAACTCAGCCGCATGGACACCATCCTCACCATCCGCGAGACCGTCGACGAAGCGGTGGCCACGCTCGCTGCACCCCCTGCCGCCTGACCGCTGCTGACGCATGCCCGCGCGACCTTTCGACCTGATTACGCTCGGGCTGAACGCCGTTGACCGGATCGCCCTGCTTGACCGTCCCTATCGGCCTGATGACAAGCTGCCGGTGCGCGCCATCGTCCGCCGGGCCGGCGGGCAGGCAGCCACGGCGGCGGTTACTGCCGCGCGGCTCGGTCGGCGCGCTGCGTTCATCGGTGCGGTGGGTGATGACGACGACGGCCGCTGGGCGCTGGCGGAGCTGCGGCGCGAACGGGTCGATGTCCGCGGGGTCGTGGTCCGCCGCCGGACGACGTCGCAGCAGGCGCTGATCCTCGCCGCACCCGACGGCAGTCGCACGATTTTCTGGCACAAGTCGTCCGGCATCACCGTCCGTCCGCATGAACTCGATCGTGCCCGGCTGGCCCGGGCCCGCTGTTTCCTGTGCGACGGCCATTTCCCTGCCGCCGAGCTTGCCGCTGCCCGCCATTGCCGTCGGCATGGCGTGCCGACGGTCATCGATCTCGAACACGATGCCGGGCCAACCACCCGGCGCCTGCTGCGGCAGATTGATCATATCGTCTGTCCGGGGCGCATGCCCGACCGGCTGCGCGGCGTGCCATTCGCCAATGACCGGGCGCGCTGCGCCTGGCTGCGGGCGACCTTTGCCGCGACGGCCGTGGTCCTGACTCTGGGTGCGCGCGGCTGCTGCGGCCTTGACGCCCGCGGTTTCCACCGGGTCCCGGCCCGCCGGGTGCGGGTGGTCGATACCACGGGCGCCGGCGATGTCTTTCACGGCGCGTATTGCGTGGCATTGCTTGCCGGTCAGCCGTTGGCACAGCGGCTGGTCTTTGCCAATTACGTCGCCGGGGAGAAGTGCCGGCAGGCCGGCGCCCGCGCGGGCATTCCCCGGCTCCGGGACCTGCCGGCCCGGTTACGGCCGGCTTGACTTGCAATTATGAGCCGAATATGAGATACTTCAAAGTCAAAAGTAAACGGCAGTAAGTGTAGCCGAAACGAAAGGAGGCGATAACTATGCGTATTCTTGCTCTGATGCTTGCGGTTCTGGCAGTGGTGGCAGTGGTTGGCTGCGGCCAGCCCCAGCCGCCCGCGGCTCCGGCTCCTGAGACGGCGGCTCCGGCCCCGACTCCGGCCCCGGCTCCGGCAGCGGTTGATACGGCAGCGGCGGCGGCTCCGGCCCCGGCGGTTGCTCCGGCCCCGGCTCCGGCCCCGGTTCGGTAACAGGCTTTCCTGCAAGCGCCGACCGGCAACGGTCGGCGCTTTTCTTTTCGCCAAACCGGGCAACCTGACCGCCGGCGATTTCGCCATTCCTGCCAGTGGCAGAGGCATAGCCCGCTGGCAGCCGCAGACAACCGGCAAGCCGCGCCGCGGCGCGACAGTTCCCCCTTGACGCCGTTCCCCGCGGCGTTCTATACTGCCGTTCATGTTCAGCAAATTGCGCACCCGTCAATACGCCATCCTGTTTGCCGCAGTCGCGACCTCGGCAGCGGTCTGGTATATTGTCTTTCGTCCGCCGGCGCCGGTGCTGCAGCCGGAGGAGCGCACCGCATACATTGAACAGCTGGAAACGATCCGCGGCTCGGTGCGCGAGCAGATGTTGCGTGAAGCGGGTCAGCAGGCGCCGGGCCTGAGCGAGCAGGAGCAGTTGCGCACCCGCACCCGCGCCCTGATGGAGCAGCGTCTGACCGAAGCGGGAGTGCCGGACCAGCTGCACAATCCGCTGCAGGACGCTGTCGAGCGTGATGTCATGAATCAGCTGGCCGACTCCGCGGCGGTTGCCACCAGTGCGCCGGCCGACACCGAACTGAATCTCTACCGTCACCGGGAACGCGGACCCGGGCCGGTGGTATACTACTAAGACAACAATCATGCCGCTGGGAACGCTGGCCAATATCCTGACGGTTCTGCTGGGGGGGGCGCTGGGCCTGCTGCTCAATCGCCGCTTGCCGGACAAGTTCCGCGCGATTGTCTTTCAGGGGGTCGGGCTCATCACCCTGGCGCTGGGCGCGCATATGGTGCTGGCCGCCACGGATATCCTGCCGGCGGTCATCAGCGTGCTGCTGGGCGGAGTCATCGGCGTGGCGTTCGACCTCGATCGGCGCATCAACCGGCTGGGCGACTCGCTGAAGACCCGCCTGCGGGTGCGCGACCCGCGCTTCACCGAGGGGCTGGTCACTGCGTTTCTGGTGTTCTGCGTCGGCTCGATGACGGTGATGGGCGCGCTCAATGAGGGGCTGCGCAACGATCATACCCTGTT
>CAZFBR010000279.1:0-3590 GCA_964517215.1 uncultured bacterium
TTGCGCGAATGCTGCTCCTGCCTGAGATGCAGGGTTTCAAGTCCCTGCAGCAGCTGAAAGGCATTGAACGGCGAGAGTGCCGCCCCCGCGTCACGCAGCCACTGCACCCGCAATTTGAAGGCAAAGGCGACGTTCCCCAGGCCGGCGAAATCGCGGAAGGTATCCCAGAATTTCAGCCCGTGGTAGCTCGGGTCCGGGTCGCTGAATTCGGGATATCTGCCGTTGCCCCAGTTGAACGTGCCGCCGTCAACCACCACCCCGCCCAGCGTCGTGCCATGCCCGCCGATGAATTTGGTGGCGGAGAGCACCGTAATGTCCGCCCCATACTTGAGCGGCTGGACCAGCCCGACCCCGACCGTATTGTCCACGACCAGCGGGATGCCCGCCGCATGAGCAATCCCGGCGATCGCTGAAAAATCGGGCACATCAAGTTTCGGGTTGCCGATGGTCTCGGCATAGACCGCGCGGGTCCGGGAGGTGATTGCCCGCTTCACCGACTGTGGGTCGCGCGAATCGACAAAACGCACCACCCTCCCCAGTTTCGGGAAGGTATAGTGGAAGAGCGAATAGGTTCCGCCGTAGAGATTATCCAGCGAAATAATCTCGTCACCCGGTTGCGTGATATTCAGAAGGGCAAAGGTCGTTGCCGCCTGGCCGGACGCCACCGCCACCGCCGCCGTCCCCCCTTCAATCGCCGCCACCCGCTTCTCGAAGACATCCGTGGTCGGATTCATCAGCCGGGTATAGATATTGCCCAGCTCCTTCAGGCCGAAGAGGTTTGCTGCGTGTTCGGCATTCTTGAATACATACGAAGCGGTCTGATAAATCGGTACCGCCCGCGCCCCGGTCGCCGGGTCGGCAACCTGTCCTGCATGCACTGCGAGTGTCCCCAGCTTCTGTGCCATCTTTTCTCTCCTTGCGCAGCGCGGATTGCCTACCGCGCCATCATTTCCCCGATTTATAACAATTCCTATCGGTTTTGTCAAGTATGATTTTAACTATTTTTGTTATTCATTGTCAATATTAAAAAAGCGTCGCTGCCAGAGATGCCGGCAGCGACGCTTGATGCTCCGTTTTTCGGTTATTCGAGGCCTTGAATCGTTACCTCACCCGGCCATGAAACCATGTAGGTAAACGGAATTTTTTTCGTCTCGCCCGGGGCCAGTTCCAGCTTCCAGACCACCAGCCCGTTCACCTGCCGCACGTCCGGCTGCAGGTTGTCGTCATCGATTTCCACCTTGATATCTTCATCGCTGGATACCGGCACGCGATCCGTCAGCGTCACCCGCACTGCCTGCGTCCGGTTATTGCGCACCACCAGGGTCGATGAATAGGTGATTGCCTGCCGGCTGCCGAACTTGTCCTCACGCTGCTGGCGCACGTCTTCGCGCGCCACGCTCACCCGCCGGTCCGGCCCGAACTGCAGCGACAGCGTATCGCCGGGCGTGACCGCGCTCATCTGCGTCTTGCCGACGAAGTTGTCATCCTGGAAGATCGCCGCCGTGCCGGGCAGGAAGGTCATCTGCCCGTTGTACTGCAGTTCGCTGCGCAGGTAGCCGTACTCGCGATTGCGCGGCACCGCACGGTAGCTCCACGTTGCGTCAAGCTGCGATTCGCCGATGGCAAAACGATGCTCCTGATTGTCGCTCGGGACATTGACCTTCCCCGCTACGCGGTAGGTCACCGCCGTCCCCGTACCCACTGCTGCGGTCATGACCTGCGCCACCGGTTCAGCCGGGGCGTCGGCATCTTCTATGCTGAACACGTTGTTATTTGCATACTCGTCGCGCCGCATCTCCGCCGTGCTCGCCGCCACCGGGGACGGAGCCGCCATGCGCGAATAGCCACCCGCCGGCATGGCCATCGGCGGCAGCGGCACGAAACGACGCAGGGAGAGCGGCGACGGATCCTCGACCGCCGCCCCCAGCGCCGGCGCGGCGGTGGAGAGCGTCAGCTCCGCCTCGTTCCAGTCCTCGCCCGTATGCTGGGTGACGATGGCGTCATATTTCAGCACGATCTTCCTCGCTTCGGTCAGCGCGCGGATATCGTACGTTGCGCCCCAGCTTGCCCCGCCCATCAGATACGTCACCTCGAGCACCGCCTTCCCCGCGCGGCTCGCCTGCACCGGCACCCGGGCGCTCAGCGTCATCTGCGCCTGCGGGTGCGCCAGCTGCTGCAGTTCGCGGCGGGTGGTGTTGAGCTGCTGCTTGATCGTATAGATCTCCGCATTCAGGCCGGCCATTTCCGTACGATTGCTGTCCAGCTTCTGGCGCAGCAGCGTGGTCGAGCTTTCGATCTCGGCCGCGGTCAGCGGGCGGGTCTGCAGCCCCTCGCGCAGCGCCACGGTCTGGAAATCCATGATCTTGGCATACATTTCATATTCGCGATTGCAGTTGCTGATCCGGTCCTCGACCGCCTTCTGCTGGTTCTCCAGCTGGCGGATCTTCTCGCGCAGCGCCTCGATCTTCTCGTCCGGCACCGCACTCACCGGCGTGCGCTTGAACTCCAGCGACGCCAGCGCCAGCCCCGCCAGCCCCGTGGCCCGCACCTGGGCCGTGCTCACATCCAGCCCCGCCGGCATCCCCGGCAGCACCACCACTGCCTCGCCCGCGGGGAGCTGCACTTCCGCCCGGCGCGTCACCAGCGCGCGATCCGGATAGACCGTCACCGCACTCACCGCCGACTGCCCCGTCACTTCCGGCACCGCCAGCGCCGGCACCGCCCCAACCAACAGCAGACACAACAGCATTCCCGACACGATGCGCATAACAACCTCCCCGAGTGAATTGACCACATGATTGGGACAACCGCAACACCGATAGAGTTGCATGCCGGCATTATCCCCTCTCCCCCGCCCCGCGTCAAGCCGCTGCCCTACCATGGTTGACACTCCAGCAGGGTTGATTTACCATGGCGTCAGGAGACGATCATGGCCAAAAAAGTCGAGTACGCCTATTGCATCTACTACGCCAAGCATGAAAACGAGGAATACGAGTTGCATGCGCGCAGCGTGCGCACGGCGGAACTGCTCGGCTTCATTGAAGTGCAGGATTTCGTCTTCCCGAAACCGAGCTCGCTGATCATCAAGCCCGACGGCGAAAAGGTGGAGCGCGAATTCAAGGGCGTGGTCAGCACCTGCATCCCGATCAAGGATATCCGCCGCATCGACCGCTACCCGCTCACCGACGCGGTCACCACCTCGCACCTCAAGGTCATCGAGATGCGCCCGAAGGCCGGCAAATGAACCTTTCCGACTGTAAAGCCGCCACACTGCCCGTGCTCACCACCGCGCAGATGCGCGCGGTCGATGCGCAGCTCGTCGCCGACGGCATGCCCGGCCTGCTGCTGATGGAAAACGCCGCGCGATCGGTGGTCGCGGCAATCCGTGCGCATCATCCCCGCGCCGCGTCGGCCATCTGCGTCTGCGGCACCGGCAACAACGGCGGCGACGGATTCGCCGTGGCGCGCCAGCTCAAGGCCGCCGACTGGCAGGTCAGCGTCTGGCTGGCCGGCCCCGCCGCCAAACTGTCCGGCGATGCGCTGGTCAATTTCGCCTTGCTGGACAGGTTGGGCATTCCCGTGGTTACCCC
>CAZFBR010000280.1:0-3587 GCA_964517215.1 uncultured bacterium
AGTTTGTCGTCGGTGCGTCTTTATTCTAACCCACACATTATGGCATAGAGCCGAACTTTCTTGTTGTACGCGTTGGTGTAGTAACGGTCACAGCATTATTATACCACAGAAAGGCGACGGCTGCCATGATTATCTGAAGACAGTAAAAGTTACTATAAATTGCTGGCATTAGTGTTGTGCAAGTGGTACAATTGCATGGAAGGAGGTCGAAATCGAGCGGACCCGGATAGTGCTCCGATAGGCGTATGCTATACCACAGTGGGATAGTAACTATGGGACGAGCACTTTCGCTTGATGAACGGACGGCGGTAGGCAATTTCCTCGTCAGCAAGCACTCTGTGGCCAGTGAAAAAGTGAAATTCTACCTGTATTGGATTGACCTGTTTCTCCGGCAGGCCCGCGCCCCGGCCGCCGGCGGCGATGATCCGGAAGCCCTGGACAATTTCCTCGATGAACTTGGGCGCGTCAAGCCGCCCTGGCAGGTGCAGCAGGCGAAAGAGGCAGTCCGCATGTTCCTCTATTACCGGGCCAGCCAGCCGCATTTCCCGGCCTCGTCACCTTACGCGTCCGGGTCCACACCCCGCCCATCGGCGGAGGATATCGCGCAATGGGACATGATGTTCGCGGAGTTGCGGCGAATCATGCGCGTCAAGCAATTGTCGCCAGTCACCGAAAAATCCTACCTTGGCTGGCTGCGCCAGTTTCGCCACTGGTACAATGAACGTCCGCCGCAAGCGGTGACCTCGGCCGATGTGCGCAATTTCCTGTCGTTCCTGGCGGTCGAGCGCCAGGTCGCCGCGAAAACGCAGAACCAGGCCTTCAACGCCCTGCTGTTCTTCATGCGCAACGGCCTCAAACAGAACCCCAATGACCTTGACGGTTCGGTGCGAGCTCCTGTCCGGCGGCGGTTGCCCGTCGTGCTTACCCGCGAGGAAATCGGGCGGATAACCGAAAAACTGCCCAGGTTGTATTCGCTGATGGCCAGGTTCATTTACGGCTGCGGCCTGCGCTTGAACGAATGTTTTTCCCTGCGCATCAAGGATGTCGATTTCGACCGCGGCACGCTGGTCGTGCGCGCCGGCAAGGGGAACAAAGACCGGCAGACGGTGCTGCCCGCATCGCTGCGCCCGGACTGGGAACGCCACCTGGGCAAGGTGCGCCGGGTTTTCGACCGCGACCGGCAGCGCAATGTGCCAGGGGTCGAGCTCCCCTACGCGCTTGACCGCAAGTATCCCAATGCCGGCAAGGAATGGCCCTGGTTTTGGGCTTTTCCCGCCTTGAGCATGGCTATTGACCCGCGCTCGGGCATACTCCGGCGGCCCGGTTTCAGTCCCGAAACTTTCCGGCGGCATTTCCATGTGGCGATGCGGGCGGCGGGCATCGGCAAGTTCGCCACGGTGCACACGCTGCGGCATTCATTCGCCACGCACCTGCTGGAGAATGGCTATGACATTCGCGCCATCCAAGACCTGCTCGGGCATACGGATGTCCGGACGACGATGATTTACACGCACGTCGCCGCGAAGAACCGGCTGGGCGTGCGCTCGCCGCTCGACGCCCCCGCGCTCCCCGCGTAAAAATCGCCGGTCCCGCCCGCATTGCGTCAAGCGGAGCATTCTGCTATCATACCGCGCATTATTCGGCCGGACCGGCAGGGCGCACGTCGTCACGCCGGCGGACGGATATGCCGGCCGCTCCGGCCGCGCCATCTGCGGGCACTGCCCGCATTACGACCGGAGGATGACCATGTCGTCTCTCAATCCGCAGGCAGTTGCCCTGAACGATGCCCTCGCGGCATGCCCCACCGTGCTCAACCTGCTTTCCGCGCGCGGCAAGGCGATCTATTTCCCCAAGCTGGGCATCCTCTCCCAGTCGGCGGAAGCCAAGGGGAAGCGGATCAACGCCACCATCGGCGCGGGGATCGACGACGACGGCACACCGATGCGGCTCCCCAGCATCGCGAACAAGATCGCGCTGCCGCCAGGCCAAGTCTTCCCCTACGCCCCGAGCTTCGGCACCCCGGAGATCCGCGCGGCGTGGCGGCAGCAGCTGCAGGCCAAGAACCCGTCGCTTCCCGCGCATGTCTCGAATCCCGTCGTCTCCTGCGCGCTGACCCACGGGCTGTCGATGATCGGCTACCTCTTCCTCAACGCGGGGGACGAGGTCATCATCGCGGACAAGTACTGGGAGAACTACGACCTGACCTTCGAGCTCGCCTACGGGGCGCAGCTGAAATTCTTCCCCACCTTCGCGGGGCAGGGGTTCAATGTCGCGGCGCTCGCTGCGGCACTGGGCGGCAAGATCGGCAAGAAGGTGGTCGTACTGAACTTCCCCAACAACCCGACCGGCTACTCCCCGACGAAAGCGGAGGCGCAGGCGATCATCGCGCTCATCCGCGAACGCGCCGAGGCGGGGGACGAGATCCTCGCCGTCTGCGACGACGCCTATTTCGGGCTGAACTACGAGGACGACGTGTACCCCGAATCGCTCTTCGCCCCGCTGGCGAACCTGCACGAGCGCGTGCTCGCGGTCAAGGCAGACGGTCCGACCAAAGAGGACTACGTTTGGGGCTTCCGCGTCGGCTTCATCACCTACGGCTGCAAGGGGATGACCCCGGCGGTGGCAGCGGCGCTGGAGAACAAGACCGGCGGCGCCATCCGCGGCAACATCTCGAACGCGCCCATGCCCTCGCAGTCGCTCCTGCTGCAGGCCTTCACATCGCCGGCGTATGCCGCGGAAAAGCAGGAAAAATTTGCACTGCTGAAGAAGCGCTACCTGAAGGTGCGCGAGGTGCTGCGCGATGCGAAATACGCGCAGTTCTTCGCCCCGCTCCCCTATAATTCGGGCTACTTCATGTGCGTGGAGCTGAAGGGCGGGCTCGACCCGGAGCAGGTGCGGCAAAAGCTACTCAAGGATTACGATACCGCAGTCATCGCGCTGGGGAGCGTGCTGCGCATCGCCTTCTCCTCGGCGAAGGAACGCGACATCCCCGCGCTGTTCGAGAACCTGTTCCAGGCCTGCGCCGCGCTCGCGAACAAGTAGCGGTTCCGCGCCCGTGCCGCCGCGGTGCGGCGTGCCCGGCTACCGGTCGTACGCCTCGATGCAGGCGTAATCGCCGATGAAGCGCAGGCGGGCGCGCAGTTCCGGATAGAGCGGCTGCGCCATGAGCTCGCTGAAGATCGCCGCGATGCGGCCGGGATAGACATTCAGGTTGTAGTGGATCCCGCCGTGCAGGAACCCCGTGACCACTTCCGGCAGTTCGCGCAGGATATAGACCGCCAGCTGCTCGACCTGCGCCGCATCCAGCCGTTCAACGATCGCGCCCAGGTTGCGGCGCGTCAGCTGCACGAGGAAATCGTGGAAGGCGGGGTCGGCGGCAAAGGCCGCATTGAACACGCGCGCGTTTGGCGAGAAATAGTCCGCCTCGATAATGTCGCATCAGTCGAGGACCACCAGCTTCGTCCGCTGCTCCGCGCTGATCTTGGCTAGCGCCTTGCGACACAGCGCATGGATTTCGTCGGTTCGGCGGTAGGTTTTTTCAATCGTCGTTAGCGGTTTGCTTTGGTTCAACACCTGATTGTTGATCT
>CAZFBR010000281.1:0-3575 GCA_964517215.1 uncultured bacterium
CAAGACGGTGGTGTGGAACGGCCCGATGGGCGTGTTCGAGATGCCGAAGTTCGCGGCGGGCACCAACGCGATCGCGCTGGCGCTGGCGGAACTGCAGGATTGTGTCACGATCATCGGCGGCGGCGATTCGGTGTCGGCGGTGAACAAGGCGGGCGTGGCGGACAAGATGAGCCACGTCAGCACGGGCGGCGGAGCGTCCCTCGAGTTCCTCGAGGGCAAGCCGCTGCCGGGCGCGGAAGCGCTCGACGACAAGTAGCACGACGCATAATCCGCCGGGGCGCGCTGACCGCGCCCCGGCTTGTTTGACCGACGGAGGGTGATCATGGGCAACGCGCGGCGGCCGTTCCTGGCCGGCAACTGGAAGATGTTCAAGACGATCAGCGAGGCGCTGCAGATGGCGGCGAAGCTGAAACCGGCGGTGATGACGGTGAAGGATGCGGACATCGCGCTCTGTGCGACGTTCACCCTGCTCAAGCCGCTGGCGGACTCGCTCAAGGACAGCAATATCATGGTGGGCGCGCAGGATGTGTATTGGGAGGAAAAGGGCGCGTTCACCGGCGAGGTGGCGCCCGGCCAGCTGCTCGATGCGGGCTGCGCCTGCGTGGTCATCGGCCACAGCGAGCGGCGGCAGTTCTTCGGCGAGACCGACGAGACGGTGAACAAGAAAACGAAGGCCGCGCTCAAGGCGGGGCTGCTGCCCATCGTTGCGGTGGGCGAGCTGCTGGCGCAGCGCGAGGCGGGGACGACGATGCAGGTCGTCGGCACACAGCTGGCCGGCGGCCTGGCGGGACTCTCGGCGGCGGACGCGGCAAAGATCACCATCGCCTACGAGCCGGTATGGGCCATCGGCACGGGCAAGACGGCGAGCCCGGCGCAGGCGCAGGAAGTGCACGCCTTCATCCGCGGCGAACTGCGGAAGATGTTCGGCGGCACGGCGGAGCAGATGCGCATCCAGTACGGCGGCAGCGTCAAGCCGGACAATGTGGACGAGCTCATGCGGCAGCCCGACATCGACGGGGCGCTGGTCGGCGGCGCGGCGCTCGAGGCGGAATCGTTCGCGCGCATCGTCAAGTTCGCGCGCGGATAGAGGGAACGGCTCGCGTTGCCCCCGCTCCCGGCGGGAGCGGGTCGGGGTGCGGGGACGGTCTTGCACCTGCTGCTGGGGAGCGGCCTTTCCCGTGGGGAGAGGAAAACGGAATGACGGCTGATGCGGTGATAAAGGAATGGCAATGAGGCCAGTTTGTCTGCTGATTCGCGACGGGTGGGGGTACAACCCGAACCCCAGGGGAAATGCGGCCTTTGCCGCGGCGACCCCGAATATCGACCGCTACTGCTACCGCTATCCGCGCACGCTGCTTGACGCGGCGGGCGAGGCGGTCGGCCTGCCTGACGGCTATCAGGGCTCGAGCGAAGTCGGGCACCTCAACATGGGGGCGGGGCGCATCGTTATCCAGGAACTCAAGCGCATCGACGACGCCTTCCGCGACGGCTCGCTTTTCAACGAGGCCAAGTGGCGGAATTTTGTGGAGCACTGGAAAAAAGGGCAGGGCAGGCTGCATTTCCTCGGGTTGCTGCAGGACGAGGGGGTGCACGCGCATTGCGAGCAGCTCTTCGCTTTGGCGCGGCAGGCGCGCAAGGAGAATCCGCAGGGCCGCATCATTTTCCACCCGTTTCTCGACGGGCGCGACACGCCGCCGCGCAGCTGCCTCGAGTATCTGCTCAAGCTGGAAAAGGTGATGCAGGAGCTCGGCAACTGCGTCATCGGCACGGTGATGGGGCGGTATTATGCGATGGACCGCTCGGCCAACTGGCAGTTGACGGACGAGGCGTATCATGCCATCGTCTGCGCACAGGGGCGGAAGACCGCAGCGGCACCGCAGGCAGTCGCGGCATCCTATGCGAACGACAAAACCCCGGACGGGGTGGTGATGTTCGACGAATACATCCCGGCACATATTGTCGGGGATTATGACGGAATCAAAGACGGCGATTGCGTCTTCCATACCAATTACCGGCAGGACCGCGCCATCCAGCTGACCCGCGCGTTCGTTGACCCGGCGTATCCCGGGAAACTGCAGGCGAAGCCGCGGGTGACCTACCTCGGGTTCACCCGCTACTACGACGAGTTTGCCGAGTACCTGATGGGGCCGATGGGCAAGGGCGGGTCGATGGACAACCTGCTGGGCGAGGTGATCAGCGCCGCCGGCATGCGGCAGCTGCGCATCGCGGAAACGCAGAAATTCCGGCATGTGACGAGCTTCTGCAACGGCAAGGCGACGACCCCGTACGCGGGCGAGGACGACGTTGAGGTAAACGGACGGTTTGATCCCGCGACCTTCGCCAGCCATCCGGAGATGGAGGCCTATCGCGTCACGGAGGAACTGCTCAAGCGGCTGGCGAACAATCCGTACGCGTTCATTGCGGTTAACTTCGCCAACGGCGACATGGTCGGGCATACCGGTGATTTCGCCGCGGCGAAAAAGGCGGTCGAAGTCGTGGACGAGTGTGTCGGCAGGGTGGTCGCGCGCATGCTGGAACTTGACGGGCACGTGCTGATTACCGCCGACCATGGCAATTCGGAGCAGATGGTTGACTACGAGACGGGCATGACCAAGACCAGCCACACGCTGTTTCCGGTTGATTGCATCTGGGTGGCGAACGATGCGCCGGGGAAAAACCTGATTCCGCACGGCAAGCTGGCGGACATTGCCCCGACGGTGTTGCAGCTGCTGGGCCTGAAGGTGCCGCCGGCAATGACGGCGCAGTCGCTGCTGGTGTCATAGGACATTCTGGCCGCGCCGGGCGCGGCTGATTATTGCGGAGCATCCGGCGGCAATTGCCGCCGGGCAGAGAAAGCGAGGAAAAGAACATGATCCTGTATTACCTGATGATTGGCGTGCATGTGCTCATTTGCGTTGCACTCATGGTGGTGGTCCTGCTGCAGCAGGGCAAGGGTGCGGGGCTGGGGGCGATTTTCGGCGGCGGTTCGGGCAATACGCTGTTTGGCGCGACCAGCGGCAATGTGCTGACCAAGACGACCATCGGTCTGGCCTTTGCCTTTGTCATCTGGTCGGTGGTGGTCGGACTGTTCGGCCCGCAGTTCATGTCGGTCACCAAGAACACGTCGGCGGACGAGATTCCCGCGCCGGCAGGTGCGAGCACGACGGCGGCCCCGGCGGCGGCGCCGGCCGCAGCCCCGGCGGCAACCCCGGCGCCGGCAGCGGCGCCGCAGTCCGCGGCGGCCCCGGCGCAGGGCCAGGCCGCGCCCGCGGCCACGCCGGCGGCCCCGCAGTCCGCGGCGACCCCGGCGCAGGGCCAGGCAGCGCCGGCAGCACCGGCGGGACAGCAGCAATAGGCAGCAGTGCAAAATTCGGCCGGCCGCAGGCAGCGGCCGGCCTTTTTCGTCGGTGACCATGGAACCGTTCGTTCATCTGCATAATCATTTCATCTTCGACAGCGGCATGCGGGTGGAGGACGGGGTGGCACGCGTTGCCGCCCTGGGCCAGCCGGCCATCGCCATTACTGACCACAATTATCTGGCGCTCTGGCCGCGGTTCGTGCGCGCCTGCCGCCAG
>CAZFBR010000282.1:0-3564 GCA_964517215.1 uncultured bacterium
ACCGATATTCACGGATCATCTCCGCCACCTCCCCCGGAGGCACCACGGCAAATATCGGCAGGCGCAATCCGATATACTCAAATATTTTTCCCGTCAGGCTGCCAGCGAAACGGCTGTCGGGCGGATAGAGGACGAGCGCGAGCGCACAGTCACACAAGCGACGCAGCGCTTCCCCATGCGTCAGGTAGCCATGGCAGCGCACGACCCCGTCCGGTATCCCGGCCAATTCCGCCGGCACAAAGTGATCCTCCTCGCAACTGCCGATAAAATCGATCTGCAGCGTTGCTGGCGACTGCCGGCAATATTCCCGCACACCCGCCAGAAACCAATGTGGTCCGTAATCGCTGCAGAACGAACCGGTGTAGCCCATCCGAACCGGTCCTGTGTCGGAAGCCGGTTGGGCCTTCAATCCGGCGCAATCATCGGCGTCGAATCCGTTTTCCAGCAGCAACGGTGGTCGCGCCCCTGCCGCCTGATGCACGCGCACCTGCCGCACCAGCGTCCCGGTCACCGTTACGATGCCTGCCGCGTCATTTATGATGTGCTGCTCAAGATGCCGGCATAGTCGATCTCGGATGCCGGTGGCACGGTAGAACGGGTTGTCGGTCCATAGGTCACGAAAGTCGAGCACGGTGGGTACACGCCGCATCACGCCGCTCAGCAGCAGCGTCCAGGCAAGGCTGAACGGCGGCAGCGTGACCAGGATCATATCGGGCGGCTGCCCGACCAGCAACCGTCGCAAAGACCACAATGCGCCCGGGACCCAGCGCACCATTGAGTCGGGCAGCCACAGCCAGCCGCTGCCGAAATCCAGCAGCAGCCGATACCACGGCCGGGCCGCGGCTTTCCCCTGGTCACCGGCCGCGACCTGCAGACGACGCCGCGGTTCCAGCGACAGGCTATGCACAACCCGCACCGCATCGGGAATGTCCGCAGTCAGCGACTCATCACACACCCGGTGCACGGCGGGGTCCGGGGTCAGTACCGTAATATCCCAACCCGATCGCGACAGATACTTGACCAGCTTGGCAATGCGCTGCACCCCCGCACCGCCGGCGGGGGGAAAATAATAGGCCAGGACCAGCAGCCGCAACCGTCGGCTCATTCCTGCTCCCTGAACTGTTCTTCGAGCGGCATGAAGGTGAACAGGTTATGATGCTGCTCGCTATTGATGTAGCGGCGCTCGCGCACATAGCGCCAGGCCCGGAATACGATTTCCCCCAGATGCGCGGGGTAGCTGGCGACACGGTCAAACCGCCACACGTTGGCCGCAATGAAGAGCGGGCGACGCCAGGCCGGCATGCCGTATGGAAACGGATAGCGTTTCATGCGCCAGAGGATTGTCTCGTACGCGCGAAGGCGCTCGTGCGCCGGAAAGTCATCCGTCTCGCAGCAGATGCGCATTTCGCGTATCTGCTTTACCTTGGAGAACACCTGGTCAGCGGCACGATAATCAGTGAGAATGCGCCCGTGCTGCTGATACCAGGCATACGCCTGTGTCCCCGGGTAAAGATAAAGCTGGCTGAAATTGGTGTTTTTCTCAATGCCGAGCTCGCATGCGCGCCGGAATGAATACATCGTCCGCTCGAAAGTGTCACCCGGAAGCCCAATGATGATTGAGCCGAGGCAGTCGATCCCATGCCGCCGGCAGAGCATGATGGCGCGCTCGATGTCGGCCAGCGTTTCCCCCTTGTTGGCGGCCGGAAAGACATCGGGATGCAGCGATTCGATGCCAATCGACACCTGCGCACAGCCCGCATCGCGCATCGCCAGCACCATCGGCTCCGTCACGCGGTCAGCGCGCAACCCCGACAGGCAGCGCCACGGCAGCCCGAGACCGGCGGCCCGATACCGCCGGCAGAACTCGATGACCCGCTCCGGATGCATATTGAACAGCGGTTCCTCAATCAGCACGCTGGCCGGGGAAAACTTCCTGATGTTCATCTGCAGTTCGGCAAATACGTCGTCCAGCGGTCGGCCGCGCCAATGCCGGCCCTGGTACGGATTGCAGAAGACACACTGATACGGGCAGCCGCGGCTGGTCATCAGCGGGATCTGCACGGCACGGCGCACGCCCAGCAGCTCATAGGCGGGGAGGGGGAGGCCGGCCACCGGGATCTCGCGCAGCCGCATGCCGTCCTCATCGCCCTGCGGCTGATCGCGGGTCAGCAGTCCGGGCACGGTCACCGCCGCCGTCGAAGCGCGCTGTGCCAGCGCCTGCGGGAAGCGTTCCTCGCATTCCCCGAGCATGACCCAGTCGACGGCCGGGCAGTCGGCAAATATCTGCGCCCGCTCGTAATGCGCCTGCGCCCCGCCCATGACCAGCAGGACGCCGGGCAGCAGCCGGCGAATCTCCTCCGCCATCCGGCAGGCAGTACGGTAGGTGGTGCTCATGATGCTGAAGCCAGCCACCGTCGGTCGCCAGCGGCGCACCACCGCCAGCAGCGTTGCGTTGGTATCCGCCAGGTCGCGGTTATTGAGGTCCAGCACCTGCACATCATGCCCGGCCGCCCGCACCGCACCTGCCAGATAAGCGAGGCCGGTATTCAGTCCGCCCCTGAATTCTCCCGGTGGATCGATCAGCAATACACGCACGGCATGTTCACTCCTTTCGTCGTGCCGGTGATTGCCTGCACCCGGCTTAAATGCTGCATAAGGCATTGTGCCAGGCATTGAGGCACCACCAGCGCCAGTCGGCGCCGCGCACCGGCAGCACGGTGCCGTCCAACTGCAACTGACGACGCAGGTATTCAGCACGTTCAGGAGCGATCGGCGGCAGCACAGCGGCGGCACTGAAGAATCCGCGTTTGGTCTGGCGGCACACTATTTGCCGGGGCATCAACCCGGTCATCGCCCGGCGCAGCAGATACTTGTTCTCGCCGTTGCGGATGAGCCACGACCCAGCCAGGGACGCACACAGTTCCACCAGCCGGTGGTCAAGGAACGGCACCCGGACCTCGACCGACGACGCCATGGCGTTCTTATCCGCGTAGCGCAGCAGTTGCGGCAGCGAATCCTGTTCCATCGAGCGATGCAGTATCGCGTGTAGCCCGTGCCGCTCGGTCGCCACCCCGGCGGCGCCCCGCCTCTGCGGCACCACCGCTGCCGCGGTGATCATGCGGCGCAGGTAGCTGAAACACATGCGGGCAAATACCACATCAGCCGCTCCAACGGAACGTATGAACTTCGCCAGCAGTTCTTTGCCCAGCAACCCCCAGGCATGTGCGCTGAGGAGTTCGCGGTAGTAATTCATGGTGAAGTGGTCATACCCCGCCAGCAGTTCATCGCCGCCCTGCCCGTCTAACATGACCGTGACGCCCGACGCCCGCACCTGGTGCAGCAGCCGGTACTGCGCCCAGATGCTCAGGTCGCCAAACGGTTCCTCCTGTGTCGCCAGTAGGCGTGGCAAGTCAGCCTGCAAGTCCTGCGTCAAGAGCGGCACCACCTGCAGCGGCACGCGCAGGCCAGCCTTACGCCAGAAGAGGCAAAGGAAGCTTAAGCTCTCTCTAGATACGAGCCGTCGCCGGTGTTGACGCGGATCTTCTCGCCGGAGTCGATGAATGG
>CAZFBR010000283.1:0-3551 GCA_964517215.1 uncultured bacterium
GGTTGCGTCAGCGGCAATCGTGGCATGCATATCGCTTGGGTCGAATGAAGCAAGCAGGACGCCCCGGCTGTTTCGCGGCATTCGTATGGCGCAAGCAGTACGAACTGGTTTGTCGACGGAAAAAGTATGGCTGCCATTTTTGCGCCGCATTGGCTTTCGGCTGTCCGACGTGACGCGAAAGGCAGAGATTATGCCGCATCTCTGGATGGCACGGCCAACGTTGACGAACTTGCTGGCGGAGTGGTATTCTTCCGCTATGGCTCGTCGGCGAATAATTCGCGTACTGTGCGGCAGCGATACCTTTGTGCTGGCCGGTGTTGCCGGCCTGTTCCTGTTCGCATACGGGTGGCGCATACTGTCTGCCGACCTCCTGCGGGCCGCCGACCTGCGGCAGCAGTTTGTCATCTGGCTCGATTATATGCGCTGGTCGGTGCTGACCTGCGGCGTCCCGCCCTATTGGGATCCCTTTGCCTTTTGCGGCAAGCCGTTCCTCGCCGCCATGCAACCCGCATTTTTCTATCCGCCGGTTCTGTTGGCCGCACTGCTTTTCCCGGCAACACAGGCGGCCAATCTGCTGATCGTTAGCCATCTCATTCTTGCCGGGTGGGCGATGTACCGGCTGGGAAGGCATTACTGGCGCAGTACGGGTGCGGCATTGGTGACGGGCGCGGTCTATGCGGGGAGCGGCTATCTGGCGACCTGCATGGCGTGGGGTCATCTGACGATGGTGATGACCGCGGCATGGCTGCCGCTGAGCGTGCTCTGCTACGAGCGGTTCACCCGTTCCGGTGAGCGGCGCTGGCTCGGATTCATGGCGGTGGCGTTCGCCTGCCAACTGCTTGCCGGCCATCCGCAGCTCTGTTATTACACGGGGCTCCTGCTGGTTGCGCGCCACGGCTGGCTGCTGTTCCGGCGCGAGTGCGGCATGCCGCGCTGGCGGTTCCTGCTGTTGCCGCTGCTGGCGCTCGGTCTTGCGGGGGTGCTGGCTGCACCTCAGTTCCTGCCGGCCGCGGAACTGTTGCGGCATAGCACCAGGGTCAGCGCGGTTGACGATTATGCCATGTTTACCTACTGGTCGCTGGAACCGCGCAGCGCGGTGAGGATGGTCATGCCGTATCTGTACGGTTCGGGACGCACGGGTGACTATTGGCAGTTGCTCTGGCGGAAGCTGATCGGGTTTGAAGAATATTATCTGTATCTGGGGGTGGTGCCGCTGCTGCTGGTGATCCTGGCGGTGGCGCGCCGGCGCTGGCCTGATCCGCAGCTCTTTTATATTGTGGTACTGGGGACGACGCTCTTGCTGGCGGTGGGAAAGCATCTGCCGTTCTGCCGCTGGGCCTATGACTGGCTGCCGGGCTTTCACTTGTTCCGCTGGCCGGTGCGCCTGCTGGTGCTGCATGCATTTGCCGGTGCAGTGCTGGCTGGCGGCGGCTGGCGGCAGCTGTGGACGGAACGGAGCGGGCGGGCGTGGAGCCGGCCGGTGGCGGCCATCCTGATGCTGCTTGCCGCCGGTTACGGATTCTGGCTGGTTTACGGCCGGGCGATTGCCGAATTGGTCGCCACCTTTCTGTTCGGTGCGACGACACAGTATGCCGACCGGCTGCCGGTGCTGGTGGCGACCATTGGCGCGGCGCTGCAGCGGCTGACGCTGGTGACGACGGGGTTGCTGGCGGTGGCGACGCTGCACCATTTCCGGCCGCAGTGGCGGCGGCGCGCGCAACTGCTGCTGCTGCTCATTCTCGTGGCGGAGTGTGTGTGGTTTCTCCGCGGTTTCGCGGTATACAATCCGTCGCCGCTGTACCCGGACCTGACCGGGTTGCGTGAGCAGATTCCCGCCGGCGCGCGCTGCTGGTTTGACACGAAATTCGCCTGGCGCAACGCCGGGACGCTGTACCGCGCGCCGAGTGTGGACGGGTACGACCCGTTGGTGCTGCGTGAGTATGCTGCGCTGATCAGGCCGGCTGCGGGTCGTGATGCGGATGAGAATAATCCGCTGGGCACACCGCAACTTGCCGACCCGGTATGGGCGCGGTTGCGGCTGGACCATCTGGTGTTGCGCCCGGGCGCGGTGCCGGATACGCAATCATGGTCGGCAGTGGCGACGACAGCGGCGGGGACCCTGTTCCGGCGCCGGTCGGCGCAGGCTGCGTTCTCCGATGCGGTAGTGCGACCGGATGCATGGCAGGCGACGGTGGTGCTGCGTGCGCCGGGCATGGTTGAAGTCCCGATGCTGAACTATCCCGGCTGGTGCTATCGTCGCCCTGACGGGGAGCTGATGCCGGTCACGGGCGAGCTGTTGCGGACGCCGTTGCTCCCTGCCGGCACGCACCGGGTGACATTCGAATACCGGCCGACGGTATTCAGGCGGGGGGTGGGGCTGATGCTGTTGGCGGCGGTCGGCATCGCCGGTCTCCTGCGCTGCGGCCGGCGGCAGAGCAGGAGAAACGCCTGATGCTACCGCGTATGCGGCTGCTGGCGTTCTTGGGGATTGTGCCGCTCGGCGTTTATGTTGCGCACCTGGTGTTGACAGCGGCGGCTGATATTCGGCTGGCGGTGGTATGCGGTGGCCTGGCGGCGCTGGCGGCGGTGGCCCTGGCGCACGGGCAGCATCTGGCCCTGAGGCTGGCCGGCGGTACTCGGTTGCCGTGCTGGATGATGCCGCTGGCGGCCGGCTGGCTGGCGCTGGCCGGGAGTTTCGTCCGCAGCGGATCGGTGCAGTTCCGCAATCCGCTGGGTGCGCACAAGTATGTGTTGCTGGCGGTATGGATTGTTGGGGTGGGCGCGGCCGCGGTCAGCTGGGCGCTGACGCTCAAGCGCGAGACGGTCGCGCGCCGCGGCTTGGCGGCCGCTGTTGCCGCGCTCCTGTGCTCCATGGCGGCGTTTCCGGCAATCCGCCTGCATGATGTGCACGGTGACGAACCGTATTACCTGTGGATGACGAAGAGCGTGGTGGCCGACGGTGACCTCGATCTGACGAATAATGTTGCACCCTGGCTGTATGAGCGTCTGGAGGTATTTCCGCGCGCGGCCGGGCGCAGTGAACTGCATTCCGGATACTTGCCGGCGTACGCCCTGCTGCTGGTCCCGGGCCATGCGCTGGCGGGTGACGGCGGCGCGATCGCGACCCAGATGGCGATCAGCGCCCTGTTGGCGGCCGAACTCTATCTGCTGCTGACGGCGGCGTTCGGCTCGGCGAACGGCTGGCGGGCCTGGGTGACTGTGGCGGCGACTGCGCCGCTGGCAACGCTGGCAGTGCATATCTATCCGGAAACGACCGCAGCACTGCTCGTGACCGTGACGCTGCGGCGGCTATGGCAAACACCGGCGGCCGGCCCGGTGGCGACGGCGGTATTGATCGGCGCCCTGGTCTGGCTGCATCCGCGCTATGCCTATCTCGCCTGCGGGCTGGCGGTCATGCTGCTGTGGCGGGAGCGCGCGCAGTGGCGGCGCGCGGCGGGCGCGCTGCTGGCGCTGGCGCTCCTGGCGGCCGGCGCGTGGCTGCACCGGCGCGGACTGACGATCTGGCGGAAAAGACACAACACGACTGAACG
>CAZFBR010000284.1:0-3540 GCA_964517215.1 uncultured bacterium
GCGTTGATGCTCAACCGGATCAAGGACGCGCACAAGGCCAGCCACAAGGCCTACGGCAACCCGCGCATCAGGGCGGAATTTAACCAGGGAGGAGCCGGAAACCAAGGTCGGCAAGAACCGGGTGGCGCGCCTGGTCACCGCTTTGGTTCTGTATGCACTACGGCAGGCCATAACGCGACGCGGGGCGGCGCCGGTAATATTCCATTCTGACCGCGGGACGCAGTACGCGAGCTGTGAATACCAGCAGGAGTTGCAGCAGCACCTGATATTCGGTAGCATGAGCGGTAGGGGAAACTGCTGCGACAATGCGTACGCGGATAGTTTTTTCCACACGTTGAAGACGGAGCACAGATATTGTGATCATTATGCGACGTGCCAGACGGCCATGACGAGTATTTTCGAGTATGGCAATGTGTTCTACAACCGGCAGCGGCTACATTCGCACCCGGGCTATATGAGCCCGGTTAACTGTGAGGCGGGACTGGCGTAAGTTGCTTAACCGCATATCCACCCCGCCGGAGAAACATCACAAATGGAACAGATATCACTCGTGCTATTTTACAATAACAGTTTGACAGATTCATATTATCGGCACTTAGGTGACCGCGCATGACCAACAGCACTTTTCCCACTCCGTCGCGTGTTGCCGGATGGCACCTATGGCGCACCATGCTGAGTTCCGGCCTCATCGCGCTGGCGGCACGCTGCTCTTCCCGCTTCCGCTATCCCCTCGGGGTCTATCTCAATACCACCCTGCAGTGCAACGCGGCCTGCCGCTATTGTTCGATCAGCACCTTGTCCCGGCGCCTGCCCGCCGCCATGGATACCGCCGCCGCCCATCGTTTGGTGAGGCAGATGGCGCGAGCGGGGGTGCGCAAGCTGAATTTTACCGGTGGCGAGCCCCTCTGCCATCCGGACTGTGACAGCCTCTTCGCCGAAGCCGCCGCCGCCGGTTTGTTTGTCGTGCTCTCCACCAACGGCATGCTGATCCCGCAGCACCGTACCGCGCTGCGCCATGTCCATCAGGTGATGTTGTCCTGTGACGGGGATGAGCCGGCACACGATGCGCTGCGCGGTCGCGGTTCTCATGCTGCGGTGCTTCACGCCTGCGAGTTGCTCGCCGCGGACAAAATCCCGTTCTGGCTGACCGCCACGCTGACGGCGCGCAATCTGGATCAGATCGATTATCTGCTCACCCTCGCCCGCCGCTTCCACACGTATGCCAACTTTGTTCCCCTGAATTTTCACACCGGAGCTGTTCCCGACGTTCATCCGCCACAGCGGGAACAGCTCGCTGGGCTGCTGCTGTCAACCGTGCAGCTGCACGGCACGTTTGCCCGCCTACTGGCGTGCAAGCGTGCCGGTCAGCCGGTTGGCTCGTCCATCCCGTACCTGCGGCATCTGCTGGCGTGGCCGGATTACGAAACCCTTACCACGCAGCATCCCCACCCGACGTTTACCTGCCGCGCCGGACAGTTATACTGCCAGATTTATCCTGACGGTTCGCTCTCTTCCTGCGGTCTGCTGGTAAACCGCGATCCCTCCTTGAATGTATTTGCGACTGATTTTGCCACCGCTTTCCGCCGGCTGCCCCGGCCGGAAAACTGCCGGTCCTGCCGCTCAGCCTGCGAGATAGAGAACAACCTCATCTACGGCATTTCGTTTTCGGCCATCAGCAACTGGTGCGTCAAACTTTTCCATCAGTCAGATTGAGCATTCTGCGGGACCGGACGCGCATGCCACCAGCCCGGACGGCAACCGGTACTGAGGTGGCTACCCGTTAGCGAATCCGCCTCAGGATTTTGTTGGCGAGGCTGGTGGGTCATCTGCCGGAGCTACTCGACCCGCATGCGTGCAGTTCCGGCGGACGGAAGTGTGGTGACGGCCGTTGGCCACACAACGGCGCAGTTGCCGACCGGTTAGTTATCATAATCACCTGCTGCACCGCCAGCAGCGGCAGGTGCCACCCGGCCTGCCGTTTGACCAACACTGCCGTGCGCAGATTTTCCACCAACGTGGTAAAGCTCGCCCCCCGGCGAATGGCCTCATACGCCGCCGTTTCCGGCGCATCGAGGCACACCATAAGTACGGTCAGGCCAGCCTACGCCAGTCGCCGCCAGCGTTCATCATCGCACAGCTGGCCGCATGACACAATCGAGGTTGCATTGTGAACTACTTTCGAGCATGAGTAGCAGCGGTCCGCTGCCGGCAGTCGGTCGGCCAACCGCGTAGGCCCAGAGAATCCGTAACACATTGAACATAACGCGTAGGGAAAACAGGCGCCGTATTATGCGTCATGCCACCAACAGCACTGCCGGCCAGCATGGCACACAAGGCACCCGATAATTTTCCATATCCGTTTCAACACCGGGTTATCCTCCGCGCACAACGGGCGCGGTAGCACCCCCGCAGTGCCGCGCTCATAGTCAGTATGGTTATCAACACCCCGGCCAATAGCGACCACGGGAGAAAGAACAGTCGTACGGTCCTGGCGCCCGGAGGGATTTGTACCGCCAGCCGCCCCTCATATGCACCGGTCTTTCCTCCCCATGCCCGCCATCCGCGACAATAGTTCTGGTTGATTACCATGCTGCAGGGCGAGGAAAAATCACCCGTAATCGTGAGCAGCAACGGGGTGAACCTGACTTCATGCACTGCCGCGTTGCCCGCCAGTATCTGCCATTCTCCGGTGTAATCGGCATCGCTAACCGCTCGGGCCGAACGCGGCATGGGGATATCATTAAACAGATCGACGTTGCCGTGACCGCACCAGACGATACGCCAGTCATTTTCCGTGACAAACCCGCCGCGTTCCTGGATAAACGGCTGCTGGCATCGCGGCAGTGTGCGGAATTGCGGAATCAAGGAGAAGCCACGTTCCCACATCGGTCGGTTGACCACCAGCAATTCGACTCCAGCGCAAAGCATGAGCAACGTACCGCACCAGCCCAGTCGCTTCAACTGCAACCAAGTTGCCGTTTCCGCCGCACCGATTGCGCACAGCAGGTACAGTAGAAAGACGACGCGCGGCGTATACCACAAATTGCCATACGGCGGCAGGCGGTGCAGCAACTGCCATGGCAGTCCCCAGCGAGTATCGGCACTGCCGAATAGCAGCAGGCAGGTCAGCAGCAGCCAGGCGAAATACAGCCAGCGTCTTGATGACAGCAGCAGCGCCGGCAATAGCAACAGCGGTGGGATAATTCCAAGGTAGATGAATCCCTCGCGGGGATCGCCGGTGGCGGGGTCGATTGTGAGATACCCGTCTGTCGAACGCTGCAACAACAGTGAATCGAGGATCATCCGGGGTTCAAACACGTTCTTGACCGCCGGCACCGGCCGTGACGATACCGTCAGCAGGTCGATCGTCGGGATCGTCTTTATTGCGGAAAACCCCGCCGCAAACAGCAGCACCAGCAGAAATCCGTTTCTTATACTGAGGCCTGCTCCTGACCGTCGCACCGTACCAGACACTACGACAAGCACTACCGCCAACAAAATGAACGCCACATAATAAAACAACCCTTCCCAATAAAACAT
>CAZFBR010000285.1:0-3519 GCA_964517215.1 uncultured bacterium
CGCCAGCGACCCGAACGGATACGAGCGCCGGTAATCGGGGACGAGACTGATCTGCGCCAGTTTCAGCGCCCGCACCGCCTGCTCCTGCTCCGGGGTCAGGTGGCGCTTGAGCCAGACGAAACCGGTGTTCTGCCTGAGCAGCGGCAGCAGCTCCGCGGCGGTCATCCCCAGCGCCGGCGCGAGCTTTTCCGCCGTCGGCAGCTTCTCCTCATCGGTAATGCGCGACGCGTTGGCCACCGCCGAATATTCCGCCACGCTCACTGCCAGGGCCGTGCCGCTGTTGTCAAGGATCGGGCCGCGCGCCTGCGCCGAATACGACGGGGTTTTGGGCACCACGCGCTCTAACACATCGTCCGCCGCCACCACATGCAGCCACGCGAGGCGCAAAAACAGGATCAGGAACGCCGGCAGCACGAAGAGGGTGGCGAGCAACCGCGCCCGCTGCTGGATCGGGGTGCGCACGCTATTCCACCAGCCCGATGCGGTTGAGCGGCCAGTAGATGCAGAACGCGCGCCCGTGGATGCGATCGCGCGACAGGAACCCCCAGAACCGGCTGTCCTGGCTGTTCTTGCGGTTGTCGCCCATGACGAAGTAGTATTCCTGGTCAATGGTCAGCGTCGGGGTTTCCACTCCGTCGATGAATGCCCGGTTGCCGATCCAGCGCAGGTCGCGCCCCCGCCGCCGCTGCAGCTCATGGTAGAGTTCCCGTTCCCAGTCATTTAGCTCGCCCAGCCGCACCGCTTCGCCCACACGCGGCACCCGCACCGGCCCGTAGTCGCCGCGCAGGTCAAAGTCGCCGCGCTGGATGGCGAAGGGTTCCCGCAGCGGCGTGCTGTCACCGTTCAGATAGACCAGCCCGCCCCGCACCAGCACCGTCTCGCCCGGCCGACCGATCACCCGCTTGATGTAGTCCTTCGGTTCATCCGCCGCCAGCGAACCGGGGAAGATGAAGACCACGATATCGTGCCGCTGCGGGTCGCTGAACCGGTAGACGAACTTGTTAACCAGGATATGGTCATCGATCAGCAGCGTATCCTCCATCGAGCTGGAGGGAATGTAGAACGCCTGCACAATGAACGCGCGAATGAGCAGGGCGAGGCCCAGCGCGACGACAATCGTCTCAATCCCCTCGCGCCACAGCGAGGTGCGGTACCGGCCCCAGAGGCCGTCATACCAGGCACGCAGGCGACTCATCACCGGACGACCGCGGCCTATTTCAGGAACACGGAGCGGACGCCCCAGTTCTTCAGTTTTTCGATGTTCTTCTTGGTCAGCACCGTGCCCGCATCGAGCAGCACCATCTTGCCCGCCGTGTCGTGCACATCCTCGGCCAGGATGCTCCCCTCTTCGAGCAAATCGACCGACGTGTACGCGCCACCCATGCCGGCGCGCTTGGCCGGCGCCGCTGCCGCCGGGCGCTGTTCCTCCCGCAACGTGCGCAGCATGAACCGGATCCCCCGGTTCTTCATCTTCAGCATGACGATCAGGCCGATCAGCAGCACCACCACTACGACCACAATGGCAATTTCGTGGGTTTCCGTCATCATTTCCTCCCGGTCAGCACGCGACGCTGCCGTCGCCCCGTCCGTCGTTCATTCCTGCGCCCTGGTTATGCCCAGACAATCAGGCCGGCCTCGAATGAATTCAGTTCGCGGCCGGGCCGCGGCAGGATGCGCACCCCCAGCCCCTGCCGGCCGCTTTCCGCAAAGGTAAATGCGGCGCGGTATTCCGCCGTGCCGCCGTCCCGCCGCACCAGCTGCATCGGTTCGGTCGACGCCTGCGACACCTCGTCGCGCGTATCCAGCGGGCCGCGGCACAATTCCACCAGCACATCATCCGGCGTCAGCGCCCCGAGCTGCAGGGTTACCGTCACGTCCGTCGCGCGGGCGACCGCGTAATCCCCGTCGCCGCTCACCGCCACCTGCTTCACCGCGACATCCTTCCACGCCCCGCGCAGCCGCTCCTGCCATTTCACCAGTTCGTGGACCTGCTGCTGGCCGTCCGCCATCAGCCTGGCCGCCCGCTCGTGGCCGGGCAGATAATAGCGGGTGCAGTATTCCTCAACCATGCGGTCGGTATTGAATACCGGCGCCAGCGCCGCCAGGTTGCGCTTGATCATCGCAATCCATTCGCGCGGCAGGCCGTCGGCCCCGCGCTGGTAGAACGTCGGAATGACCTCCTTTTCCAGCAGGTCATACAGCGCATTCGCGTCGATCTCGTCCTGCTCGTCCAGTTCGTTCGGCTCGAGATGCTCCGACCGGTCGCCGATCGCCCAGCCCAGCCCGGGCTGGTAGCCCTCATCCCACCAGCCGTCGAGCACCGACAGATTGAGCACGCCGTTGATCGCCGCCTTCATGCCGCTGGTGCCGCTCGCCTCGAGCGGGCGGCGCGGATTGTTCAGCCACACATCGACGCCGCCGACCAGATAGCGGGCCACGCAAATGTCGTAATTCTCGACGAAGACGATGCGCCCGCTCAGCCCCGGCTCGCGCTGCAGGTGCACCAGTTGCTTGATCAGTTCCTTGCCGAGATTGTCCTTGGGATGCGCCTTGCCGGCGATGAGGATCTGCACCGGGCAGGCGGGATTGCCGAGGATGCGCTTCAGCCGCTCGACGTCGCGGAAGAGCAGGTTGGCGCGCTTGTAGGTGGCGAACCGCCGGGCGAAGCCGATGGTCAGCACGTCCGGCCGCAGCGCTTCGCCCGCCGCCTGGATTTCCGATTTCACCCCGTGTTTCGCCGCGACCTGCGCCGCCAGCCGCCGCCGCGCAAAGGTCACCAGCCGTTCGCGCCGCCGCTCACGCGCCCGCCACAATTCCTCCGCGGGGATGCGCTCGACCCGCCGCCACACATCCGTCTTGACCGTATGGCTGATCCAGCCGGGTCCGAGATAGCGGTCGTACAGCGCGCCCATTTCGTTGGCCACCCACGACCGCGCATGCACGCCGTTGGTGATGTGCCCGATGGGCACCTCGTCAACCTGCGCCGACGGCCAGACCTGGTCGAACATCTTGCGCGACACCACCCCGTGCAGCGCGCTCACCCCGTTGCGGTACGCCGACATGCGCAGCGCAAATACCGCCATGTTGAACTCGTTCTTTTCATTTTCCAGCGGGCTCTTGCCGAGCGTGATGACCTTGGCCAGCGGCAGGTTGTGCGCCTCGCAGTAGCCCGCGAGATATTTTTCCACCAGCGGCAGCCCGAACCGGTCGATCCCCGCCGGCACCGGCGTGTGCGTGGTGAACAGCGTGCGCGCCTGCGCCGCCTGGCGCGCCTCCTCAAACCCCAGCTTCTGCTCGCGCATCAGATGGTGCATCTGCTCCAGCGCGAGGAACCCGGAATGACCCTCGTTCATGTGGTAGAAGGTCGGCTTGATCCCGGCCAGTTCCAGGGCGCGGCAGCCGCCGATGCCCAGCAGCACTTCCTGGCGGATGCGGGTTTCCGTATCCCCACCGTATAGCTGCGCCGTCACGGCGCGCGCGCCTTCATTGTTCTCGGGGATGTTGGCGTCGAGCAGCAGC
>CAZFBR010000286.1:0-3503 GCA_964517215.1 uncultured bacterium
CTTCTCGATCATCGACTTCAGATTGGCGTCCGACACCGTATTGAGGTCGATCCGCCCGCCCGTGGTGTCGCCCACGCAGAAGCTCTTGAGCAGCGTCTCGGCCACACCCAGCGCCGCGAACGGCTGCAGGGCGGTGCGCACCGCCTCTTCACTGCCGAAACGCCCGCCCGCCTTGAGTTTCTCCGCCAGCAGCGACTCGAACACCTTGTCGGTGTACTCCGCGCCCTTGGTCTGGATAAGGATGCCGTTCTCCTCGTAATTCTGCACGCTGCCGCCCAGCTGCATGGCGTCCAGACAGTCGCGCACTGCATCCTCCTCCGCCGTGGTTACCGGGGTGGCGAAGCGGAAGATGATCTTCGTGCCGCCGACAAAATCGATGCCGTAATTCAGTCCCCGATGCCCGACAATCGACGCGATTCCGACCACCAGCAGCACCACGCTGGCGGTGATCGCCTTCCAGCGATGCGCCACGAAATCGATATTCAGTGCATAAAGGCGCATCAGTTCCTTGCCCCCCACCGACAGGGTGCGGACATTGGGATTGCGCAGCACCGCCTCGAAGAGCACGCGCGTGACGAAAATCGCCGTGAACATGGAGGCCACGAGACCCCAGGCCAGGGTCACGGCAAAGCCCTTGATCGGACCCGAGCCGAACTGGTAGAGGATGATCGCCGAAATGACCGTGGTCACGTTCGAGTCGATGATCGCGGAAAGCGCCTTTTCATAACCCGCACTGACCGCCGCGCGGATGGTCTTGCCGATGCGCAACTCTTCGCGCATGCGCTCGAAGATCAGCACGTTGGCGTCAACCGCCATGCCGATGGTGAGGATGATGCCGGCGATGCCGGGCAGGGTCAGCGTGGCGTGCATCATGGCCATGCCGCCGAGCAGCAGGACAATATTGAGGATCAGCGCCAGACAGGCAACGAACCCGCCGAAACGGTAGTAGCTGAACATGAAGGCAAAAACAATCAGCAGGCCGACAGCGCAGGCCAGCACGCCCTTGCGGATGGATTCCTTGCCCAGGGTCGGCCCGATGGTGCGGTTTTCAACGATATTGACCGGCGCCGGGAGCGAGCCCGATTCAAGAATGATGCGCAGGTCGTTGGCATAGTCCTGGGTGAAATCGCCCTCAATGACCGCCTTGCCGTTCGCGATGTGCGCATTGATCGACGGCGCGGACATCACCTTGCCGTCCAGCACGATCGCCAGCTGCTTGTGGAAATTGGCCGCGGTCAGGGTGGAGAACAGTTCCGCGCCCTCGTCATCGAATTCAATCGCCACGATGGGCTTGCGCCCGCCAATGCCCTGGTCGTCGTACTGGATGCGCGCCTTGGTCAGGCGCTCGCCCGTCAGTTCCGGCTTGGCCCGCAGTACCATCGGTTCCGACTTCTCGTATTTCTGGGTTTCCGGATTTTTCTTGTAGATATAGGCAAGTTCATAGCCGGCGGGGATGTTCCCCTGCAGCGCCTGCTCGAGGTACTCGTTATGGACCATCTTGAATTCGAGCGTGGCGGTGTTCTGGATCAGTTCCTTGGCCCGGTCGATATTGCGCACACCGGGGAGCTGGACGATGATGCGGTCGCGTCCTTCGCGCACGATCACCGGTTCCGCCACCCCGAACTCATCAACGCGGGCGCGGATAATCTCCAGCGCGCGATTGACCGCATCCTCTTCATTGGCGCCCGGCTTAAGCTGCTGCAGCTTGGCCAGGTCGACTTCGAGGGTCATGTACATCCCCCCCTTGAGGTCAAGGCCCAAGGTCAGACTTTCGTCAATCGGATACAAACTGTACAGGGCGATGCCAATCACCGCGACAATCAGCCCCAACCGCCATCCCAGCTTCATAAGACACTCCTCCAAGGTAATTGCGAAAGGTAATTATACATTACTCATCATTCATGCGCAAGCGCAGCCCCGCAAAAAGCATATGCGCACAATCCGCGAAATACTTTTTTCCCCGCTCCCTTACCGAGAAGCGTATGCGCCGGCAGCGATACTTGCTTACCCCTCCCTCAGGGAGAGAGCGGGATGAGGGGCATCCCGTCGCCGCCAGCGCACACCCGCCACGCCGCCGTCCCCGATGCACCCCAGCCGGCCGGCTATTCCCGGGTGATGCCCAGCAGCAGCTGCTTCCCCCCCGCCTGGTTGATCTGATTGAGCACCCGCACCACCGCATCATACACGCAGCGCTTGTCCGCGTGAATCAGCAGCGGCTGGTCCGGGGTCTGGCTGATCATGCGCGCCAGGGTCTCGCGCAGCCGCAGCAGATCAGCATCCTGCATGACGTTGAACTCGTCCGTCCCGATCCGCGCGATTCCTTCCTGGGTCACCCCGATCACCACCGGCTTGGCCGGGGCATGGTCGGGCGCCGCTGCGGTCGGCAATTCCACATCCAGCCAGGAAAACTGCATCGCCGGCGCCGCGATCATGAAAATGATCAGCAGCACCAGACAGACATCGGTGAACGGCACAATATTGATTTCCGCAATCGGCCGGCGTCGGGTAATGGGCAGCATCAGGCCCGCTCCCCGCCGTCCAGCAACTCGCTCATCTCCGACGCGGCCAGTTCCATATCGCGGACGAACCGATCAATCCAGCGCACGATGAAGTTATACGCGATCACCGCCGGCACCGCCACCAGCAGGCCGGTCGCCGTGCAGATCAGCGATTCCGCAATGCCGAGCATGGCCACGCGCATGCCGTCGGGTCCCGCGGTGGAAATGCCCTGGAACGACTGCATGATGCCGAGCACCGTGCCGAACAGCCCGATATAGACCGAGACGCTGCCGATGGTCGCGATCACCGTGGTGAACCGCTCCAGGCCGGCAACCTCTTCACGAATGCGGCGGGACATGGCCCCCTCCGAGCGGCTGCGCAAGCCGGCCAGCATCACCCGGGCAAAGGGCGCCGGACAGGCGCGGCAGAGTTCGCCCGCAAGGTCGGTATTCCCCGCCCGCACCGCCGCCCCCACCTGATCCATCAGTGGCTGGCGCTTGTGCCGTTCCAGCATCAGGAAGCTCAGCACCCGCTGAATCACCATGGTCCAGCAGACCACCGAGCCAAACAGCAGCACCAGCAGCGTGCCGCCGCCCATCGTCAGTACTTCGCGCAAACCCATGCCGTGTAACATGTCCATCCTCCATACAACTGGTTCGTCGCCGTCATACGGCGACGGTTCATTTTTTCTCTGCCGTCTGCCCGTCCGGACTGCGGCTCATGCCTGGCGCAGATTGGCCAGATCGAGCACCAACCCGACTTCACCCTCGCCAAAACCGGTGCGGGCGGAGATCTCCGCCACTTCCAGCCCTTCATTGGCCAGCTTGTACACTTCGCGATATTTCATCGTTTCATAATCGAGCTGCTGGGCGGACGTGGTCGCCATGGGTGTCTCCTGCGGGGTCTGCACCGGCGGGGCTACCGCCGCTGCGGTCGATGTCCTTAGTGCCGTGGTGGAACGGGGCAGCATCACATTCAGGGTGGCGGGCGCAGGGGGCGGCGCG
>CAZFBR010000287.1:0-3495 GCA_964517215.1 uncultured bacterium
CCTGCGGTTCACCCGCGGCGAGTCGCGCGTCTTCTTCAGTTCCGACACCGTCTACAATCCGCTGCTGTGGGGGCAGCTGGCGCGCGAACGCCGCCCGCAGAAGCTGGCCATGCCGCGGGAGGAGTTCCTCGCCGCGCCGCTGATCTACGGCAACATCAACGATTACATCGAGCAGACGTGGAGCGAAGCCCGCTACCGCGAGGCGTGCGCCGCCTATGACGACGCGGTGGTGGTGCATGACGTCGATTACAACGGCAGCGTGGTGCATACCAGCTACCGCATGATCGAGGGCCTGCGCCGCCAGCCGGGGGTCACCCCGACTCTGCTCACCCACTCGCCCGACCAGTTCGTTTCCCTGCTGCCGCTGGCGGCCTCGGAAAAGAGTCTCCGCATCCGCGGCCTGGGCCTCACCGAAATCACCGACCTCGGCGATTACCCGCTCAACGCCGACTGTTATGTCAAGGAAAACGGCAATCTGTTCGCCGGTTACCGCAACCCGCACGGGCTCTTCGCCGTGGTCTCGGGCGACCGCGGGCTGGCCGTCCGCCCGCGCAATGAGCTGCGCGCCAGCGACATCATGTTCACCGTCGACCTCTACCAGGACATCAAGGGCGGCTACTACCCGCGTTCCGCCGACGCCAGCGGGCAGTACCTCGTCCGCCCCGACGGCAACGTCGAGCACCTGCAGTTCGACGACAAGGGCAGCCGCGGCCGCATCGTCGAAGACCTGCGCCCCGAACTCGCCCGACGCCCCGCCCCCGCCTGCGACTGACCGGCATCAGCGACAGATCTGTCGGCACAGCAGTTGCCCTGTTCCAACCAGACAACGCAACAATATACCTCATCGACGTGGTATAATTGGGCATGCGCATCCCGACACTGCATGACTGGGCCATGACACCGACGGCGGCAATCGCGCTGCAGCGGCAGTTGGCGGCGCGAGTGCGGGAAACGGCGCTGCCGGCAGCGCCGCGGCTGGTGGCGGGCGCAGATGTCTCGTTTGCGCGCGGCGACACCCACGGCTGGGCCGGCATCGTCGTCATGCGTCTGCCAGAATTGACCATCATCGAGCAGCATTGCCGCTGCGCGCCGCTCACCTTCCCCTATGTGCCCGGCCTGCTCTCGTTCCGCGAACTTCCCCTGCTCCTGCCGCTCTTCGCTGAGCTGCAACAGGTTCCCGACGCCGTCATCTGCGACGGGCAGGGTCGCGCGCACCCGCGCCGGTTCGGCCTCGCCTGCCACCTTGGCCTGTGGCTCGACCTCCCGACCGTCGGCTGCGCCAAGAGCATCCTCTGCGGCAGCCATGCGCCGCTGCAACCGGCAGCCGGGAGCATGGTCCCGCTCACGCTTGCAGATGAAGAAATCGGCACCGTCCTGCGCACTCGGGCAAAAATCAAACCGGTCTATGTCTCGGTCGGACATCGCATCACACTCCCTGATGCCGTGCGGCTGGTGCAGGTCTGCTGCACCCGCTACCGCCTCCCCGAACCGATCCGCGCCGCGCATGCCCTGGTCAACCGTGCACGCATTACTCATTGCCGCACTGATAATTAGTATTCTCATTTTATTATCATACTTCACTGGTATACTTTTGGCATGAAGACGCTCATGCTGGTTGCCGCGACAATAATTGGCATTGGGGTCGGGGTTCTCTGCCTGACCCCGGGCGACGCGCAGGCCTGCACCATGCCCTGCTGCGCCCCTGCTGCGTGTCATTGCCATCCCGACGCAGCGTCGTGTGCAACGGCTACTGTGGCTGCAGTGCCGGCAACTGCGACAACCGTGCCGCCCGCCCTGCCGGCTGCGCCATTCGTCCTGCCGCCGCCACACACCACAGACGCGAGCGAACTGCGGGCATGGACACCGCCCGCGTATCCGATACTGCTCTTCAATCAGGTGTGGCGCGACTAAACCTCGTCGTCATACCCGCCACAGCCGCCCATGCCCACCGCCTTGCGGGGGCAGCCGGCGGCAGCAGGACCAACCTGATTGACGGAGAACGACCATGAAGAAAGCATTGATGATTGCAGCGGCGGTACTGACCCTGGGCCTGAGCGCGGCGTATGCCACCTCGTCCGCGCCGGATAATTGCTGCTGCGGTGACGCCTGCGCCTGCGCCACGCAAACGTCGTGCTGCTGCTCCTGCAGCAAATAGGCAACGCATCATCCGGGCGGCCGGCGCAATGCCGGTCGCCCTTTTTTGTCGGCGAACGATCAGCGGGCGGGCTGCTGTTGCTCAACCGTGCGCAACCGGACCAACGCCGCCTGCCATGCCGGGCTCAGTTCAGGAAAGGGATCGCGGGTCACTGCCAGTCGTTGCGGTGCGACGTCGGTGATTGCCATGCCCGCCACGCTCTGCGGCTCGCGCAGCGCGCGCGCCGCCAGGTCCCCGATCAGCAGTCCCACGTCATGATAGTCGGCCCCGTAGCTGAAAAGCGAGCCCAACCCGACATGCGCAAGATTGCAGCTGAAGACCGGCACCCCGCGCCGGCGTGCCGTCGCGGCATACACGGCAAAAACATTATTGATGGTATTGTCGCCGCCGGTCCAGAACGCCTCGACCCCGCGTTCCAGCAGCGCCTGCGTCGCCTCGCCCACCAGTGCGGAATTGTCAATCGCCATCTCTTCCAGCGTCATACCCAGTTGCGCCGCCGTCGTCCGCGCGATAGTCAGGCAGGCGAGCGAGCAGTCCTCGCCGGCATTATAGACGACCCCGACCCGGCGCAGCGCCGGATTGACCTGCCGGGCCATGCGGAAACTTTCCGCCACGGGCTCGAAGGTGCCGATCCCCGCCAGGTGCGGCGGATGCTGCGTCGGCCGGTCACGCTGCAGGCCGACTCCCGCGCTGAACGGGTCGGTTACCAGCCCGAAGATGTGGATGAGCCGGCCGGCGCGATTGGCGTTGGCCATCCCCTGCAGCGCCGGGGTGCTGACGGTGACCGCCACGGCATAATCCGCCGCCGCGACCTGCTGGCAGATCCCCATGAGCAGGCCCATGTCGCCCTGGGCGTCAAAGCGGGTGATGCTCACGGTTTCCCCGTCGCGGTACCCGGCCTTCGCCAGCGCTTCCGTGATTCCCGCCACGCCGCGTTCCATCTGTTCCGTCGGCACATACTGGATAATGGCCAGGCGGGGAACGGCATTCTCCGCCGTTGGCCCGCAGCCGACCAACCCGACAATCGCCGTCAGCACCGCCAGCGCCGCCGCCGCCAATCCGCCGCGCACGATCTGCGCGTTCATGGTTCCGTCGCTGCCGCCGCCACGCCGGTGCCGACCAGCGCCGCCGTCGTGGCGCGGGTCACGGTCAGCAAGTCCCGCGGCGCGAGTTCGATCTGCTGCCCGATCTTGCCCGGGCTGACCACGATTGCGTCGTGCTGCAGCGCCGAGACGTCCAGCACGGTACAATAGTCGCGCTTCATGCCGATGGGCGAGCAGCCGCCGCGGATGTAGCCCGTCACCTTGTTGATATCGGCGACCCGGATCAGCGCCACCGAC
>CAZFBR010000288.1:0-3417 GCA_964517215.1 uncultured bacterium
GGGATCGAACTGTGGGAAAACGGGCGGCTGGGCTACCATCCCGACACCAATCCCGCGCCGGCCACGGTGACCCTGACCATCAATCATCTGACCCAGCATATCGCCGAGGAAGAGCTGGCTGCGAGCTGCAGGGAGTACGAGGCGAAGGCGGGGACGGTGACCGTGCTCGACGTGCGCAGCGGCGAGGTGCTGGCCATGGCCAGCTGGCCGACGTATGATCCCAACACGCCCGCGGTCTCGCTGGATACCGCCAGCCGGGCGAATCTGCGCAACCGCACCATCACCGACATGTTCGAGCCGGGCTCGATTTTCAAGATTTTCATTGCGGCGGCGCTGATTGAGAGACAGGCGCTTGATCCGAACCGTCATTATTTCTGCGCCGGCAGCATTACCCGCGCCGGGCGCACGATCATGTGCACCCACAACCATGGCGACCAGACGTTTGCCGACGTGCTGGCCAACTCCTGCAATGTCGGCATGGTCGAGGCGGTGGAGGGGATCAAGCCCGAGGACCTGTACAAGGTGCTGCGCGATTTCGGGTTTGGCCTGCCGACCGCGGTGGAGCTGCCGGGCGAGGCGGGCGGGATGCTGCACCGGCCGGCGCAATGGTCGGGGCAGTCGCGGCATTCGCTGTCGTTCGGCTACGAGGTGGCGGTGACACCGATGCAGATGGCCTGCGCGGCGGCGGCGATTGCCAACGGCGGCATGCTGCTGCAGCCGCATCTGGTGCGCACGGTGACGACGCGCGACGGGACGGTGCTGTATCGCGGCGCGCGGCATGAGGTGCGGCGGGTGGTGAGCTACCAGACGACGCGCACCCTGCTGCAGATGATGCGCGGAGTGATTGAACGCGGCACCGGCAAGAGCGCCGCTATTGCCGGTTTTTCAGTGGCAGGCAAGACGGGAACCGCCCGCCTGCCGAATCATGAGACCGGCGGTTATTATGAGGGGCGGTATATCGGCTCGTTCATCGGGGTGGCGCCGGCGGATGATCCGCGGCTGGCCATTCTCGTATCGATCACCGATCCGAATGCGGCGAAGGGCTACTACGGGGCGATGGTGGCCGGGCCGGTCTTCCAGCGCGTGGCCAAGCGCATTCTCGCCCAGCTCGGGATCAATCCGCTGACCACGCTCGACCAGCAGCTCAAGCCGGTAACGGGCCCGCGGCGGGAGACGAAATACGACCAGCAGCCGGGGATCATGCCCGACCTTAAGGGACTGTCCCTGGCCGAGGTGACGCGCCTGTTGGGCAGCGATTTCCCGCGCGCCCGGCTGGAAGGTTCGGGCCTGGTGGTTGAACAGCGCCCGGCGCCCGGCGCTTCGCGCTGGGACGGCGAGCTGTATGTGCGGCTGCAATAGCCGCGGCCTGATGCGCCCCGACTGATGGGCCGGTTCGAAGACAACCTGGCCGCGCTGGCGACGCGCGATCCGGCGCTGGCGGCGCGGCTGGCGCAGGCCGAGCGCGGCGCCATCAGCATTATCACCCGCGGCCGCTGGCCCAATCTGCTCGACGCGCTGACCCGGGTCACCGCGCATCCCGAGAACAACCCGCTGCAGGAAACCCACGACGTGGTCACCCGGCTGGCGCCGGCACCGCTGTACGTTGTGCTGGGCGCGGGCGCGGGCTACCACCTGATTGCGCTGCAGCAGAAATATCCCGGAGTGCCGCTGGCAATTGTCGAGCCGCGGCTGGATATCCTCGCGCAGGCGCTGGTGGTGAACGATTTGCGCACAGTGCTGGCGCGGCCCGAGGTGACGGTCATCGTCGAGGACGATCCGGACGCCGCGGCGGCGCGGGTGGTGGCGACGCAGCCCCTGGATCCGCTGGCGGCGGCGGGCGAGGTCGCGCTGCGCGGGGTGGACAAGCTGTACCCGGGCTTTTCCCGCGTGTTCCGCGATCGGCTGCGCGAGCGCATCACCGTCGAACAGCGCACCCGCGCGACCCTGCTGCTCTTTGCGCCGCGCTGGCAGGAGCATTTCTGGTCGTCGCTGCCGGCGATCATGACCCTGCCGCCGGCGACGCGGCTTGACGGCGCCGCCCGCGGCCGTCCGGCATTTGTGGTCGGCGGCGGACCGTCGCTGGACGACAACGGCGCGCTGCTGGCGCGGGTGCAGGGCCGGGGGGTGGTGATTGCCGTTGATACCGCGCTGCCGCCGCTGCGCCGGCTCGGGGTGACGCCCGATCTGGTGGTGACGCTCGATGCGGGCTGGGGCAATGCGCAGTCGCTGCTGGGGGAGCATGCGCAGACCGACACCCGGCTGGTGGCGTTCCCCCTGGTCGATCCGACGGTGCTGCGCGCCTGGACGAATCGCACCCTGGCGTTCAATCTGCGGCATCCCGCCCTCCGTTTTCTCGGACGGGTGCGCGAGCCGATCGACGATCTGCGGGTGAGCGGCAGCGTCGTGACCGCAGCGTACGATCTGGCCCGGCGCATGGGGTGCAATCCGATCGCGCTGGTCGGGGTTGATCTGGCGTTGTGCGGCGAGCGGATGTATACGCGCGGCACCGCCCTGTACGACAGCTGGCGCCGGCAGTTGAACCGGTATGCCAGCATGGAAAACAAGGGGCGCGGACTGTATCGCGGGCTGGATCTGACCGGACTGTCCTCGACCCGGCAGATGGGGTATTGGCGGCATTGGCTGGAGCGCGAGGCGGCGGCATGGAAGGGGCGCACCCTCAACTGCTGTGCGGGCGGGGTCGGCCCGGGCGCCCTGCCGCGGGTGCCGCTCGCTGAAGTGCTGCAGCGCGAACTGCCGAAGAACACCGCGCCATGGTGCGAAAAGATCAGCTTCAGCCCGGCGCGCGCCGACGTCGCCGCCGCGCAGGCCCTGTGGTCGGAGCTGGAACGTGCGGCGCAGGCGGCGCGGACGGCGCTGAATGCCGGCGGGCCGGTCGCCGCGCTGGCGGAGCAGCCGCTGCTGGCGGAATTGTGCGAATGGGAAATCAAGGTGGCACGCTGGCAGCGGACGGAGGCGGATCAGCGGCGGACGGCGGATTTGCTGCTGGCCGCGGTGCTGCGCGGCTGTGCCCGGCTGCGGGAGCGGGCGGCTTGAAGCGCTGGCTGTTTCGCAGCATTGGCGTGCTGCTGTTTGTCGTTATTCTGTGGCGAATCAATCTGGCGGAGGTGCGGCAGGCGCTGCAACTGGTCGGCTGGCAGGTGTGGACCTACAATCTTGCGCTGCTGGTGCTGGTGACGGTGTTCAAGTCGTTGCGTTGGCAACTGCTGCTGCGCCCGCTGACGAACTATTCGCTGGCGCGCGCGGCGCTGAATTTCACTGCGGCCGGGTATCTCGCCATGGTGACCCCGGGGCGCATTGGCGATTTTATGCGCGCGCAGTTCGTCAAAGAGGAAACCGGCGTACCCGCCAGCGCGGCGCTGGGGAGTGTGGTGCTCGACCGCATCTTCGATTTTGGTC
>CAZFBR010000289.1:0-3410 GCA_964517215.1 uncultured bacterium
GGTGGGCGGGACGGCCACCACCTTCGCGGCGTTGGCGCAGGCGCTGCCGGAATACGATCCGCGGGCGGTGCATGGCGCGCGGGTGCCGTCGGCGCATATCACGCGACTGACGAGATTGCTGGGGCTGATGACGACCGCCGAGCGCGGACTGTTCCCGGGGTTGGGGCCGGGTCGCGCGGACATCATCGTCGCCGGCGGCGTGATTTTGCAGGCGGTGTTGCGCGTGTTCGGGCAGGAGATGATGATCGCCTCGGACAACGGCATCCTGCTCGGCCTGCTGGCGGAGCGCGCATGAGCCGGTTCCCTTGCCCCGGCGGGGTGGCGTTGGCGCCGCTGGCGGGCATTGCCGACGGGGTTTTTCGCCGGCTGGTCAAGCGTTATCATGCCGACCTGATGACGACGGAAATGATCAGCGCCACGGGAATTGTGCGCGGCGACAAAAAGACATGGCGCATGGCGTCGTTCCCGGACGACGAGCGGCCGGTGACGGTGCAGCTGTTCGGTCATCGCGCCGATGAATTGCAGGCGGCGGCGGGACTGGTGCAGGAGCGGCTGTGCCCGGATGGCATTGATTTCAACTGCGGCTGCCCGGCGCACAATGTCGTGCGCAGCGGCAACGGCTCGCGGCTGATGGAGCATCCCGAGGAACTGGAACAGCTCGTGCGCGCATTGCGAGCGGGGACGACGCTGCCGCTCTCGGTCAAGATCCGCAGCGGCTGGAAAAAGCTGAATGCGGTCGAGGTGGCGCAGCGCTGCGAACTGGCGGGGGCCGACTGGCTGGCGGTCCATCCCCGCACTGCGCAGCAGATGTACACCGGCGCGGCCGACTGGTCGGTAATCGCGGCGGTGAAACGCGCGGTGCGGATTCCGGTGATCGGCAACGGCGACATCCGCACCGGCGCGGATGCGCGGCGCATGTTCGACGAGACGGGGTGCGACGCGGTGATGGTCGGCCGTGCGACGCTGGGGCATCCGTGGCTGCTGAAGGAGATTGCCGCTGTTCTTCGCGGGACGATGTGGGTGCCGGCGCCCGACGAGGGTTTGCAGGTCTTTATCGAGCATACCCGACTCAACGTGGCGGCCAAGGGCGGCCACAAGGGGACGGTGGAAATGCGCAAACTGACAGCGGGCTATACGCGCGGGCTGCCCGGGGCGGTGGAACTGCGGCGCGAACTCAATGCCATTGATGATCCCGACGCGTTTGTCGCGGCGATTGCCCGCTATCGCGCGCGGGTGCGGCCGGCATGCTGCGACTGATTGATCGCGCCGGCGCGCGCGAACTGCAGGACGATTCCGGGCGGAGCATTCATTCGCGCTATCAGCCGACTATCGAGGGTGAACGGCAGGCGGCGGCGCTGCAGGTGCAAGCGGAAACACTGCTTTTTGTCGTCGGGCCGGGGTTGGGGTACATGCTGCCGCCGCTGGCGGCGCGCGGGGACTGCCGGGTGGTTGCAGTCGAACAGCCGGCATTCCTGCCGACGCTGCCGGCAGGCGTGGGCCTGCTGCCGCCGGGGCATGATCCGGTTGTTCTCGCGGATTGGCAGGCGTCGCGCTACCGGTTCATTCGCGTGGTGCGCGGCCCGGCCTACCGGCACGACCCGCGCTATGCGGCGGCGGAACGGCAGGTGCAGGAAGCCATCGAGCGGTGGGCGGCCGAGCAGGTGACCTGCAGTGCGTTCGGCGCCTTGTGGCTGGAAAATTTTGCCGCACAGGCGGCGCTCAATCCGACGCTGGCGGCCTGGCAGCCGCGCGCGAGCGGCGCGACCGCAGTGATCGTGGCGGCGGGACCGTCGCTGAACGATGCCGGGCCGGCGCTACGGTCATTTGCCGGGCCGATCTGGGCGGTGGATACCGCCTGGCCGGTGCTGCGGCGCCTGGGCCGTCTGCCTGAACTGGTGGTCAGCAATGACCCGCAAGCGGTATCACAGAAACATTTTGCCGGCGGGCCGGATGGTGACGGCTCGATGACCACGCTGCTGACGACCCTGACTGCTGATCCGGGGGTGGCGCGCTGGTTTGCCCGGCGGCGCTATTATGACGACGACTATCCGCTGAACAGCTTTTTTCCGGAGATTGGCCGCCTGCCGGCGTTTTCCCATGCGGGTGGCTCGGCGGTAATGATCCTCTATCAACTGGCAGCGGCGTGCGGGGCAAAGCGGGTGATCATGATCGGGCAGGATCTTGCCTATCCGTCGGCGGGCGCCAGCCATGCGGCGGGGACCTTGTACGGGCGTGAAGCGCTGCAGCAGGTGCAGCGTTTTGCCACGCTGGAGACCAGTGAGCGGCGCCGGCACAAGCATGGCGCCAGGGTTGTGCGCGGGGTCAGCGGCATGGTTACCGTGACTCCGCCGATGGAACAGTACCGGCTGTGGTTGGAACGGTTTATTGCCGCGCATCCGGATATTGTTTTTGAGAATACCGCAACGCATGGCGTGGCTATTGCCGGGGCGCGGGCGGCTGATGCGACGGCCGCCCTGGCTAATGCGGATGGATTGATGCTATTGCCGATGGCGGATGAGCAGAAGGTTGATTGGCCGGCCGGGGTGCGGAAGATTGCGGCCTTGCACGAACTGAATGCGCCGGAATTACCGAAACTGCCAGAAGTGATTGCTACACTATTGAAAACAATTCAGTAAGATATAAAAACTGCAAATGTGCAAATGTGTCAGCAGGGTTTCCGTGCTGGTTCCTTGACTCAAGTTCTCAAGTGGCGGTGCCGATATAAGAAGTGGCATGTGTGTCGGCAGTCGGGTATGGGCATGCCGGGAAGGTGAGGGGCGATGAATAATCCCTATCAGCAATACAGGGATACGCAGGTCAAGACCGCCAATCAGGGGAAACTGATCCTGATGCTGTATGACGGGGCGATCCGGTTCCTGCGCGAAGCGGAAGAAAATATCCCGCTGAAGAAATTCGATATCGTCAACCAGCGCATTGTGCGCACCCAGGATATCCTCACCGAGCTCATGGTGTCGCTCAATATGAGTGCGGGCGAACTGTCGGGCAATCTCTATCGCATCTATGAATATCTCAACCGGCGGCTGATTGAAGCCAATATCAAAAAGGATGTGACCATCCTGCGCGAGGTGCTGCAGCATCTGGGCGACCTGCGCGAGGTCTGGGACGAGGTGATCCGCTCGTCGGGCGAACAGGCGAGCATGACCCAGACGGGCTCGCGCCCGGGCGGGCTTAATGTCCAGGGCTGACGACGCGGTGGCGCTGTTGCGCGAATTGATCGCACTCTCTGAAGAACAGAACCGGCGCCTGCTGGCGGGTGAGACGATCGCCCATCTGCTGGACGATGAGGAGCGCGGCCGGGCCCGGCTGGAGACGCTGCTGACCGCGCTGCGACCACTGCCACAGACGGTGGCGGATGAATTGCGTCGCTATCAGGCGCTCAAGCAGGCGGG
>CAZFBR010000290.1:0-3395 GCA_964517215.1 uncultured bacterium
GGCTGGGATGGACGGTTGCGCCTGACGACCCGGCGGCGATTGCCGATATGCTGAGCACGGCGGTTGCCGCGTGCCGGGAGCAGCGGTTGCCGCAGCCCGACTGGCAGTTGCTGCACCGGCAATTCAACCGGGAGCAGCAGGCCGGCCGGATGGACGAGTTTATGCGGGCATGCGCTGCCGGATGGGTGCAGAAGGCATAATGACGGGGGAACTGTGGGCGTGCCCCTACTGCCACTTGGTGTTGCGCGATGCCGGCGTTTGCACGGATTGCGCTCGCACGTTCCCCCAGTGCAATGGCCTGCCTGATCTTCGGGTGCCGGACGAGATGGCACGCCGTCTGGCGGCACAGCTCCGGACCTGGCAGGAAGTTAATCGACAGCTGGCGATGTGGCGACGTCGACGCACGCCGGCAGGGCGCGCCAGCGGGGAAGAGAATCTCGCTGCCCTGTTGCAATGGGTCAAATGCAGTGAGGGGCCGCTTGCGGATATCGGTTGCAAAGACGGGCGGCTGGCGCAGCACTTTCCCCGGCTCTCCTATTACGGTATCGATCCGTATGTGCAGTTACCGGCCGGTGAGGGGGTGGCATGGGGCACAGCCGAATTCCTGCCCCTCGCTGATGCCGCCTTTGCCCAGGCCTGTTCGCTGGCGACGCTGGACTATTTTCTCGACCCGGCAGCGGCCATGGCGGAAGTGAAGCGGATCTTGCGGCCCGGAGGGGTATTCTGGGGCTGTGTCGGGCTCTGGCCGGACGATTACGCGGTCATGTACGACGCGCGCCGCGCTTACCTGCGCAGCTTGACGCGGCGGACACTGACCCTGGCAGAGTCGCCGCGGCTGCTCTACAAGCACTGGCGGCGTTTTATGCTGATGCCGCGGATGTACATGAGCTACTTCACGGAGGCGACACTGCGCGCGCTGCTGGCACGGGAATTTGCCGGGCTGCGGCTCACCACCCGCGCATACGACGGGGGGACGGTGGCATGGTTCGCCGCGCGGAAAGAGGCATGACGACGGACACGCAATCGGTCGCGAGCATCATCGTGTCGGCGTTCAACCAGGAACGGTTCATCGCGCGCTGCCTCGAATCGTGCCTGGCGCAGACGCTCCCGGCGGAGGTCATTGTCGTTGACGGCGGCTCGCATGACCGGACGGCGGCGATCATTCGCGAGCGCTGGCCGCAGGTGCAGCTGCTGGAACTCCCCGAAGTGGCGGAACTGGCGCGCCAGGGGCGGAGCGGCAATGCGCGCCAGCGCAATGCGGGGCGGCGGGTGGCGCGCGGCGAGTTTCTGGTGTTCATCGACGGCGACGACGAGCTGCTGCCCGACAAGCTGGCGCGGCAGGTGCCGCTGCTGCAGGCCGATGCAGGCATCGGCCTGACCTACGGGGAAATGGAAATCATCGATGAATCCGGCGCGAGCATCGACCGGCAGAGCCGGCGCTACGGGGTCTATGCGGAACCGATCACCTTTTTGCAGGTGCTGACCCGGGGGCGCATCCTTATCCATGCGGCCCTGTTCCGCGCCGCGGCACTGACCGAGGCCGGCGGATTCGACGAGGAGCTGTGTTCCCGCAGCGACTGGCTTGCCCAGCTGCGCATCGCCCGCTGCTGGCGGCTCACCTATTCTCCGGAGCCGGTCGGCTGCTACCGGGTCTATCCCGCCCAGATCTCGAGCAACAGCGGGCTGATGAAGCGGGCGACGGCGGAGATTTGCGAGAAGCTGCTGGCGGAAGGGCTGACGCAGGATGAAGCCGCGCTGGCCTGCCTGCATCTGGGCAAGGCGCGCTATTATCTGCGCGAGTACGCCCGTGCGGCGGATGCATTGCGCGGGGCGCACGGGGCGCACGCGTTCATCTTCCGGCTGCTGGCCATGCTGCGGGTGCCGCCGGCGCTCATGCGCCGCCTGCAGGGCGGGCAATGAAACTCAGCATCATCATTCCGCATTACGGCGACTGGCAACTGCTCCGACGCTGCCTTGAGAGTTACGCGGCAACGGCGGCCGGGCCCGACGTCGAATGCGTTGTGGTCGACAATGCATCGCCGGACGCGGCGGCTGGTGATGCGTTGTGCCGCGCCTATCCGCGCACGCGGCTGCTGCGGCAGGAGGAGAACACCGGGTTCGGCCGGGCGTGCAACTGCGGTGCCGCCGCCGCTGCGGGGGAATGGCTGCTCGTTCTCAACAACGATACCGTGCTGGAACCCGGATGGCTGGCGGCGTTCGCCGACGGCAGCGCGCGCTGGCCGGAGACGGCAGCATTCGCTGCGCTGATGCTCTATCCGGAGCGCGCGACGATCGAGAACGCCGGGCTGCTCCCCGCGCGTACCGGCCTGGTCTATGCCAATAGGCGCGGCGAACCGGTGACGAACGCGGCTGACGGCGAGGAGATATTCGCGCCCTGCGGCGGCGGGATGTTCATCCGCCGCGACGTGTTCCTGACCATGGGCGGGTTTGACGAACGCTATTTCGCCTATTCCGAGGATGCGGAACTGGGCTGGCGGCTGCAGCGTGCGGGCCGGCGCACCCGGGTACTGACCGGGGTGCGCATCCGGCACTGGCATGGCAGCACCGCGCGCACGCTCCCGGCATTTGCCCGCGCGCGGATGATTACGGAGAACCGGCTGCGCACCTGGCTGCTGCACTGGCCGGCAGGAATGATACTGCGGAATGCCGGATGGCTGCTGCTGGCCGAGTCGGCCCTGCTGCTGCAGACGCTGCTGCGCGAGCGGACCCTGGGCGGTGCGGCCGGGTGGCTGACCGTGCTGCGGAACATGCCGGCGTGGCGCCGGGAGTATCGGCGGCAGGCCGCGGCCGTTCAGCAGTTTCAACCGGAGCGCTGGCTGTGCCGGCACTGGCGCCCGGAACGTTACCGATGACCCACCATTGCCGGTGAATGGCGCGCGCGGGGGAAAGGTGAATTGCACGAAATATGCATGGAAAACAAGATAAGGCAGCAGCACAGATGATTGCATGCCAAGTGAGGAATGCCAGCGTGAACTGTAACCTGACACTGCATTGGCACTGGTGCGGGCAATGATCGGTCCGCTGCGCACCGGCCTGGCCGTTCACCCGGTCGCGGTCGCACTCTACCCGGTGCTGGCGCTCTATGCCAGCAATTTCGATCAGGTGCAGCAGGGTGAATTGCTCCTGCCGCTCGTGCTGTCGCTCACGATTACGCTCGCGTTATGGGCTGTGCTCTGGCGGCTGTTTAACAACGTCAGGCTGTCGGCGCTTGTGGTTTCGCTGCTGTTGCTTATGTTCTGGTCGTATGGCCACCTGTGTGACCTGCTCAAGGAGCTGCGCGTTGTGCTGCCACCCGCGGTTTTCGCCCTCGAACCATGGCGACACTGGCTCATGGGGCTGCTGCTGGCCGTTGCCTGCCTGACGGGCGTGGCCGT
>CAZFBR010000291.1:0-3383 GCA_964517215.1 uncultured bacterium
GCGTTCACCTGCACCGGCAACGTGACGGACAACCGGATCGACACCCCGATCAGCGTGCGCTTCAACGTCAATGGGGTGGACACGGTGGTGGCCGCGGTGACGCAGGCGACCGGCAACTTCACCGGCACGCTGGTGCTGCGCAAGGGACTGAACACGGTGGCCGTGACGGCGACGGACAGCGCGGGGAACAGCAGCGGCGACACCATCACCGTCACCTACGCCGACGCGGTGGCCACGGTGGTTGCCGGCACGACGCCGGTAACGGCGGCGCTGAGCGATTCGGGCAGTTCGTACTACGCGGTGAATATGGGGGCCAACGATTCGGCAACCATCATCGTCACCAACGTGGCGCGGACGGACACCCTGACCGCGGTCATTGATTTCAAGCTGACCGGGTACACCGTGACCGTCGAGCGGCTGGACAGCGCCACGCTGACCGCCGCACTCGGCGCCGCGGGCAACCTCAACGGCATCACCAGCACAAACTACGCGCTGCTCGACACGTTCATCGTCAAGTTCACCGCGACGGACAGCCAGGGGAATGTGGTGGCGGAGAACTCGTCGGCACCGTACGACGGCATCACCCTGACCTGGAGCTACGGCCCGAACCTGCCGGCGGCGGATGAAGCCGCGCTGCATGTCTTCTATTTCGATCCGACGGATTCGAAGTGGAAACAGGCGACGACAGTGACCGGCTTGTGCGTGGCCTGGCCGGACGGCAGCACGGGCGAGAAGCAGTCGCTGCCGAACGACACCATCGCCATTCGCGTGGCGCACCTGTCGATCTGGGGTATATTCTCCGGCGGCGCGCCGGTGGCGGGGAACCTCGACAATGTGGTGATCTTCCCGAACCCGTTCAAGCCGTACGACGGCATTGCCAACAACGGCGAGCCGTATGATGGCAACCCGAACGGCATGACCGGGATCCGCTTCGTCAATCTGGCGGCGAATACGGAGATCAAGATCTACACAGTCAACGGCGAGCTGGTGGATGACGTGCAGATGCAGGCGAACCAGGGGCTGGCGATCTGGGACGCGCGCAACAAGGGCGGCGATGAAGTGGCCAGCGGCGTGTACCTGGTGGTCTTCAAGGCCAACGGCCAGGTCGTGGTGAAGAAGCTGGCGATTATCCGGTAATCCCCGGGGCGGGCTGCGGCCCGCCCCGGTTTCTGCAGTACCAGTGCACAGGCCGGCAGGAGCCGGTGGGGAGAAGGACGATGAAGACGACAATGCTACTCACGATGATCATGGCGCTGCTGCTGCTGGCAGCACCGGTCTGGGCCGGCGACCCCGGCTCGGCCACTGCGCAATTCCTCAAGACCGGGCAGGGCGCCCGGCCGATGGGCATGGGCGGCGCCTATGCCGGGCTGGCCTATGACGTCAACGCCCTCTACTGGAATCCGGGCGGACTGGGCGAGGCGGCGCAGCCCGAGATCCTGTTCATGCACAACAACAACTATGTGGACATCAGCAACCAGTACCTCGGCTTCGTTTATCCGCTGGAGCAGTACGGCGGGACCATGGGCGTGGGCGTGACCTATCAGGACTATGGCGATATGGACCGCACCCTGATCAGCACCGCCACGACGTACACCAATGCCGGATCGTTCGAGGCGAGCGATCTCGCGGTCGCGGTCGGGTACGGGCAGCGGCTGGGCGGCGGCTACTCGCTGGGGGGAAACCTGAAGTACATCCGCAGCAAGATCGAAAGCGAGAACGCCAACGCCTTTGCCGTTGACCTGGGCCTCATGTACCGCCAGCCGAACGAGCCGTTGAGCTTCGGTCTGGCCATCCAGAACCTCGGCAGCAAGATGAAATTCATCAGCCAGAGCGACAAGCTTCCCCTGAACCTCAAGGTGGGCGCGGCGTACAGTTTTGCCGGCACCAACGAACTGCTTGACGGCTTGACCTTCGCGCTCGACCTCAACAAGCCGATCGACAACGACCTGCTGCTCAACGCCGGCGCGGAATACTGGCTGGGGGACATGTTCGCGCTGCGCCTCGGGTACGACGGCATGAACGAGGCGGGGAACGGCATGACCGCGGGTGCGGGCTTCCGCTATCAGGATCTGGAAATTGATTACGCGTGGGTGGATGGCGGCGATCTCGACGACGCCCACCGCATCTCGCTGAATTTTGTCTTTGGCGCGATGACGCAGCAGTAACACGCATTTTCGTCCGGCCACTTGTGGCCGGGCAGTGACACAGGAGGGTGGCCATGAAATACGCGATTGCCGCAATACTGGTGCTGGGCCTGTTGCTGCCGGCCGCTGCCGAGCAGATTGCCACCCTGCAGTCGTTCACCGGCGGGGTGCAGGTGCAGCCGAAGGCGGGCGCGCCGTGGGTGGCCGCCACCGCCAATCTCGCGCTCGATCGTGAAGCCACCGTCAAGACCGCCGTGGGGGCGACTGCGAAGATCGTCGCGACCAACGGCCGGACCTATGAGATGCGGCCCAATTCGCAGCTGGCCGTGCGCGTGCTGCTGGTGACGGTCTCTTCCAGCCAGCAGCTGCAGCAGATCCGCAACAATTTGGCCGGGCAGACCAACACCCGGACTTCCGTCACCGGCGCGGCCGGGGTGCGTGGCGAGGGGATCGACGAGGCGCGGGTCAACCGCTACCTGGTCTGGGAAGAAACCATCAGCGAAGAAGACCAGCAGGTGCAGCAGCTCTACAACAACGGGATTGGCCTGCTCAAGGGCGGGCTGGTGGACGAGGCGCTGCAGCAGTTCCAGGCCATCGTTGCCGACCATGCGACCAGCAGTTTCGTCGATGATGCCGCCTATATGGTGGCCAATATCTATGAACGCGACCTCAAGGCGGCCGACGTGGCGCTCTTCCAATATCGCCAGTTCGTCGAGCAGCAGCCGCGCAGCCAGTTCCGCTACGCGGCGGAGCGCGCCATCGCCCGGCTGGAAGCCGCCGCCGCTGCCCCGGCGCCGGCCCCCGCCCCGGCGGCGGGATCGACGCCAAACAGCGCCGATTAAGTGCTGGCCGCTTGCCGTACGCAGTTAGCATTGTCGTTTTGCAAACCAGTGACCCCTAACCAGGACAATATCGTGCGATGGGAATAGCTAAGGCGGCATTCTGTGCCCGGCTGATGCCAGCGGTGGCCGATTGTGTTTTCCGGACACCATTGCGACAGGGCATCGTTGCACTGGCGTTACTGGCCGGCATGGTGCTTTCACCTGCGGTTGCCGGCGCTGCCGCGTGGGTAAGCGGACCGGCGCTGCCGCATACCTCGAGCTCGGCTGCGGCAGTTTCTGCAGGAGACACCATCTGGCTGATTGGCGGTACTGCCAACGGCACGGAAACTGATGCCATTTGGACCTTTGATGTGGCGGCGGGCTGGCGGCATGCGGCAACCTTGCCGGCGCCGCGGCA
>CAZFBR010000292.1:0-3339 GCA_964517215.1 uncultured bacterium
TTTTAATATGGCGGATGAGTTTTTAATGTTTCATCAATTAATTTGTATAAGTCGGTCTTTGGGGGGAGTTCAAGTCTCTTCGGTTTAATCGTTCTTACAGAATATTCACTCACTTTAACCCTATTACGATATGCCAATAGATTAAGTAATCCGAGAGGAAAGGAAAGATTATGGATTTGTTCAATAGTTGGCTCAAGTGATAATTTATATCCGATATGTGCCGGTTTATAATCAGTTAGTATTCGTGAGAATGTAGTTTCATACCAATCCATTAATTGGACAGTGTTTCCGGGGTCGGCAGTTGCTAACCGACCCTTATCAATCAGTAAAGGTTGGCTTCTGGTTCCTTCCATGATTGAATATCTTAGAAAATTTTTTTGAAGAGCAATTCCCATCGTTCTCATCGTGCCCTCCTTACTTATAACCGATTTACATATTTAGTATATTCTAGTCTGGCCACAACCGTCAATTATCCTCCGCCAGCGCACCAGCATGAGACCAGTTTGCATGCCAATATCTGCGTCTATCCCCTCAATATGTTGTCCATTATTTTCAACCAGACAACTCAAACCAGTGCACTTGAATCGAAGCGAAAACAAGCGCAACTCGTGGTTAGTACTTGCGATAAAGAAAAACCCGCCATCAATAAGCATGGCGGGTCGTTCTGACAATTGGTACGCCCGACAGGATTCGAACCTGTGACCTCTTGCTCCGGAGGCAAGCGCTCTATCCAGCTGAGCTACGGGCGCACAACACAACTGCTTCCTTGCCTTCAATCACTTATTATCATATCAGCGAGATTTTGTAAACCTAATCCCTTTGTCCGGTATAACCGGATGCACCACACCACGCCCGTTGTCCAGCAGTCAGCTGCGGGGATTGCGCATGGGGATCGGCGAACAATTATTCCTTCTGCCAGCCGCGATTGGGCTGCTGACGAACGATGTCGGTCTCGTGCTCGCGCTGATAATCGTCGTCCACCCGCACCGTCGTGCCGCATTCGGGGCAGGAGACCTCGAAGATCATGGCATCCGTCACCGCCTCGATGCGATGCTTCTGCCCGGGCGTGATGGTATACCCGCTGTGATGGGTCATCGACTTGCGCTCGATCACCCCCTGTGCGTTCTCGATCCACAACATGGCTTCGCCCTGGATCAGGCAGAAGGTTTCCTCTTTCTGGTCGTGATACTGCAGCGAGAGCTTGCACCCCGCCCGCACCATGATCAGTTTGCCGGTACGGGCCAGCGTCGCCGGGGTAAAGATGACCTCATAGCCCCACGGCTTGTCGATGCGCTCCTGATACCCGTCAGTACGGAAAGTTTCTCGCGATTCCATTGGCCAATGATAGCAAGCGGACGCCGGTATCGTCAAACTGCCGGCACAACCGGGCGCTGCCGACGACGGTAGAACCAGATCCCGGCCAGCAACAGGGAAATTGCCACCACTGCCACCAGCAGCACCGGGAGCACCATGGCCAGCACCGCCATGATAAACGCGCCAATCGTCTCAATCGTATTGACGATCCAGTTGGCCAGCCCGCCGGTCAGCGCGGTCGAAGCCGCGCGCACGGCTGTCGTCGCGGTTTGCGTCAATCCCGCCGCCCCGCCGCCGGCAATGATTGCCAGCGTCCACTTGAGCAGCGGGCTCACTTCCGTCATGGTTGATGCGGTAATCAGCACTCCGGCCAGCACCGCCACCGGCGTAGCCGCCGCATCCAGCACATTATCAACCCAGGGAACGTAGTAGGCGGCAATTTCCAGCACCGTCGCCACTGCCAGCATGATAAATGCCGGCCACGTCCCCAGCCAGGCAAAGGTCGGGTCAAGCGGGATTCCCAATCCGGCCAGCAGCGAATCCGGCGGCAGTTGGCCTGCCAGCGCGGCACCGCTCACCACCAGGAACGGCGCAAAGACCCGAAACCCGCACGCCGCCGCCAAACCAACCCCGAGGCAAATGCTCAGCACCGCGTTCAGTGACAGCCAGTCCATGGTCCGCCCTCCTTACGCCGTCATTCCCACCAGCAGGTATTGCCGCCATAACCCACAGCGGCAATTGGTCGGGGCGGTGGGATTCGAACCCACGGCCTCCTGCTCCCAAAGCAGGCGCGCTACCAGGCTGCGCCACGCCCCGACGAATACCATCGTACCAGAGCACCGGGATACCGTCAACGCTGATGCCGGTCAGGCGCGCGGGGCCACCTTTTGCCGCACGAGCATCGCCACTTCGCGCACCTCGCGGATGCGCAGCAGCAAACCCAGCCCGAAATACGCCCCGCTTCCCGCCAGCAGATAGGCCAGCAGATACATTGCCGCCGCCGGCAGCGACGGCATTGCCGCCGGGTCGCGCCACCACACCAGGCCGGCCAGCAGCACACCCATACCGGCGGCCGCAACGATAATGCGCGCCAGTGCGGCGATGATCCGTGCGCCGCCCAGCGACCCGATCCGCCGGCGCAGCAGGATAATCAGCGACAGGCAGTTGAAGGTGGCCGCCAGCGCGGTCGCCAGCGCCAGCCCGGCGAACGACAGCGGCACCATCAGCAGCAGATTGAGCGCGATATTCAGCATGAGCGCGGTGATCGCCATCTTGACCGGCGTGCGCGTATCGTGCATGGCGTAAAACGCCTGCGCGAATATTTTCACGCCGGCGAACGAGCACAATCCGCAGGTGAAGCAAACCGTCGCCAGCGCGGCATTGGCGCTGTCCGCCGGCGTGAACCGCCCGCCTTCGAGCAGAACGCGAATAATCGGGCGCGCCAGCACCATCAGCCCGATCATCGCCGGCACCTGAATCGCCAGCATCAGGCGCACGCCTTCGCCCAGGGTCCGCTTGAATTCCTGCATGCGCTGGTTGGCCTGATGCCCGGAGAGCGTCGGCAGCATGGCGGTGGCAATCGCCACCCCGAACACCCCGAGCGGCAGCTGCATCAGGCGGTTGCCCCAGTACAGCGACGAAACCGCCCCGGCGCCCATATTCCATGCCAGCATGGTGTCAACCATCAGCCCCACTTCCGCCATCATCAGGCCAACCATACCGGGCAGCATGAGCATGAACATCCGGCGCAGGGCCGGGTGCCGCCACGCCAACTGCAGCCGGAACCCCAGCCGATACAATTCAGGGACCTGCACCACCAACTGCAGCAGTCCGCCCAGCAGCACCCCCCACGCCAGTGCATAGACCTGATGCACGGGCGCCTGCCCCAGCCGGGGCGCCAGCCACAGCGCGGCGGCGATCATCGCCAGATTGAGCATCACCGGGGCGAAGGCAGGCACAGCGAACCGGCGATAGGTGTTGAGCATCCCCATCACCAGCGCCGCCAGCCCGATAAAGATAATGAAC
>CAZFBR010000293.1:0-3293 GCA_964517215.1 uncultured bacterium
GCCACCGCTTCCCCGTGACCTTGGTCCGTTCTGCCGCGCTCGCCCTGGACCAGTGCAACCGCATCCGTTTTGACGCGGTGCTTGCCGATTATGATCTGCCGGATATGAACGGCTTCCTTTTCCTGGAAACCATCCGCGCCCGTTTCCCCGGCCTGCCGGTGATCATCATCACCAGCCATGAGGATGCCGTGCTGGAAGTGACTGCCATGCGCACGGGCGCGGCGGCGGTGCTGAAGGCGGGCGATGTGCCCGGCCGGCTGCCGGCGACGGTGGCTGCTGTCCTGCAGCCAAGCGGAGGGGAAAGTGTCCCCGGCCGCGCGGCGGAGAGCGACGGGCGGGCCGACCGGATCAACAGCATCCTGCTGTCGGCCATGAACGAGGGGTGTCTGCTGGTCGATGCGGATGGCGTGGTGTCGTTTTGCAATCCCGCGGTCGGCCGCCTGCTGGCGATCCCGCAGGAGAAGCTCATCGGCCGGCCGGTGCGCGAGCTGTTTGCCGCGGCCACCGCCCGCGAATGGCAGCGCCAGGCCGGCCTGGTCGCGGCGGACGGCGGCACGGCGGTGTTCGAGGGCCAGCTGCGCCATACCGCCGGCGGCGACGGGATCACGGTGCTGATTTCACTGCGCTCGGTGGCCGCCGAACTGGGGCCGCATGAATCCTGCCTGATGGTGATTGCCGATATCACCGAACTGATCCGCACGCGGGCGGCGCTGCATGCGCGCCTGGCGGAACTGGAGCGGTTCCAGCGCTTTTTCGTTGAGCGCGAGCAGCGGATCATCGAGCTGAAAGTGCGCTTGCGCGAATACGAGCGGCGGCTGGGGATTGAATCGCCGGGGCTGTCGGACGAAACGCGGCGGGAGATCGCGCGGCGGCTGGGCACCGGCCCGACGGGAGGCCGGCCATGATCGAAATGCGCACGGTCGGCCGGATCACGATCGTGACCCTCGCGGGCGCGGTCGACGTGGTGCATGACGCGACGGTGCGGCGCGAACTGCTGGCGGCGGTGCAGCAGTACAAGTTCATCGTCATCGACCTGACCGGAGTGGACGTGCTCGATTGGGACGATCTGGGGATTGTGGTTGCCGCCCGGCGCGCGCATCGCCTGCGCTGGGGGACGCATATGCACCTGTTCAAGGTGGTGGCGCGGCCGGGCCCGCACCGGAAAATGATCGAAAGCACGCATCTGGTCAATATCCTTGCCGCCTACCGCTCGCTCCCCGAGGCGCTGGCGTCATTTCCCGTGCGGCGCGCCCTGCAGATCGAGCCGGACGACAATGCCGCTGCCGTCGCGGAGGTGCTGCTCGAAGCCAACGGATTCGAGGTGGTGCGCATGCGCACCCCGGCCGAGCTTCCCGCGCCGGCCCAGCCGGGTGAATACGACCTGATCGTGACGGAAGTGGTGTTCGATGAAGTGCCGGACCCCGACCTGGTGCGCCGGCTGAAAGTGGCCTGGGGCGCGCCCGTCGGCGTGATCACCAGCCGGCCGGAGACCGGGATCTTCGGGGCGGCCTTCGTCCACGGCAAAACCGGGAATCCGGCCCAGCTGATCGAGCAGATCCGCAGCGCGCTGGAACGGCCGTTGCGCGAGTACTACGAGGCGATCTTCGATCTGCTCGATTCCCCGCTGCTGGTGGTCTCGCCCGACAACGGCTGTGTGCGGCCGAACCGCGCCTGGCGGGTGCTGTTCGGCCTGCTGCCGGAACAGCAGTTCAGCAGCGTTGCCGCCGCCGTCCCGGAGCATTGTCCCTGGCTGGCGGAGCTGCTGGCAGGGGTCAGGCAGGTGACGCGGGAGGGCGGCGAAGTGACAATTGCCGGCGCCCACAGTGCAGACGGCCGGGCGGTGCGCGTGCTGGTGAGCGGTCTCACGCCGCAGGGGCAGAAGCCGCAGCTGCTGCTGCGGGCGCTGGCCGCCGGCGCGCCCGCGGCGTGCGCGGAAGACGGGGTGGGCCGGGAGGTGCTGCTCTCGGTGCTGGAGGATCTCGACCAGGCCCGGCTCGAACTGGCGCGTATTAACGAGCGCTTGCGCGCGGCCGACCGGCTGAAGGACGAGTTCGTCTCCACGGTATCGCATGAATTGCGCACCCCGCTGACTGCAGTGCTCGGGTCGCTGGAAAACCTGCTCGACGGGTTCCTCGGGCAGGTCAATGAACGGCAGCAGAAGAGCATGGACGTGGCGTTCCGCAATGCCTGCCGGCTGGCCCGGCTGATTGAGAATCTGCTTGACCTGCCGCGGCTCGAACGCGGGACGCTGAAGATCAAAGCCGCGCCCGGCGATGTGCGCCTGCCGGTTCAGACCGCGCTGGACGACCTGATCCCGCTGGCCCAGCGTTCGGGGCTGCAGCTGACCGCCGCGCTCCCTGAACAGCCGCTGCTTGTCGCCATCGACCCCGACCGCATCACCCAGGTGGTGATCAATCTGGTCGATAATGCCCTGCGCTTCAGCCGCTCGCTGATCCGCCTTGAGCTGCGCGCTGAGGCGGCGATGGTCCGGATCACGGTGGCGGATGACGGTCCGGGGGTGCCGGACGACGAGCGCGACCGGATTTTCGAGCGCTTTGCCGTCGTCCAGAGCCGGGCCGACCGCGCCCGCACCGGTCTGGGCCTGGCCATCGTCCGCGGGATTGTGGATACCTGCGGCGGGCGGGTCTGGGTGGAGAACTACACTGCGGACAATCACAGCGGCGCGCGGTTCACCGTGCTGCTGCCGCGGGCGGCAGCCGAAAGCGGGCCGGCGACAGCAACGGCGCCGGCGGGCGGCGGCGCGTGAATGCCGGCGGGCTGGGGCGCATTCTGCTGGTTGAGGATGAACTCGATCTGCGGGAAATGGTGGCCACCCGCCTCCGCGGGTCCGGGTATGCTGTGGGTGAGGCAGGCAGCATTGCCGCGGCGCTCGAACTGATCCGCCAGCTCGTCCCGGATCTCATCCTGCTCGATGTCGGGCTGCCCGACGGCAGCGGCTTTGACCTGCTGGAATCTCTGCGCGCGGAACCGGGCATGCCGGCGGTCATATTTCTGACCGCGCTGGGAACGCCGGACAACCGGCTGCGCGGCCTGTACGGCGGGGCGGTCGATTTCCTCGTCAAGCCGTTCGATATGGGTGAACTGGTGGCACGGGTGGCGGCGGCCATGCGCCAGCGCCGCCAGCTGGGGCTTGCCTTGGCCGAGGCGGAGCATGACGGACTGACCGGACTGCGCAACCGCCGGGCCTGTGAAAGCGCGCTGCAGACGGAGCTCAATCGCGCCCGCCGCATGCAGCGCGTGTTCGCCCTCGCCTATATCGACGCGAACAGGCT
>CAZFBR010000294.1:0-3292 GCA_964517215.1 uncultured bacterium
AATCAACCAACCAACTAACTAATTAACCAATTAATCAACTAACTAACCAACTAACCAACCAACCAACCAACCGCGTGTGCACCGCCGGCGGTGTGATTGCGAGCAGGGCACCGGCGCTCGTGCGGACGCCGGTACCGTACCGGCAGCGGCGTGTTAGTCACCGGCAGGAATGCCGGCCATGGGACTATGTTCCGGTCCTGTTGGTGGCGGTGCCGGTTCCAGCGCCAGGGGAAGATCAATGCATGCAACCGACCACGGAAACCGGTGGGCACGCATGCACGGGAAGCCTGCCCTGCGCGGCAGCAGCGGCGGGCAATAAGTCAAAGTTGACAAATGCCAACAATAGCGTATAATGGCATAAGACAATAACAGGTGCGAGGTGTGGCGATGGCGATGACGGCGGTTGTGGTGACGGAGAGCTGTGTGGGGTGCGGGGCGTGCGCGGAGGTCTGTCCGGTGCAGGCGATCAGCCTGGTTGACGGCAAGACGGTGATCGGTGACAACTGCGTGGCCTGCGGGGCGTGCATCGGCACCTGCCCGGTTGGTGCATTGCGGCTGGAGTGACGGCTGCGAGGCCGGCGGCAGCGGGCCGGGTTATGCCCGGACGAACAGCGGCGGCGATTCGCTACCGCATGACGGGCCGGCGGCTTCCGGGCATACGGGGAAGGCACAACGGGAAAACCGGCGCTGTTGTTCCGCTGAACGTGTGTGGTAATGCCCAACAGTACATTGGCATTTCGTGAATGTAATGAATGACGCGCAGGCAAAACGAAATAGTCCTCGAGCAGGTTTATTTTTGCTTGTGCATAAAGTGCATGTATAGGGTGTGCGGATAGAACCTTGACCATGATGCTGCAGAAAGGATTGCCGATGCCGCAACTGGCAAAGGGCGGGAAATTCGTGTTCGGCTGGTCGCGCCTCGGCGCGGACGGCAGCGTGACGCTGCCGCTCGAAGCGCGGCGCGAGTACCGGCTGCGCGCGGGCGAATCGCTGGTGCTCATTTCCGGCAGCCGCACCTCGGGCGGTTGCGGGGTATCCTCGCGGCGCCTGTTGCGAACCTCCGTGCTGGCGGGCATCCTGAAGAAAATTGACACCGGCGACGCACGCGGCCCGGTGCAGATCAGTCCGCAGCGGCTGGCGGTCACGGCGCGGCTTGATGCGCGCGGGCGCTTTCGCCTGACCGCGCCGGCGCGCCGCACCTTCGGCCTGCGTGCCGGCGCCCGGCTGCTCGTCATCCGTTCGAGCGATATTGCCATCGGCCTCGCCGCATGCGGCCCGCTGGTGGCGTTTGCGCGGCAGTTCCCGGAGTTGCCGGTCTTTCCCGCTGCGCGCGGGAGGCGCGGGTGATGCTGAGCACCTGCGCCACCCTCGGCGCCCTGGTCACGGGGACACTGCTCGAGGCCTTCCCCTACATCGTGCTCGGAGCGTTGGTCTCGGCGCTGCTCGAAGTGTTCATCCCCGCGACGCTGCTGCAGCGGCTGGCCGGGCGCGGCACGCTCCTGAATATCGGTGCCGCCCTGTTTGCCGGTTTTGTCTTCCCGGTGTGCGAATGCGGCATTATCCCGGTCGTCGCGCGGCTGCGGACGAAGGGAATGGCGACCGGCCCGCTGCTCGCCTATCTCTACGCTGCGCCTGCGGTGCAGCCGATTGTGCTCTATTCGACCTACGTCGCCTTCAACGACAGCCTGACAATGGCGCTGGTGCGCGGTGGCGGCTCACTGGCGGTAGCCCTGGCGGCTGCGCTGCTGCTGCGCCGGGTGCTTCCCGAACCGCGTGCGCTTTGCGCCCACGGGCATGGCTGCCACTGCGCGAAGGAAGAAGAACAGCAGCCGCGGCTGGTGCGGTTCGGGGCGACCTTTGTCACCGATGCAGCGCGCATCTTTGCCTACCTGACGCTGGGCGCCGCAGTGGCGGCGACGGTGACCCTGACGCTGCCGGTGGGGAAACTCGCCGATCTGTCGGCCGGCTGGCCGCTGCTCGGGGTGCCGGCAGCAATGCTGCTTGCCTTTGTCCTCTCGGTCTGTTCGGAGGCGGATGCGTTTGTCGCCTACGCGCTCATCGGGGTGCCGCCGCTGGCGCAGCTTGCGTTCCTCTGGTTCGGGCCGGTGGCGGATATCAAGCTGGCGGTGATGTACCAGCGCGTCTTCGGCGCACGGTTCACCATGATCGCGTTCCTGACCCTGGCCATGCTCGTGCTGGTGGTGGCGGCGCTGACGGCGGTGACGGGGGTGCCGCTATGAACCGGTGCGCGTTCCTTGCGCTAACGCTGCTTGCCGCCGGGGTGCTGCGCGTGGCGGCCGCAGACGAACTGACGGTCTATATCGCGCCGCGCTTCGTCACCCCGGTCACGGGGGGGGCTTGGGGCTGCGTGTTGCTGCTGCTATTGTCAGTGCCGGCGCTGCGCGGCGGCGGCTGGCGTCTTGACGGTTCGCTGCTGCTGCTGATTCCCGCGGCGCTGCTCGTACTCACCCCGCAGGTTGACCATGCGCTGCTCACCGCGGTGCGGTTCCGCTCGCTTGCCCCGCCGCAAATTGCAGGGGGTGCGGTGGCTGCCCCGCTGGATGCCGACGGCTATCGCTGCCTTGATCTGCAGCAGATGTACGGCGAACTCGATGCGCTGGATGACACCGGCATTGCCGCCCACACCTACCGGATGAACACCGAGGTGATGCTGGTTCCGACGCCGGGCGCCGGGGAGGACGCCATAACGCTTGATCATGGCGAAGTAGTTATGGCACGCGAACTGATGGTCTGCTGCATTGCCGATTTGCAGCCCATCTTCATCGTGGTGGCCAATCGCAGCGGCATTGATGACAGTGACTACGACCGGTGGTATTGGGTGCGCGGCACGCTGTCGTTTCGCCCGCTGCCAGAGGAGAGCGGCTGGTATGCATTCCTCGATGATGACGACATGACCCCGATTGAACTCCCCGCACGCCCCTATCTCTATCCCGATTATGCGGCGCTGGCGGCGCGGCTGTGATGATGACCGACCGCATTGTCTTTGGCCCGGTACCCTCGCGGCGGCTGGGACGGTCGTTGGGCATTGACCTCGTGCCGTACAAGACCTGCACCTACGATTGCCGGTATTGCCAGCTGGGGCGGACGACCGACCTGACGGTGCAGCGGCGTGAATATGTGCCGATTAAGCGGGTGCTGACGGAAGTGGCGGCCACCCTGGCCACGAATGTGACCGCCGACTATCTGACGCTGTCCGGTTCCGGTGAACCGACGCTGCACACCGGCCTGGGCGAGATCATCGCCGGGCTTAAGCGGTTTAGCGGCATCCCGG
>CAZFBR010000295.1:0-3223 GCA_964517215.1 uncultured bacterium
GGCAAGGTCGCCATCGCCGACATGATCCTGCGCAAACCGGGCGAATTGTCCGGCTCTGAGGCCGACGAAATGCACCGTCATGCGGGGATTGGCGCCATTCTCCTCGCCCACGCGCATTTTCTCCAGGCAGCGCGCGCCGCCGTGCGCCATCATCACGAGCGCTGGGACGGCAGCGGCTATCCCGACGGGCTGGCCGGCGAGGCCATTCCGCTGCCGGCCCAAATCGTCGCCGTCGCTGACGCCTACGATGCCATGACCTCCGACCGTCCGTACCGCCGGGGCCTGCCGGTGGCCGAGGCGCGGGCGCGGCTGCGCGCCGGCGCCGGCACGCAGTTCAATCCGCGGCTGGTTGATGCCTTTTTGGCGCTGCTCGACCGCGAAACCCAGCGCGCTGATTTCCGGCTCGCCGCCGATGCGAGCGGCCACGTGCTGTGGCTGGCGGTGACGGGCACCCTCACCCTCGACGCCGGCCGCGCGGTGCTGGCCCGCGCCGGCGACTGGCTGCAGCCGGGCCATACCGTGGTGGTTATTGATCTCACCGCCGCCACCGCCGTCACCGATCCGGGCAGCTGGCTGCTGCTCCGCCTGCTGGCCCGCTGTCACGCCGCCGGCGCCACCGTGCTGGTTGCGGCGAATGACGACCTGCGCCATCGCCTGCCGGTCCGTGTCGTTTCTGCCGCCGATGCCCGCCGGGCCGCCGAACGCCGGCATGCCGAATCCGCGCCCGCGCCTGCTGCTGAAGGGTGATTTTCTGCCGGCCAGCGGTGGATATGCTATACTTTTCTGCTGGATTCGCCGGGGGAAGCATTGACCCCCGCCACAACGGGCGGGCCGTGCGGCCGGCAGGGCGGTCATGCCGCAGTTACGCCGCAGGACACCCTGCCGGTTGCCGGCAAGACACCATTGGTTGGGAGGATTGATCCATGACCACGCACGAGACCCAGGCCGCCACCGCCATTGACCTGCTCACCTCGATTCTCACCGTCGACGACACCTCGCTGCTGCCCGACCGGATCGTCCTGGCGGCCGGTCAGCTCTGCGGCGCCGACGGCGCCTCGCTGCTCCTGCCGCGGCCTGACGGTTCGCTGGTGGTCCAGCATGCCTGGTGGCGCAGCGGCGACGCCACGCTGGGACGCGAGCTGGCCCCGGGCGAGGGCGTGGCGGGCTGGGTCGCCCGGCAGGGCGAGTCGGTCTTCCTCAACAGCGTGCGCAAGGATCCCCGCTTCCGCGCGCTCGACGATCGCGGCTTCATTCAGGCGCTGATCGCCGTCCCCTTCCCGCTCCCGCTCGGCCGCGGGGTTATCTGCCTCTATGCGGGCAAGCCCGACGCCTTCACCGACAGCCATCTCGACACCGCGCGCCGCTTTGCCGCCGCCGCCGCGCTCGTGGTCACCCAGGCGCAGCTGCGCGAGCGGCTCGCCCGCGAACGCGCCCGCGCGGAAATGGCGCTCGCCATGTGCCGCAGCGTGCTCACCACCAGCGATTTTTCCGCGCAGCTGCGCGGGCTCTGCGCCGCGATCGCCACGCATGTCGGCTTTTCGCGCTGCACCGTCGGCCTGGTCAGCAGCGACGGCAGGACCGTGCGGGGCGTGGCCGCCCACGGTCTGCCGGAAAACTATATCGTCACCAGCGAATGCCCGGTTGCCGACGTGATCGGCGACGACGTGCGCACCGCCATCGGCCGCTGCGCGGCCCGCAATGAAGTCATCATCTGCACCGACCGCAGCGCCGATCCCGCCTTCCGCCAGGCCCAGGTCCATCCGCAACCCGACCGCATTTACGCCACGCAGTACGCCTGCGTGCCGCTGCGCGCGCAGGGCAAGGTGATCGGGGTCATCACCGTCGCCCCGCTCCCCGGCGAGGGGGAGGTGACGTTCGACGTCATGGCCGCCGTCACCTCGTTCGCCGATATCGTCACCCTGACCGTCCTGCAGAAACGCGCCTGACCGTCACCGCGACCTGCGGACTGCCGAAGGCAATCCGCAGCCATCAGCACGATCGAACTGCAGTGCCTGCCCTCCGCCGCGCGGACAGCTGCCGCACGTTCGCGGCACGGCCGCCATGCTGCCAGTCAAATCCCGCTGGGTAGTGCGCAACAAGCCGCCGCGCGGACGCGCTGCTGCACACCAACCGGAAACAACAATGCCGTCCGGCGGGTGCTGCGGGTCAGCGGGGAATAGTGTCGCCCGGCACCGCCGGGCGGGTAAAGACCAGACGATTCCCCTGCAGCCGCCCGCGCAGCTGACTGCCGCCGGGCGCCTGTACCAGCAGCGTGCGCGTGCGCGCGTCGTAGCTGCGCTGCCGGGAGGCGCCGGCGACCGTCACCGTTTCCGACCATGACTGCCGCGCGGCCGGCAGCACCGTCCGCGACCCGGCAGCGGGTGCGATGCTCCGGGTGTCGGTGCGCACCACTGCCGTCGGACGCTGCCGCAGCGCCACCGGCTGCGGGACAGCCGCTGCCGCCGGGCGCGTGGCGGACGGCCGGCTATGCACCGTTGCCGACGATAGGGTCGCGGCCGGCCGCACCCGTGCGCCGTTCGCGGCGGCCGTGCGCGCCGGTCGCACCCTGATGCTGAATTCGTCCGGTCCAAGATTGATCCCGCCGCCGATGCTGATCACATGCATGGCGCTCACCCCGCCGGGATAATTCGCCGCAACAGATGCGTCGAGTGCGGCAGCGGCGTCCTGCCGTTCCTGCCACAGCGTCGGTCGCGCCTCCGGTGCTGCACTCCCCAGCGCGTCGTCGAGCTGCTGCAGTTCATGCAGCGCCGCACTGATGGCCGGGTCGCCGCCAATGCTGCGCCGGACCTGTTCCTGCGCCCGCAGCGCCGCCAACTGCACGGCGACGCCCTGCAGGTCGGCGATGGTCGTGATCAGCGCGCGCAGCGGCCGTTCCCGGTCGTGCTCCCAGTCCATGCTGCGCCGCCGCGACGGCAGGGCACGGGCGAGCGCCGCGCTGTCGGCAAAATGGCTGCCGGCCGGGTCGTCCAGCAGCGGGGTCAGGTAATCAGCGACCATGCGCTGCGCCACGGTTGCCGTATCGAGCCCGCCACCCGCCCGCGGGACCGCCAGCCAGTTGGCTGCCACCATCTGCGGCTTGTCCGCCGGCGTGGTGCAGGCGGGCAGCTCGACCGCCAGCAGCGCGTCCAAATCGAGGGGGGCGCCGCGGCCGCGTTTGAGCCAGCTGCAGATGCCGAGCAGGCGCGCCACCGTCGTCAGCTCG
>CAZFBR010000296.1:0-3157 GCA_964517215.1 uncultured bacterium
TGCGCCGCTGGTGGGTGTGGCGGCAGGCGATGACCCGCTGTTCGCGCAACTGCGGGATGAACGTGTCATCGGCCCCGGGCATCGCTCGCCGCAGGAATGGCTGCCGGGCGCTATCGCGGTCGTTGTCTGGTTCCTGCCCTACACGCAGGCAATCCGCATGTCCAACCGCCGGGCCCCGGCCATGCCATCGACGGGCTGGTTGTTCGGACGGGTTGAGGGTGAGGCCATCAACAACGCGGTGCGCGACGGTGCGGTGCGCGCGCTTACTGCCGCCGGCGCCCGGGCTGTCGCTCCGCCCCGCACGGCGGCGTTTGCCGTGACGGAGAACCGGGCCAACTGGTCGGAACGGCATGCGGCGTTTATCGCGGGATTGGGGACGTTTGGACTGAGCAGGGCGCTGCTCACTGTGCGCGGTTGTGCCGGACGAATCGGCAGCGTCATCACCGATTCTGCCCTGCCGCCCACACCGCGAGCGTATCGTGCGCTGGATGAGTACTGCACGCAGTGCCGGGCATGTGTCGCGCGCTGCCCGGCCGGGGCGATTACCGCCGCCGGCAAGCAGCATCCGCCCTGCGCGGCCTTCCTGCGGCAGACCAAAGAACAATTTGCGCCGCGCTACGGTTGCGGCAAATGCCAGACGGCGGTTCCCTGCGAATGCAGCCTGCCGCGTCCGCTGAAGCCGGGAGGCATGCCGGCTGATGTTGCGCCGCTGCGGGCGCAGACCAAAGCACCCACAGGACGCTGACTGCTGGTGAAAATGATCCGCATCGACTGGACGGTCGCCTGGCGCGATCGTGAATATTCTGGACGCGGAGAAACATGAGATGACGACAGCCGAAACGTCGCCGGTTGACAAAAAAGACCGGATGCGCCGCCTTCAGCGTGGTATTGTCGGACTGGTCGTGCTGCTGGTGCTGTGCGCTTGCGGGAACTGCGTGTATAACATCCGGCCGCATTTGGTTGAGGAACGCGGAGCAGCTGCCCTGACATCTCTGCACAAAATTGCCGGCTATCCCGAAATTGGCACAGTGACGAATGTTGAGTCTGTGGTTTTGGGCGGGTTGTATCCGGACCATGTCTGTTGGTTTCGATTTCGCTGCGATGCTGCCACCTATCAAGCCATTGCCAATCGTCTTGAGACCGACGGCGACTATCATCAGGGTTGTTCCGGCATTGCTGAAATCAAGAAGTGTTCAGCTGCACGTACGGGCTGTTCACTCTTTGCCGATGGCGAGATGGTCAATCCGCAATCACCTTGTGTCGGAGTGGCGCCGGAATGGTGGAATGAAGCAGCACTCAATGGCCGGCACATGACCGAAGCGCATCACTGGCCGAATGGAAAAAAAGCATCCATGTATCGCCTGTTTTACGATCCGGTAACGCAGGATTTGCGCGGTGCGTATTGCACCATTTGATTGGGCAGGAGGGGGGCACATGCTGAACGTGTGCTGCTGCAGGTGCGGATGGCGGCGCTGGCATGAACGCTGACCGGCGGGAATGATGGCGAAACGAACAGGTAAATTCATCGGCTTGCGGCTGTTGCCGGCAATCAGCTGGCTGGTGGTGGCGGGCTGGGGCTGTGCAGCATTGCCGCCGTGCGAATCGGCTGGTGATGCTGTGGCGGCAGACGCGGCTGTGCTGCGCGAGGTCTTTCCCGGTTTGTTTCCGCCCGAACTGGTGATTGCGGTCAGCGACCGGGTTGAACGCCCGACAGTATATGGCGAATCCGAGCCGCCGGAGAATTATGCCGGTCCGGATCCGGCCGGGGTGCTGTTGACAGGGATCTACTTCCCGCCCGGGTATGGGTGGCCGGCGGACCGCGATATCTCACAGCGCCAGTGGCTGTTCCACGAGGCGATTCATCTGGCCAGCCGGCGCAACGGCATCTGCACGGCGTTTGTCGATCAGGCCTTCCCCGACGATAACGATCCGCTGGTGCGCTGGATTGCCCGCGACCCGTACCATGCCGCCATTGCCCGCGAGGAAGCGTTCATCAATCTTGCCACCATGGCCGATCCCTGCCGCACTGACGCGCAGCGGGCGGCGGTGCGCGATTTCTATGCCGCAATCGGCGCCGGCGACCAGACCACGGCGGCGATCGCGACGGTACTGCAGGCGGTTCCACATTGATGAACGCCCGCCTGCGTCATGGCCGGTGCAGTCGGCCGGCGGCGAGGGCAACAGCGCGTGCTGCCGGGGCGGGCGCAGCGTTGACGGGGACGGGCAAAACATGGTACAAACCGCTTTCAACTGACAAAGGAAGGTGATTCGTATGGCTTTGGTGGTTCAGAAGTTCGGCGGGTCGTCGGTCGGCGATCCCGAACGCATGCGGCGGGTGGCCCAGCGCATTGCGGACACGCGGCGCGAGGGAAATCAGGTGGTGACGGTGGTGTCGGCGATGGGCGACACGACGGACGACCTGATCGAACTGTCGGGTAAGCTGAATGCGGCCGGCAACCCGCGCGAGATGGACATGCTGATGGCGACGGGCGAGATGCAGTCGGCGGCGCTGCTGGCGATGACGCTGCAGGGAATGGGCGAGCAGGCAATTGCCCTGACCGGTCCGCAGGCGGGCTTCCGCACGGACAGCGCGCACCGCAAGGCGCGGATCGCGGACATCGAGCCGGGTCGCATCTACCGCGAACTGGCGCGCGGGATGATCGTCATCGTCGCGGGGTTCCAGGGCGAGAACGAGAAGGGCGACCTGACCACGCTCGGCCGCGGCGGCTCGGACACTAGCGCGGTGGCGCTGGCGGCGGTGCTGAAGGCGGACGTCTGCGACGTCTTCACCGACGTGGACGGCATCTACACCGCCGATCCGCGGGTGGTCGCGGACGCGCGCATGCTCAAGGCGGTCTCGTACGACGAGATCCTCGAGCTGGCCAGCGTCGGGGCGCAGGTGATGCAGGCGCGTTCCATCGAGTTCGCGAAGAAATTCGGCGTGACGGTGCAGGTGCGGTCGAGCTTCCACCGCAATCCCGGCACCCTTATCGTGGAGGAAGACAAGGTCATGGAAAACTTCATCATCAGCGGCGTGGCGGCGGACAAGGCGCAGGCGAAGATCACCCTCGCCCCGGTCCCGGACGTGCCGGGCATCGCGGCGCGCATCTTCTCGGCGTTGGGCAAGGCCAACGTCAACGTGGACATGATCATCCAG
>CAZFBR010000297.1:0-3139 GCA_964517215.1 uncultured bacterium
CCCGCCGGCGCCGCAGCCACCGTCACCTCGTCCGCCAGCCCGACCAGCAGCATGAGCGTGGCCAGGTCGTGGTAGCCGTCGGCGCGCTTGCCGGTCACCCGCAGGTACAGGTTGATCTTCGCCGGCGCGGCAACCGTTGCCTTCACGGCGCCGCAACCGTTCCCGACTCCGGCAATACCGCCAGCCGTTCCCGCACCCGCATGTCATCCATAAGCTCGCGCCATGCCGCCCGGGCGGCGGCGAACCGGCCCAGCTGATAATTGGCCTCGCCGAGATGCCAGGCGATTTCGCGGTCATTCGACAGCGCCGCCGCCCGGGCCAGCGTCTGCACCGCCGCGGCAAAATTGCGCTCCGTGTATTCCAGCCACCCGAGCGTGTCGAGATAGCAGGCATTGTCCGGCACCAGTTCCAGCGCCCGGGCGATCAGTTCGCGCGCCGCCGGCAGTTCGGTCTGCCGCTCGATGTACAGGTAGGCGAGATCGTTCAGCGACGGGGCATGGTTGGGATTCTGCGCCAGCACCGCACGATAGCCCGCTTCCGCCGCGGCAAAGTTGCCGTCCTTGTATTCAAGGCCCGCGAGATGGTAGCGCGCATTGAGCGTATTGCGCGGGGCGGCGGCAATCGCCGCCGCATACGCCGCCCGGGCCGCCGCCGTGTCGTGCTGCGCCTCGTAGGTCAAGCCCAGCAGTTCGTGCAGGGAGGCGTTGTGCGGATCCACCGTCAGTGCCTGCCGGAACGTGGTAACACTCGCCTCCAGATCGCCATGCAGCTGGTAGAGATACCCCAGCTCGATATACGGGGTAATCATCTCCGGATCGAGGGCAATGCAGCGCTGCAGGGCGGTAATGGCCTGCGGATAATCTTTCAGCCGCGCATAGGCCAGCCCCAGCTGGAACTGCGCACGGATATCGTGCGGGGTCTGCCGCAGCACCTCGCGGTACTGCCGGATCGCTGCATCATGGTCGCCCTGCTCCGTCGCCAGTTCCGCCAGCAGCAGGCGATGCGACGCTGTCGCCGGCTCCAGGGTGACCGCCCGACTGATCGCGGCGGTGGCGTCCGCCAGCCGCTCCTGCTTGCGGTAGAGCAGTGCCAGTCGCGCCAGGGCACGCACCGAGGTCGGTTCCAGCGCCGCCGTACGTTCCAGGGCGTTGATGGCCTGGCTGTCCTGCCCCAGACCGTCATGCAGCACCCCGAGGTTGTACCAGCCCACCGCATCGTCGGGCGCCAGCAGCAGATACTGCTCGTACGCTGTCGCTGCCGCGGCATAATCACCCGCCATGGTCCGCGTGACAGCGACGTAAAACTGCGCCTTGCCGTCCGCCCGGTCCGCCGGGTTCGCCGCCGCCTGGGTGAAGCAGTCGAGCGCTTCACGATGCCGTGCCAGTGCCAGATAGGCGCTGCCCAGCTGCAGATTGGTCTGGTACGCGCCGGGATTCGCCGCCAGCACCGGCAGGTAATGCGTGATGGCATCGCGCGGCTTCCCCAGCTGCAGGTACAGGTAGCCCAGCTCCTCATGGATGCCGATGGCATTCGAGTCGTACTGCAGCGCCCGATCGAGATGGTCGGCCGCACTCACATAGTTGCCCGCCAGCTCGGCCTGGACCCCCAGTGAAAACTCATACCACGCCTCGACGTTGCCCGGCGCCACCACCGGCACCGTATCCGCCGGCGATTCAATCCGTTCAGTTGTCCCGGTGGTCGCACAGCCCGCGGCAAGGAACAGAACAGCCAGTGCCAGGCAGCCGCCACCCCAGAGGTTGGCTCGCATAATCTTTCCCATATATCTCAAGTAACAGGCGAAAGTATAAACCTTTTGCCGCAGGGTGTCAATATATATGAGGACAGAAGAGAAGAAACGGTTACCAGGGCAGCTGCAGCAGGGAATACCGCATCACCAGCAGCGTCAGCAGTGAACCCGCCGCAATGGCCAGCGAAAACGGATAGCGTTCGCGCTGGTCGGAACTGTCGATCGTGCCGGTGGTCAGGGTTTGGGTCAGCAGGCCCATTCCCATCCTCTTCAAGGTCGCACCGGCCCGGCGCTGCTGAAGCAATTTCAGCAGGGAAAAGAACGTACCGGCAGCAAGCGTGAAGGCAAGCGCCCAAAAAGCGAAGCGCAAACCGCCGAACGCACCGACCACACCCATCAGCTTGGCATCGCCCGCCCCGAACTTGCCGATGGCCCACAAGGGATAGAAAAACCCCATCCCCAGCACCGCGCCGGCCAAGCCGTACCACCATGGCCCGTCGCAACCCGTCCAGATGATCCCCGCCGCCAGCGCCGGCATGGTCAGGAGATTGCGGATGTACCCGGTGCGCATGTCGCCGATTACCGCCCACAGAACAATGGCCGTCACCACCGCGATTTTTACCGTCACCCGCGCCCCCGCAGTCAGAAAAAAAGCCCCGCTCGTGAGAGCGGGGCGAAAAAAGCCAGGTCGTACCTGACTTGTTGAGAAGGTTTTTACTAGCGGAAAATCGCCATGCTCAGCGCCGCCTTGTTTTCATCCGTCTCCTCACCGCTGACCGCATTCGAGAACATATCCTTGATCTGCGGACCCAACGCCACGAACACCGCAATCACGATGATCGCGATCAAGCCGATGATCAGACCATATTCGACCATGCCCTGACCACGCTCGTCCTTGAAGAAATTCATCATTTTCTGTCACCTCCTTTCTTCATTTAGTTTTTGCTACCACTGGTCGTTATACCACAACCGTTCAATCTTGTCAATGCCTTTTTCTAATTTGTCTGTAATCTTACAGTCTCACATTCCGGATATATTTCAATAACCCATTGCCCCGAAATTAGTTCTGATGTATTCCATGTCCAAATCGTCAACCAAACCATCGTGATTACAATCGGCTTCCGGGGCGCCTGACTTAACCATGCATGCATCAAGGATGTTGATCCGTTGGTCCCGGTTACCATCACCCGCCAACAGAGTAACCACCAGGAAATGATCCGTTCCCGCTGCCGCCGTCAATGCCCCGCTGCGATAGCCCAGCCAGCCCGCTTTGGCAATGCTTACCTGCCAGCTTCCCGCCGCCACTGTATCAAAGGCAAACCGTCCCATGCCGTCCGTGGTTGCCGTCCTCGTTTCGCTGTGATCCGCACGATAGAGGGTAACCACACCCCC
>CAZFBR010000298.1:0-3087 GCA_964517215.1 uncultured bacterium
GGGCGGTATAGATGAGCGGATTCTGGCATTTGACCAGATTCTGCAGTTGCTGCAGGGTGATGGCGCAGGTGTCTGCAGCGAGGAAGTGCTGGAAGATCTGATGATCTGGTGTTGCGCGATAATTGGCCAGCAGCTGCCGGGTTGACCAAGGACTGACCTGCTGCTGTTTATCGGCGTAATACACCGTGAAGGAATCGTTGGCAGCGGAGTGGCGCAACCGGTCGTACCAGGAGTAGTAGACCGGGCGCCACGCTGCGGCAGGGTCATGCCAGAGTGCAACCTTAACCGAAAGGTGCAGCTGATCAAAGGCAGGATCGCTGTGCAGTCGGGGCCGCCAGGCAATAACCAGCAACGCGGATGCCGTGGGGCAGCGGGACAATTGCGCGCTCAGGCGGGCAAAGAGCTGGTTGCGCGGCAATGCCATGCTGTACCAGAAGCTGCTTTCGGTCCAGGCCCGTGCGGCTATCGGCAGCAGTATGACGAACAGCAGCAGGTAAAAAGCGCCGGCGGGACGCAGGCAGCGGCGCAGGACCTGCAGCAAGGCACCGGCACCGACTGAAAAGAGCACAAGGGGGAGCAACAGGTCGTTGATGGCATGGCGCTCGCTGATAAACAGCGAGGCCATTGGCAAAATTGACAGCAGCAGCGCTGACCCGAGAAACAGCAACCGGCGCGGCATGGCGGTGCGGCAGCGGAGACCGCGCAGCAGCATGAGGACCAGCAGCAGGGCCACGACGGCAGCAAACATCGGGTGGAAACTGGCGGCACACAACTTGATTTTGAACAGCAGTTTACCGGCGATGGCGAAATCAATGCGATGGACGCTGGCGCCATATCCGCCGACGCCGTTGAACAGGACAAGGCGGAAGCAGGCGAACGCAGCGGTCAGGAATATCATGACGCGATGCTTGCGGATGCTTTCCCGCGGGGATAATTGCCGGATGATGATTTCGTACAGCAGAATGAGCGGCGGCAGCACGTAACCGGTTTCCTTGCTGGCAAAAGCGCACAGCATCATCCCGGCGGTCAGTAGGGGATGGCGGTTCTGCTGACAGCAGAGCAGGGTGAGCATAAAAAAGAGGGCGAGAAGCAAATCCCCTGAATTGTGGGAAAAGAAAATGTTGTGTGAGGTTGCCGGATGCATGATGACCAGCAGCGCCGACAGCACAGCGGCATGGCGCTGGCAGAACAGGCCGAAGGCGAAGGCGTACGCCGCCTGGATGACGAGCAGGAATAGCAGCAGGCAGCTGAAATGCAGCGGGAAGGCGGCGAGCCCGAACCACCGGTAGAGAAGGTGAAAATGCAACTGCATTAGCGGACGATAGAATCCCTCCGGTTGCACGGTTGCGCCCCAGCAGCTGGTGAAGAAAAAGCGGGGGATATCGGAATCGTCCGTAACGATGTAATGGACGAACTGGCCGCAGTCCTCGCTGGTGAACAGCGGCGCATAGCTGCAGCAGAGCGGAAGATAAATGCCGACACTGACGGCCAGCAAAACGACCTGCGGCGAAAACTGCCGCCAGGATGCGGGGAGGCAGCGCATAATCAGCGCGTCACTGATGGTGCAGACTCGGGTGTGCAGGCCGGCCATGGCGCGGCAAAGACCTGTGCCAGACTGGCGGCAAAGGCAAACGGGTACAGCAGGGAGGCGCCGCGGGTAATTCCCAGGTCGGTGACTCCCCGTGCCATCGACCAGGCGGCGAGGAACAGTTCGTGCCTGAGCAGTTGTGGCAACTGCCGCAGCAGGACGGCGCCGGAAAGGTTGTTGCGCAGCATCTGCCGGCGGCCGCATTCCTGCCGGTAGAACCGCTGCAATGAGCGGGAGCGGCCCATGGTACCGCCCCAACTGTGGATGGCGGTGCATGTCGTGGCCAGTGCCACCGTTCCCCCGGCCTGGCGCAGACGCCAGGAAAGGTCGCCATCTTCGAAATACCACAGGCGCGGATCCCAGCCGCCGACGCGATCAACGGCTGCCCGCCGCCAGAGTGCGCAGGCGCTGCAGCCGGCAGCGATGGGCATGAGCGGCGGCGCGGGGGCGGACGGTGGCGGCAGGAGCCGGGTAGTGCCGTCGGCATTGATGGCGGCACCGGCATTGTGCAACGTGCCATCGGGACAGCGCAAGACCGGTTGCACGGCGGCCAGAAGGGCATTGCTCTCAAGTGCGGCGCACATGGTTGCGAGCGTTGCTTGATCGAGGAGCGCATCGGTATCGAGCGTGAGAACATAGGGGGCGGTGCCCGCCGCCCATGCCGCCGCGCGGGCGGCAGCGGGCCCCTGTCGTCGCGCCAGCCGGACATGCCTGATTTGCGGTGCAGACGGAATGGCGCACGCCGGCTCGTCTGTTGAAGCATCGTCGCCAATGATGATGGTCCTGATATCGGGCCACGCCAGCAGGTGTGGTATCAGCGTAGCCAGGCGCGCCCGCTGGTTGTGGGCGGGAATGACGACATCAACGGACCGGGTCACGGGCGGCCCACAGTGAGGCAGCCGGCTGCCCACCAGCGCACGGGAAGAGCGAGCAGTGCCGGCAACAGCAATGCCGGCGCACGTTCGACAAACAGAATACGCCGGGAAACGGCCAGCAGATTGAGCGGCGGGAGCAGCCACCGGTTCCAGAACCACGGGAGCCCCTGCCGCCGTCGCACAAGCCCCTCAAAATAATGATAGCGCCAGAGCAGGCGGACAAAGGAAACGCAGGTATCGTGGCGGTGGTGTTCAACATGCGCCTCTGGTGCATGCAGCAGCGTGTGACCGGCGGCACTGAGGCGCAGGCCCAGGGCATAATCTTCGCCGTTTGTGCGATACGCAGGATCAAACCCGCCGGCCTTGCGCAGTATCGCGATGTGATACAGCACGGCGAGGCCGGGAAGGAACAAGGCGTCCGGTGCGGGATTCTGGGCCAGATAGTGCGCCCGATAATCGTCCCACAATGAACGGGATTGTTCCTGAATCCGGGCGCCGGCTCCAGCGGCACGGGGTGCGGCGGCCAGTGCGGCGGCCAGGCGGGCCAGGCAGTCGGGAGCGGGGACGACATCCGCATCGATGAAGAAAATCAGGTCGCCGGTTGCCGCAGTCAGCGACCTGATT
>CAZFBR010000299.1:0-3070 GCA_964517215.1 uncultured bacterium
TGCTGAAATCCCCGGCCTTCTTCCAGCCGGTAAATAAATTGAGCAGCAGCCCGTCGCACAGTTCCAGCGCAATGCGCTGCAGGTGCTCGTGCGCCGTGTGCACCGGGTTGCGCGTCTGGAAGCCCGCCACGCGCTCCCACCCGCGCTCGCGGAAGATCCGCTGCGTCTCCGTCGGTTGCAGCGCCCCCTCCAGCAGCGCCGGGTCAAGCAGCTCGACCTCGCCGCCGACCCGCCACGGCGACCGCCGCCGCTCCCAGCGCACGCCGGGATGTGCCTCGTCCTCCGTGCCGAAGACCGCGCGGAGATCGCCCGGTCGCACGCGGAAACAGTCCGTCACCTCGAGCCGAGCCACCGGTCGCCCGCCGTCGGTCAGCAGCAGTTCGTGCCCGAGCTGCCGCGCCGTTGCCTCTTCGATAGCCAGCGTGACGGGTATGGTCCAGGCGCTGCCGTCCGGCAGGCGCATGGCATCGACCGTGCCGCGGTACTGCTGCTCCGTCATGAAGCCGGTCAGCGGGGTGAAAAGACCCGTGGCGATATTGACCAGATCCTGGCGCAGGTCGGGCGCCAGCCGCAGCATCGCGCTCACCGCCCGCCCTCCCGCCGCGCAGCAGCGAACACGCGCAACCGCGCCAGCGAGGCCGCCGCATCCTCTGCGTCCGTATCGATAACGAGGTCGGCGTCGTCCGGATCATCAAACGGAATATCGCCGCCCACCACCTGCCGGCCGTTGACAACAGCATAAATTCCCTTGACATCGGCCGCAGCCGCTGCGGCGTGCGTCCGGCGCAGCCAGACGAGATGGTAGTCGCGCAGCTTCCGCCGCGCCAGCGCGCGCAGTGACGCGAACGGAAAGATGTTGCAGACGATGACGACGGCGCCCGTTTCGCCGGTGCAATGCGCCGCCAGCATGATGCGCTTGATGTTCGCCTCGCGCTCTTCCCGGCTGTAGCCGAGGTCACGGTCAAAGAAATCGCGGACGAGGTCGCCGTCGATGACCAGCACGCGCTCACCCTGTGCGCGCAGCTCCTGTGCCAGCGCCTCGCCAAGCGTCGTCTTCCCCGCGCCCGAAATGCCCATCAGCCAGAGTATCATCCCTTTTCCTGTCCCTCCCCGAACCAGGCCACCGTCGGCATTGTTCCCGTCATCGCCTGCCGCCAGACATGCAGGCCGGTACGCACCCGCCGCCGCCAATACCGCAGCGACTGCCGCACGGCGGTGCGCCTGCTCCTGTCCAAAGTCATCCGTGCACGCAGTATGGCCGCCTCATAGCGCATCGGCAGAAAGAGCAGCGGCAACGCGAGCAGTGTTTTCAGCCGCGTGCCGCGCCCCTCCGGGTAGCGGTAGCGGCGCAGTCGCGGCAGCAGCAGCGCATCGAGCACAAAGGCATCAAGCCGGCTCAAGCCCGGTCGCCAGCGCGGCGTTTCGATGTTGCGGTTGAACCCGTCGAGAAAACGCGGGGAGAGCGCATCCCCCCACCATTGCTTTCCCCGCCAGGTCGAGCGCAGCAGCGACGGCACGAAATCAAGCCCGTACGTCCCGCAGATATCCCGCAATACCGTTGCACTGTCGAGATGCAGCGCCTCAAGCTTCAGCGCCCGCACCGTGCGGCAGTGCGGCAACACGAGCTCGCATTCCAGCATGATCCGCTGCAGATAGTCAACAAAGGTGACCGGCTCGAACGTGACCGGATCGTAGGCGCGCCAGTGGTCGATGCCGCAGGCGAGCGTGTTCTTCGGGTTGCGCACCGTCAACATGACACTGGCCTGCGGGAAGTCGCGGGCGAACGCCGGTAGCCGGTAATAGTGATGCAGATGGTACCAGAGCAGCCGCATGCTGCCGATATCATCGCCCGCCGCCAATGCGTAGGCAAGATGCACGGCGATGAAGGCGCTGCGCGCGTTCAGTTCCCGCCCTGCCAGCGCCGCGGCAAAATGTCCAGTAAACGCCACCGGGTCAACTGTGAACCATTCGTCGCGGTTCGCGCCCAGCCGGTCCCAGCGTTCGCGCGGCAGTTGGCGCGAATCGAACATCCCCGGATACGCTTTGGTAAATGCCTCCGCTACTGCCGCCGCATCGCGCCACGACCCGCCTTCGGCATAGAACTCGTGCCAGTAGAACGAGCCGGGAAGCATCAGCACCTGCGGATGCCCGTCGAAGAGCGACTGCAGGAAATCTGATCCGGTACGCCCCGTGGTGATGAGCACCGCCACCGGCAGCGCCGCCACATGGCTCCAGAGCCGCTGGTAGTCAGGCATCAGTACGGTACCCGCCCCGCGGCGCGCTGCGCATCGCACCACGGGATGATTTCGCGCATCGTCAGCGGCCGTTCCGGCGACCACAGTTCAGCGAACAGCCGCGCGATAAATTCGTATTCTGCCGGCGTGTTAATGTCGAGGCGGATATCCGGCCGCGCGAACTCCCGCGGGCAGGCTGGCGACCCGCAGCGGAACCGCTGTGGCTGGTCCGTGAAGAACGTCACCATATGCTCACGATGCGACGGATTCGCCGATTCTTGCAACAACGATGCCAGATGCCGCGCGGGGAACGCCTGCCCGCCGATGCCGTCGGGATAGCCGTTCCCCATGAACGGCACCACATTGCACGAATAATCCTCGCCACTTGCCATATGATGCGCGATAAGGCGGTCGAGCTCGCCGGGATGCACCAGCGGGTTGTCGGCGCAGACGCGCACGACGGTCGTGATACCGTATTCCGCCGCGCAGTCATGAAAACGCTGCGCCAGGTCGGTGTCATGCCCGCGGAAACAGGCGATTCCCAGTTCCGCCGCCAGCGCCGCCAGCGGGTCGTTCTCCTGCCCGACGCCGGTTGCCAGCACCGTGTGCTGCGCTGCGCTCGCCTGCGCGCAGCGCGTCAGCACGTGCCAGAGGAGCGGTTTCCCTGCCAGCGGCAGCAGCGACTTGCCCGGCAGGCGCTGCGACCCCATCCGCGCCTGCACGATGATGCCGGTCATGCGGTTGTCACCGTCCGGCACAGCCGTTCGAGCGACGGAACCCGGGCGAGGATGCGCATAGCACCAAGTGGATCGTCACCATAGCGTGTGAACAGATCG
>CAZFBR010000300.1:0-3002 GCA_964517215.1 uncultured bacterium
GGGCCGCGGCAGCGGCGGCTTCCGCCTGGGCGCGGGTGTCGCCGACGGCAATGACATGGCCGAGCTTGTCGAGGTTCGACTGCGGCGGCGGGAAGGTCTGCCCCTCCTGATAGGAGAGGAATATTTCCTGCACGCCGGGGAGCCGGCGGGCTTCTGCCACGCCGCTGATGCTGATGATATGGCCGTGGGCGGGAATAATGGCGCGTTCCAGCGCCACCCGGGCCGCAGGTGCGGGGAACGGGCGCGGGTCCTCACCCAGGGCGAGTTTGATGGCGCCCTTGATCATGTCGATGCCGGTCGCCAGCGGATAGGTGTAGCTGGACATGAACCCCCCGGAGAGTCGGGCGGCGATTTCGCCGACCATGACGCCCTGCGTGGTCACTTTGATGTCGCCTTTGGCCGCGCCGGTGGTGATTTCCAGCGCGGCGATGCCGGCGCGCATGACGTCGCAGGCCGCCTGCTGCACTTCGGCCGGCAGGGCCGACGGCAGGGTATGACCCAGCTCGATGAAGTGGGGGGGGAGCGCGATGATGCGGTCGGCAATGCCCCAGAGCACCGGTTCGCCATCAACGACCAGCGCGTCGATGGAGAGTTCGGGACCGTCCATGTACTGTTCGACGATCAGCTCGCCGCTGGGCGTGCAGCTCTTGGCGTGCCGGAAGGCGGCATCAATTTCGTCGGGACCGCCGACCCGCAGGACGCCGCGCGCGCCCATGTTGTCGCAGGGCTTGATCACTGCCGGGAAGCCGAGCGTGCGGAAGGCATTGCGGGCATCGGCCAGCGACCAGACGGCGCGGAAATCCGGGCAGGGCACGCCGCGTTCGCGCAGGCGCCGCCGCATTTTGAGCTTGTTGGTCGCCATCTCGGCGGCTTCAAAGGTGATGCCCGACAGGCCGAGCGCCTGCGCCACGGCGGCGACGGTCATCGAGGCGTCGGTGCCGACAGTGATGACGCCGCTGATGCGGTGCCGGCGGTTGAAGTCGCGGGCGATGCGCACATTGCCTTCGACGTCGCGGGTGCTCATCACCAGCGGGAAGTCGGCAAGGCGCATGCCGATGGCCTCGGCGTTATAGTCGGTGACGGCCACCTGCAGGCCCATCTCCCGCGCGATGCGGATGGCGGGCACCTGCATGACGCCGGCGCCGATGATGAGCAGGGTGCGTGACATGGCTTAGTTCCGGGCCCGGTCGCGCAGCACCGCGGCGCGCACCGCCGCTTCGCGGCGGGTGATGAAGCCGCGCGCGGCGTCGAAGGCGAGCAATTCCGCCTCAAATTCGAGCGCGGCGCTGATTGCCGCCGGCGCGGCAAAGCGCGGGGTGACCCGGAAGGCGACACTGCGGGTATTGAGATAGGCGGGCCGGACGCGGCGGATCAGTTCATCCGCCTGGCGCGGGGTGATCCCGCCGCCGACGGAGACGGGCAGGCCGTGGGTCTGCAGCGCGCGCACCAGTTTGCGGGTGAGTTGCCAGACCTGCGGATCGCCGGGTTGCCGGCCCAGCGACCGGGACAGGTCATTGCGCCCGATGGTGGCCTGGTCGACTTCGCGGAATGCCGGTGTCGCCATGATGGCCGGCAACTGGCGGGCCGCAGTGATCGTTTCCAGGTTCAGTCGCCGCCGGAGCTGGCGGTAGCGGCGGGCCGGCATGCTCCGGCGCATGGTCTCGATGAATTTTTCCAGGGCGTACGGTGATTCCACCATCGGAACGATCACCGCGCGGATGGCCAGCGGCGCAAGGTGATTGAGATCGTTGCGCGCCTCGGGTCCGCCGATTTTGACCTCGAGCGGGATGCGCCGGCCGAAGGCGCGCGCATAGACGGCGATCTGGGCAAAGGAATTGCCGGCGTCCTCGGTGGAGAGTTTCAGCGAACTGCAGCCGAACTGCCGCTGCAGCATCTCAAGGTGGCGATACAGCGCTTGTTTCACCTGCGCTCCTGTCAGCACCGGCCTCCGCCGCCATCCGGCAGCAGCATGATGCCTGTCCGTCAACCGCGGCCGCCAGGGTCAGCGCACCGGTGAGGACGGCAACACCGGGTAATATTATAGTACACCGACGGAATCAGTGCAAGCGCTTTGACAGATGCTGGCAAATGAGGTAATTAGAAGGTATGCCGGCGTGGCGGAATGGCATACGCAGAGGACTTAAAATCCTTTGGCCGCAAGGTCGTGTGGGTTCAAGTCCCACCGCCGGCACCACCCGAACAAAAATCTACTGCGGCTGCCGCCCGCGGCGGAGCGGAGAAAACCACACGCATGGCGATGATCTCGAAGCGCGGGGTGCTGCTGGTACTGCTGGCCGGAGCGCTGATGCTCGGCTGGCAGCGGGCCCAGGAGACGGTAATGGGAGTGGCGGATGACGACCCGGTGCGGCGGGAGCGGTTTGTCCATGGCACCGCGGCGCTCTTTCCCGGCCGTGAATGGGTCGTAGGCAGCGAACGGCTGCCGCCGGGACTGGCGGCGGCCATCGGTTTTACTGCGGCCCGACCCGACCCGATGGGCAGCAATTCCGGGCGCAGCACCGCGACCGGACCGGTGCTGTGGCTGCTGGGCAGCGGGCTGCGGCATCGCCACGCTGTGGCGGCGATCACCACCGAGACGACCGTCATCAGTTTTGACGCGCATGCTGATGTGCGCGCGGGGGACGGGGCTGACTGCGGCAGTTGGTTGCGTTGCTGGCTGGCGGAACAGCCGGGGCGGCAGGCACAGGTGCTCGGAGTATCGGCGCGGCTGACCGGCGAGGCCTGGCAGGCCGGGCCGGGCCGCCGGATTGACTACTTGCCACTGGACCGGCTGGCGACGGGCGACCTGCAGCTGTGGCCGGTACATTCCCGCCGCACCTGGTTTCGCGCGTCGCTCCCGGCGTCAGTGCATAACCTTTCGGTGGCTGCCGCCGGCGCGAGAGAGAGAGAGTGCTGGCTGACCTGGCGCACGCTAAACGAATGACGGCCGCCAAAAAATGAAACGCTAGCAATCACAGTCGACCTCGACTGCCTTGCGGAGCGTG
>CAZFBR010000301.1:0-2996 GCA_964517215.1 uncultured bacterium
TCACTGTCTACAGCGAAACACAGATCACGTTGCCAATCGCCGCCGGTGGTTTCATCACCGGTCAACCGCAATTTTCCCGGTTCTCCGCCCGCGACGAAACCGGCGTGATGTTACCGGTGCTTTCCCCACCCGGTGCGCCGCAACTCATTTCCCTCGCGTTTGGTGCGTTACCAGAAGGCCGGCATACCATAACGCTGCAGGGTGAATATCCCGGCGGCAGCGTCAGCACCTCTTTCACCGTCGTTCGGGACACAACTCCGCCGGGCCGGACCATTCTCGCCGGCAACAGCGGTTGCCTTTTCCAGGATGCGCTCGGCCCGCTCGAACTCATCGCCGTCAGAAATGGCCATGCAACCCGCCTCACTCCCCCGCTGATCCGCATGTGGCTGGGGGAAGAGCATATTGACCAGTATTATCCCTGGCCCGGTGGCCGCCCTTTCTTTTCCCTCTCCGCCGCGCAGTTAAGCGCCTTTCCGCCCGGCACAGAGCTGGTTGCTCGCGATCTCGCCGGCAACACAAGCCGCTGGCCGGCCGGCGCTGCGATTGTCGATTGACGCCGGCAAAGCGGGAAGTTATCCTGCGCTCATGGATGCTTCTTCCCCGCTCCTGCCGGAGCTGACAGTATTTTTCCCTTTCCGCAATGAGGCCGCCTGCATCGTGCCGGTGGTCGAACAGGCACGCCAGCGTTTACTGCCGCTGGTAGGCGATCTGGAAATGCTCCTGATCAATGACGGATCGACAGACGCGACGGGCGAACTTGCCGACGCTCTCGCGACCCGTTTTCCCGACATTCATGTCATCCACCATCCCGTCCCTCTGGGGTACGGTGCGGCACTCATCAGCGGATTCCGCACTGCGGGCAAAGCCCACATCCTGTACCTCGACGGCGACGGGCAGTTTGACGCCGGCGACCTCGCCCGCTGCCGCCCGCTGCTTCCCGGTTACGACTTGATCGCCGGGTATCGCCTCGCGCGCGCAGACCCGTTTATCCGCCGCCTCAGTGCCGGTCTATTCAGGTTTGCGTTCCGCCTGTGCTACGGTTTGCCAGTACGCGACATTGACTGCGCCTTCAAACTGGTACGCCGGGAAATTGTTGCCGCTCTGCCCTTGGCAAGCAGTGGCCTGCTTATCGATGCCGAGCTTCTGATCCGCACCAAGCGGGCCGGCTATCGCATCGACGAAATCGGTGTCAGGCATCTGCCCCGCCTGGCAGGACAATCCGCCGTATTCCGCCCGGCTGTCATCCGGCAGATGCTGCGCGATTTTTTGGACTTTCCCCGCCTGCTCGCTGATCGCCGTCCTACCAACGCCCGCTAACCGTTGTTTTGTCTCTCCTGCGATGCTATAATTATATCATGTACCATGTAACCTTGATCCGCCCGCCCAACCTTCTGCCGCTCTCGTCAGTCACCACCGCACAAGGCGTCCCGCCGCTCGGCCTCGCCTATGTGGCGGCCTCGTTGCGGCAGGCGGGGTATTCCGTCACGATAATCGACGCCTTCGCTGAAGCTCCCGATGCGGTTCAGCTCCTGCCCGGCATGCCCTGTCGGCTCAGCGGGCTCGATACCGCCGCCATACTTTCCCGCATTCCACGCGGCACTGACGCCATCGGCATTTCCTGCATGTTCAGCAACGAATGGCTGTACCATCGCGAACTGGTCAGTCACATTGCCGCCGTTTTTCCGGAGAAACCGGTCATTCTTGGCGGTGAACATGCCACTGCCGATCCAGAACACATCTTCGCCACCGTTCCCACCCTGACCGCCTGCATCCTCGGCGAGGGCGAAGTCACAATGCCGGAACTGCTCCGGGCCATAGCCCGCGGCGCCATGCCGGGCACGGTGCCGGGCGTCTTCGGCCGCGTGGCGGCTGACACAACGCCGGTGCCTGGTCCCCTGCGTCCCCGAGTCACCGAACCCGACACCCTGCCGCGGCCGGCGTGGGATTTGGTGCAACTGGACACGTACTTTTTGCGCGGCTTGGGCTATGGCGCGGTCACCGGCCGAAACATGCCGATGCTTGCCTCGCGCGGGTGCCCGCACAATTGCGCCTTCTGCTCGAATGCCCGCATGTATCAGCGCCAGTGGCATGCCCGCTCACCGCAGAATGTCGTGTCCGAAATATGCGACTATCGCGACCGTTTCCATGTCACCCACATCGAATTTTATGATCTAACCATGATCACCAGCCGTACATGGATCATGGAATTCATCGCCCTGCTGCGCGAGCAGGCCCCCGGGCTCACGTGGGCTTTTCCCACGGGCACGCGCACCGAGGCGCTGGACCCGGAAGTCATCGCCTGCCTGGCGCGCAGCGGTTGCCGTACTCTGGGCTGCGCTCCCGAATCCGGCGATCAGCGAACGCTGCGGCGCATCGGCAAGAACATCGATCACGCGCGGATGCTGGGCACCCTGCGCGATTGCGTCCGCAACGCCGTTACCGTGAAAGTCAATATCGTCACCGGTTTCCCCGATCAGACCAAGGCCGAATTATTCGCCGGTTTTCCATTCTATGTGCGTCTGGCGCTGATCGGCTGTCATGATCTGGCGGTTTTCGCGTTCGTTCCCTATCCCGGCAGTCGCCTGCACGATATGCTGGTTGAACGCGGCATTCTCGACAAGGCCTCGCCTGACTATGACCGGCAGATGGCCGGACTGGTGTACAACCGCTATACCGGCATGCGTTCTTTTTCCCACGCCATCCCCGACGTTCTGCTGAACGTTGCTGCTCTTGCCGCCATGGCGCTGTTCTACGGTGTGCAGTTTCTGCTGCGGCCGTGGCGACTCTGGCAGCTGTGGATGAACGTTGCCCGGCAGCGGCCGCACACCATGCTGGAACGCGCCCTGCACGGACTCTGGCGTACTAACAGGTTGTTGAAATAACCCATTTATGGCTACAATTTTTTCTTCCTGATGCCAAGGCTTCGGACATATTTTCAAAGCCGCGGCGTTGAAATATGGCGTACATCGAGTGGTATCGTGAAATGTGCCGGGTAT
>CAZFBR010000302.1:0-2961 GCA_964517215.1 uncultured bacterium
CCGGGCGGTGGCGATGCAGCTCAATTATCTGCTTGACACGGGGGCGATTGCCGTCGATCCGCTGTCGGGGGACCTGGCGCTGGTGCCGGAACGCTTCTGGCCCGCAGTCACCAGCCTGACGGGCGAGATCATGACGATTCAGGCGGAGGGGGACTCCGGCGCGGCGCGGGTCATGAGCGAACGCCTCGCGGTGATCCGCCCGGCGCTGCAGCAGCTGACGGACCGGATCGCGGACGTGCCGGTGGATATCGCAGTTGCGTACGCGCCGGCTGAATAGCTGACCGCCGCGTTCGTTCCGTCCGGCCTGCGCGCGGCCTGCGGCGCTGCCGGTCAGCTGAGTTCGGTGGTGGTGAGCAGGTGCGCGCCGCGCGTCTGCATTTCCGCCAGGGCGCGGGCGCTGTCACCGGCGCTGACCTCGACCGGGCGGATGGCGTCGGTGAGCACATACACGGCAAAACCGTCGTGGAGCGCGTCGCGCACGGTGTTCAGGATGCAGTATTCAGTGGCCAACCCGCCGATGAAAATCCGCCGCACGCGGTAATGCCGCAGCAGTTCGCGTTCCGTGATGCCGGTGGTGTCGTGGGCGCGGAAGGTCGAGTATTCTTCGGTGTTCTGATGGGTGGCTTTGGAAACAACCACCGCGTTGCCGGGCACCGTCAGCAGCGGCGAAAATGCCGCACCCGGCGAGTGCTGGATGCAATGCGGCGGCCAGGCCCCGCCCTGCGCGGCAAAGGAACAGTGGTCTGCCGGATGCCAGTCGCGGGTGAATATCACCGGGCGGTGGCGCTGGCGGAACAGGGCGATGGCCCGGTTGAGCGGGGGAATGACGGCATCGCCGTCCGCCACCGCGAGCGCGCCGCCGGGCAAAAAATCCACTTGCACATCGGTGACCGAAAGGGCATCGTCGTCACCGATGATGATGGCCTGCGGTTGCGTCATCTGCGCCGCCTCCTGCTGCGGGGAACGATAGCATGCCGCCGTGCGTGCTGCAATCCGCCGCGGCGCAGGAACTGACGCCCGGTGCTGCATATCCTGGCCGCTGCTGTTCGCGGGCGGCACCGGGCGACTGCCGGCCACGGCGCGGCACGACATGCGGCAAGCGGGAATGGCTGTTCGGCGGCTGCGGGTGCGGCGCGACCGGGTCAGCGGCGGCGTTCGACGGGGATGGCGGGTTCCGGCGGTGCGACGGGAAACGGTTCCGGCGGGAACGGCTGATAGGTGTCCGCCGGCGGCGGCGGGGGCGTGACCGCGCCGAACGACCAGGCAAGGGAAATGCGGTGCGCGTTGCCGATGTCGCCGAGCGGGACGAAGGCATAATCAAGCTGCAGGCCGCCGGCAGTCACCCCGAACCCGGTGGTGAATCCGCTGCCGGCGTCAGTGGCGTCGGTGTAGCCGGTGCGGACGGCGAGCAGGTCGGTGAGGGTGAATTCCGCGCCGAATCTCACCTGACAATCCTCGTTGCGAAGGTACTCGCCATCGGCAGTCAGCAGGATCGCGTCCACCGGGCGGCAGGCCGCGCCCAGCACCAGGGCGAGCGGGAACTCCTCACGCTCGCGGTCGAATCTGGCGCCGGGACCCAGATTGCGCAGGGAAGCGCCGAGCAGCAGGCCCGCGAGGCCGGGGCAGCGGTAGGTTGCGCCGACATCGGCGGTGAGCCCGACGGCATCGGCGTCGTCGATGGCGAGCTGGAACAGCCCCAGCGTGCCGCCGACGGCCAGGCGTTCGGACAGGCGCCAGCCGTAGCCGCCGCGCAGCAGGAGATCATGCGCCCCGAAGGTGCCGACCCCGGTCTTATCCACCGTGGTGGTGCGCATCATCGTGCCGTAATCGAGATAGCTCAGGGCAATACCAGCCCCGCCGCTGGCCAGCGGCAGCGTCCAGCCGACTTCGTTGCGCTTGATTTCGAGCACGGAGGCGCTGTGCTGGAAGAGGAAGGTGTGGTTGGTTTCGTCGGCCAGTCCGGCGGGATTATACCGCAGGGCCAGCGGGCCCCGGGCCACCGCGGTGTAGGCCCCGCTCATGGCCGCCGGCCGGCCGCCGACGTGTTCGCGCAGGAGCTGGCTGGCAATATGGGTGCCGGTGCGGTCGGTCGCACCGGCGGGCAGGGCTGTGCAGAGGAGACCGCTCGCGAGGAGCAGACAACGGAGCGCGTGCCTCATCGCTGGATCGCGACCTTGCCGCTGCGGTGGCCGCCGCTCGGGGCAGTGACGTGCCAGAGGTAAATGCCGCTGGCCACCGGCTCATTCCGGGTGTTGGTGGCGCCCCACTGCACTTCGCCGGTGCCGTCAACGACGGTCTCCATGATCGTTTCCCCCATGGCGCTGAAAACCGTGAAGTGGGCGCCGGGGGGGAGATTGGCGAAGGTGATCCCGGTATTGGCGTACCCTGCCCGGTAGGGGACACCGTCCGTGAGGTCGCGGTTGTTGGGCTTGTACGGGTTGGGATAGGCAAGGATTGACGTCAAGGCGGTGGTGACGGTCGGGATGATGCCGCCGGCGAAGAAACGCGCGCCGCAGCCGTCGGGCCGGTCGGCGTATACCGGATGCTCACTGCCGTCCCGGGCGTAGGCATCCCATGCGGTGGCGGCGGCGGCGGCTTCAACGAACGACACCGCACCGTCGCTGTTCCGGTCGGCGCCGGCCGGCACCGGGCCGGCCGGATAGGGCGGTGCCCACCAGCCGTCGCCGGCAGCCGGCACACTGCCGTGCAGCGCGCCGGCCCACCAGTACGCCCATTCGTCATACTCGGGGTAGGTGGTGCCGGCCCAGCTCGATTCGTACCAGTCGGCGGCGCTGGAGAAGGTCCGGCAGCGGCCACTGGGGCTGAGCATGCCGGCCTGCCAGGGCCCGGCGAAGCCCTCAAGGGCCAGGGCCAGATTGACGCCGCCGGCCAGGGCCATGGCGCAGCGGCCGCTGCGGATGGCCTCGACGGCCCGTAGTAAGGCCACCAGGGAACTGGAAC
>CAZFBR010000303.1:0-2935 GCA_964517215.1 uncultured bacterium
ACATTGCCGGCATCTGCCCGGTGCAGGCCTGGGTGGATGGCGACCTCACGGGCGGCGCGGAAGTGCAGTTCCAGTACCGGGTGGCGGGCAGCGCGGGCGCATGGACCGTGCTCGGTGATGCCGACAGCCCGCCGTACATGACCTCGTGGAATACCAACGGACTGGCGGACGGCGATTATGAGCTGCAGGCGGTGGCGCGCCGGCTGTCGAATCATCTCGACACCGATCCGTATCCGGCGTCGGTGATTATCACCAAGAACGCGGCGAACGCGGCGATCTACCAGAACACCAACGCGGACGGCGACACAGTCATGGTGCAGCGGCTCAATGCCAATGCGAGCGATTCGCAGCAGATCGTGGCGGGGAGCGAGGATGATCCGCTCGAACTGCTGGTGCCGCCGGGCATGTTCACCGGCAATGTGTCGATCAATGTCAAGCTGTTCAGCGACACGGCCGACGCGCTGCGCGGGGTCGACCGGACGGAGTTCGAAACGGGCTGCACCGTGCTGGAAGTGAATTTCAGCAACAGCCAGACGACGTTCAATGATTCGATCGTGATGAAGATCCCGTATGACGATGCCAACAATGACGGCATTGTCGACGGCACGGGCATTCGCGTCTATCTGCTGCGCATCCTGTATTACAGCACCACCACCGGCAGCTGGTCGGTGGTCCCCAAGGCGGACATGACCATCGACACGCGCAATCGCATGGTGATCGTCCGGCTGGCGCATTTCAGCAAGTTCGCGACGGGCAAGACGACGCTGGGCGGTGATTTGGGCGCGGGCGATGGGGATGGCGTGGGTGACGGTCAGGTGAACAACAACGACCTGGCGAAGTTCAACCGCTCCTTCGGGGCGCGCAGCGGGCAGGGGCACTACAACGATGCGGCGAACATCGTCCGGACCGGCGGCAGCGCCAACCGGGTGGATGAGGAAGACGTGTTCCAGATGGGCGCCAATTACGGCAGAAGCCAGTAGCATGGCGGCATGCACCTGTCCGCTCTGCGCCGGCGGTGCGGGCGAAGTGCGTGAAGAGCTGCTGACCCAGGTGGCGGCGATGCCGCGCCGGCCGGAGCACTGGCATTATCTCGAGGGGGTGCTGACCGCCCGGCAGCTGGCCCTGCCGACCCGGATCCGCGCCACGGCGGCCTGGTCGCTGGGGATGCTCGCCGACGCGGGCGACGCGCGCCGTCTGACGGAGCTGATGGAGCAGGAACCCGATCCGGTGGTGCAGGAACAGCTGGTCTGGGCGCTGGGTCGCACGCGTTCGCGTACCGCGTATCAGCCCCTGGTGCGCCTGCTGCGTGACCGTCTCGCGGACAATAGCGCCCGCTGGGCGGCGGTATTTGCGCTCAAGACCATCGGTTTCGATGAGGCGGTGGAGGAGATTCTCGCGCAGCTGCGCGAACTGGTGATTCGCGAGAGCGAGGGTGGCGAGATGCTTGCCCCGGCGCTTGACGGGGGGGTGACCGTGGCGGTGACGCCGGCGACCCTGACGGAGGCGCAAACCCGGGCGCGGCATTATCTCTTGCGGCATGGCGGAACGCCGGACGAGTTTGCCTTGTATGACCAGCTGGTGGAAGAATGCGCACTGGCGCTGGCCAAACCGGATGCTGATAATCTGCGTGAACTGCGGCTGACTATGCACCGTGACGGCGGCATGAGTATCGGTTTTACCGCAGAACCGGGTGTGATTGGGCTGCTGCATGGCGATCAGGCGGCGTTGCGGGCGAGTTTGGCCAAACTCACCCCGGCCGCTCTGGCGGCGGTGATGGTGCGACGTTTGGCGCGCGTCACGGTCAATGGCGAAGCGGTACATGTGACCCGTAATCGCCATTGATCGCTGGCCGTTGGCCAATAAACCATAACCATTATAAATTAATAAAGATACATAAATTGATGCATTGCTGTCGCAGGCGGAAAATATGGTTCTTGGCTATGCTGTTTGACAATAACGCCAGAATATGCTATTATAAATCACTTATGGGTCTAAAAATACACATTCCAGTCGTTGCATAACTGCTTGACGGCGGGATGGTTCGAAGGAGTAGATCATGGCTGACAAACAGTGGCGGTACAAATTTATCCGGGCGCAGTTCATGCTCCCGATGGGCGGGCCGAATGGCGCCGCTGAGCGTATCTCTGACGGCTATGTTCTGGTCGAAGATGAGCGGATATTGGCGAGTGGCCGCTATACTGCCGCCACGGGTATGCTGATCGTCCGCAAATATGGCAAACAGATGCAAGTCGTTGGCGGGAAAAAGGGTGTGACGAAGGAATCGGATCTGGTCAAGCTGCCGGGGGTGCTGGTTCCCGGGTTTGTCAAGGCGCATGGCCATGATCACGAATCGCCGCTGATCGGGGTGGCCAAGGATGTGCCTCTGACCCAATGGCTGGATGGCGCGGTCAATCTCTTTACCGGCTATATGAACGAGAATCGCGCTGAATTGGAAAAGAAGTTTGGGGTGTCGCCCAATCTGGTGACGTATCGCAAGGCGCGGCTGGATGATCTCTATTACGGCATCACCTCGTCCATGGTCCATCACTGCAACCACAACAAGTATCGGGTTGAAGAAATCGTCCAGGCCAATCGCGAGGCGGGGACGAAAATGATTGTGGCGGTGGGGGCGCAGGACCGCAACTATGATCCGCGCATCCTCGACACCCCGACCATTGCGGTCAAGCGCATGGATGACTATCAGGAGAAGTTCGGGCATGAGCCGCGGTTGCGGCTGGTGCCGGGCCCGGACCAGTGCTTTTCCAACGGACCGGAGCTGCTGCGCGCGCTGAAGGCCTGGGCGCGGGCGCACAGCACGCTGCTGCACATCCATTCGTCGGAAGAGCCGCGCACGACGGCGTGGTTCCGCAAGAAATACGGCGAGTCGCCGATCGAGTATTTTGACCACATCGGCATCCTAGACAGCAAAACCATG
>CAZFBR010000304.1:0-2929 GCA_964517215.1 uncultured bacterium
ACGTCGCCGATGATGTTCATCACCTCGGCGACATTGGCGCGCGGCCGCCGCTTGTCGATGATCGCCAGCGGCGCCTCGTCGAGGATCTTGGCAAAGGCGCGGGCGCGCTGCACCCCGCCCGCATCGGGCGACACCACCGTCACGTCGGTCAGCCGCTTGAAATAATTGGCGAGCACCGGCGCGCCGTAGAGGTGGTCGACGGGGATGTCGAAGAATCCCTGGATCTGCCCCGCATGCAGGTCGAGGGCCAGCAGGCGGTGCACCCCCGCCGTGGTCAGCAGGTTGGCCACGAGCTTGGCGGTGATCGACACCCGCGGCTCGTCCTTGCGGTCCTGCCGCGCATACCCGAAATAAGGGATGACCGCCGTCACCCGCGTCGCCGAGGCGCGGATCGCCGCATCGATCATGATCAGCAGCTCCATCAGGTTGTCGCTCACCGGCTTGCTCGTCGGCTGGATGATGAACACGTCGCCGGCGCGAATGCTCTGCGGATAGCGCACCTTGATTTCGCCGTCGCTGAAATGCGTGATCTGCGCGTCGCCCAGCGGCACCCCGCAGGCGCGCGCCACTTCCTCCGCCAGCGCCCGGTTGGCGTTGCCGGTGAAGATAAACATGTTCTCCGAAACCTTGCGTCCGTTCATGGCTGGTGCTCCTTCCGCGCCCGGCGTCGGGCGGCATACCCTTCCCTGTTGATCTGCGGGGGGCGGGTCAGCGCCAGCGCCCCCGCCGGCACCGGCTGCGTCACCGTCGTGCCCGCGGCAATCACCGCGTCGTCCCCCACCGTCACCGGGGCGACGAACTGCACGTCGCTGCCGACGAACACCCGGTCGCCGATCACCGTGGGATGCTTGGCAAACCCGTCGTAATTGCAGGTGATGGTCCCCGCCCCGATGTTGACCTTGCACCCCAGCTGCGCGTCACCCAGATACGACAGATGCGACATCTTGGTGCCCGCGCCCGCAGTCAGTTTCTTGGTCTCGACAAAATTGCCGACCCGATTCTGCCCGGCCAGCACGGTTCCCTCGCGCAGGTGCGCGAACGGCCCGATGGTGGTGCCGTCGCCGACCTGCGCCCCGGTGAGCACCGACGCCTCGATCCGGCAGTCCGCACCGATAACGCTGGCGTGGATCCGCGTCGGCCCGCAGATAGTGCAGCCCGGACCGATGCTGGTCGCGCCGGTCAGCACGGTCTGCGGCCAGATGACCGTGTCGCTGCCGATCTGCACCCCCGCCTCGATGTAGGTGGCGGCGGGATCGATCAGCGTCACCCCCGCCCGCATCAGGCCCTCGTTGATCCGCCGGCGCAGCACCGCCTCCACCTGCGCCAGGTGCACGCGATGGTTGATGCCCATCACTTCCAGCGGATCATCCGCCAGCACCGCACCCACCGCGCGCCCTTCGCACTGCAGCTTTTCAATGATGTCCGTCAGGTAGTATTCCTGCTGCTGGTTGTTGCAGGTCAGCTGCCCGACCAGCCGCGTCAGTTCGGGTGCGGCAAAGACGTAGGTGCCGGTGTTGATTTCCTTGATCGCCCGCTCATGCGGCACCGCGTCGGCCTCCTCGACGATGCGCTGGACGCGCCCGTCCAGATCGCGCACGATCCGCCCGAGCCCCGTCGGATCCTCGACCCGGACGGTCAGCACCGTCCCGCTGTTGTGCTCCTGCCGGTGGACATCGAGCAGGCGCTGCAGCGTTTCCCGGCTGACCAGGGGCACATCGCCGCAGAGAATCAGCACATCGCCCGCGAAATCACCGAGGGCGCGCAGGGCGGTCGCCGCCGCATCGCCCGTGCCGCGCTGCTCCGTCTGCACCACCGCTTCATAGCCGGGCGGCAGCAGCGCCGTCACCGTCTCGCGCCCGTGCCCGACCACCGTCAGGCAGCGCGCCAGTTCGAGCTGGCGCAGCGTGTCGGTGAGATAATTCAGCATGGGCCGCCCGACCAGGGGATGCGCCACCTTGGGCAAGCCCGAACGAAAGCGCGATGATTCGCCCGCCGCCAGGATGATTGCCGCACACGGTTGTGCCATCAGTACCCTCCGCCAGCCGCTGATGCCCGGCGCCACCGGGGCGCCGGGGTGTTGTCTGCTGCCGTTAATGGCAGGGGCGGCAGGATTCGAACCTGCACATGCCGGCTCCAAAGGCCGGAGCCTTACCGTTTGGCGACGCCCCTGTATTCTGTATCACCCGCGCAACGGCGGCACCGCCGCCCGCGTCATTCACCCCGGCTGACTGCCGGCGCGGCCAGCGTGGCCGCCACCTGCACACTGCCGTCAACACGCACTGCCGCCGCCGCCAGCTGCGCCGCCGCCGGATCCGGAAACAATCCGAACAGCGCCGAACCCGATCCGGACATGCCGGCCGCCAGCGCGCCGGCTGCGGCCAACTGCGCCACCACCGCCGTCATTTCCGGATGTGCCGCCGCCACCCCGGGAGTGAAATCGTTGGCGCACAGCTGCGCGTACGCCCCCGCCGCCCACAGCGTCGCCGCGGCGGGATAATCCAGCGCCATACGGGTCAGCCGCCCGCCCAGTCCGGCATAGGCGTCCTTCGTCGCCACCCCGTACGGCGGCTTGACAATAACCACGCCCAGCCCGGCATGCACCGGCAGCGGGCGCAGGATCTCGCCGCGCCCCGTCGCCCAGGCGCAGCCGCCGGTCAGGAAAAACGGCACGTCCGAGCCCAGTTCCGCCGCCAGCGCCAGTACCCGCGGCTCATCCGCCGTCACCCCGGTCAGTGCCGCGCAGCAGCGCAGGACCGCCGCCGCATCGCTGGAGCCGCCGCCCAGCCCCGCGCCCCAGGGGACGCGCTTGGTCAGCGTCACCGCCGCGCCGGGCATGGTGCCGAAGACCCGCTGCCAGCCGCGCACCGCCCGCACCGCCAGGTTGTCGTCGCCCGCCAGCGCCGGCTCAGTGCAGGTGAAAGTCACTCCC
>CAZFBR010000305.1:0-2906 GCA_964517215.1 uncultured bacterium
GGCCGATAGGCGACCATTTATACGCGACGCCGGCTGAGCTGGACCCGCTGGCGCCCTTCTATAAAGAAGCGGCCTATATAAATGAGTCCCTCTCCCGCCGCACGCCATGACGCCTGACACCCTGACCGACCTCGAGCGCGCCCATGCCGAGCTGGTGCGCGAGTGGGAATACGAGCACGCCAGGCTTGAGCGCATCGCGCTGGATGCTGCTGGCGCGGTTGCTGACCATGCGGCGCTACGGCCGCCGGCCGCTGTGCGCGCAACCCGCCGGTGCGGCTGGTGCGGCTGTGCGATCAACGTCCAGCAAGCCATGCATTTTTGCAGCGCGGAGTGCCGGCAAAAGTTCAAGGACGCCCGCCCGTGACCGCGGCCGCGCGATGGCACGCCGTCCAGCACGCAGCACAGCAGCGCCGCCGGGCCGAAATCCGGCGATGGCTTGACCGGCTTGAGCAGCTTCGCGCCGTGACGCCGCGCAGTGCCGAAGAGGCCGCTGCGCAGTCGCTGGCTATCCACCGCCACCTGGCCGCTGCGCCGGGTGACGTTCCCTAAGTCCGCATTAGCGCGGCTTAGCTGCTGCGCCTTGTCCATGCCGCCCGCTGACGCTCTGGCGTCCACCCGGCCGGGATAATCCACACCCGGCCGACTTTGGCCGCGCCCGGTATCCGGCCCTTGATGGCCAGCTTGCGCAAGCCCTCTACGCTGTACCCCGCCCGCGCCGATACTTCCTGCAACGTTTCAAACTTTGCTTGCATAGTTCGCTGACTCCAACTAATATAGTTGCTGTACGCACACTATATTACAGGAGAAAGCCTTGACTGACACCAACATCTACCTGGCATACGGCCGGCCGGTGACGCGCCAGCAGTGGGTTGAAGGCATCGCCGCCGACCTTGCAGCGCCTACCGTGCGATTCAACTGGCGGATTCCGCCAGTTGATTCCAACTCCTTTCGTTGCGCGCCCACCGTCGCCGAGTTCGCTGCGGCGCTGGTCCGGCTGCGGGATATCTATGCGGCCGCCGAAGCGGCTGCGGCACACTGAACACCACCACCCTGAGGAGCATGAAATGGAACGCGAAGAACTGAGAATTTCACAGCGCGAGAATGTCCGGTACGCCGGCCGCGACCGTACGGCTTTTTCCGTACACCAGTGGAGCGACGAAGCGCGCGCATACGTCTTTGCCGGCCAATTCACGGCCATTGGCCATGACGCCAGCGAAGAGCAGTGCAAGCGTGCCGCCGCGCGCCGGCTGCTGGAGATGCCGTCATGACGCCTACTGAAACGCTGGCCCGCTGGCTGCTGGCGGATGACGACCTGCGCGGTGCGGCCCGCGGTGCTGATGACCTGCGCGCCGAGCTGGCAGCGCAGCATGCAGCCCAGCATGGCCGGCTGCGTGAGTATATCGCCGCCGTGTTGTGCCATGACGCGGGTTCGCTGTTCGCCGCGGCCATGATCACCACGGCGCTGGATGCGGTCGATTGGACTGAGCTTGAAGAGCGCTTGGAGCCGGACGACGAGCAGTGGTACGAGGATGCCGACTGCGCCGACTGCGGCGCAGTCGAGAACGCGGGCGTGGTGGAGCATGCCGTCTGGTGCCGCCATGCGTCGTAACCTTTTCCCCTACTTTTTCGAGCTTGGCGCTATCTGCTGCACGCCCGGTGCCGATGAGGCGATGCAGGCCGCTGGCGTGAACATCATGGACCTGCTGGCGCGCCATGCGCAGCTTGATCCCGGTGACCTGCCGCCGGCCGACGTGAAGCAGAACCTGCACTCGCTGGAATCAGACGGCCGGATATTTTCGGCCTACACCGTCAACGGCACCCGGTTTTGGGTGATTACCGAGTGGGACCGGAGCTGTACGACGGTCCTACTGCCGAGCGAATACTGAGCGACACCGGCCCGCTACGGCGGGCCTTTGATTGGGGGAACAATGACGCCACACGCCGATGTTTTTAGGTATTGACAAATCCGTCTCGCCGCGCTGCATTCGCGCGCATCGCAACTCACAAAGGCGTATTCAATGCCCCCCCGTACCCCCGCCGTTCCCGACGCCCTGGCCAACTACGACTCACTTCCCGATTCCGCCCATGTGCGCCTACCGGTCGTAAAAGCGCTGTTTGGCTGTTCAGCCGCCACGGTCTGGCGCATGGCCGGCGGCGGTGCGCTGCCAGCACCGCGGAAGCTTTCTGAGCGGGTAACCGCCTGGAACGTCGGCGAACTCCGACAATTTCTGAAGCGGCCACCGCGCCAATCCTGAGCCGGCATCGTTGCCGGCAACCCCCCGTAACGCCTGAATTTCAGGCACAAAAAAGCCGCCTGGCCGGGCGGCTCTTAAATCCGGCGTGAGCCGGTTTCTTCTCAATAGGTAACTTCATGATACCCCAAAATTCGTCTTTTGGCACCCTTCCCGTCGCCCTGACCGTCTACACGTCTACATCCTCGGCCTCATCGTCGGCACTCTCCAAGACGTACCGGCGTACAGACGACGGCCGCATCGAAAAAACGGCCGCTGCGCACATGGCGGCGGGAACGGCGCGCCTGGTCGAGCTGCCGTTTTCCGGTCTGGGTGATCTGTTCGACTCGCTGAGCAGCGATGAGGCAACCGGCTACGGGCTGTTCGATGACGAGCATGTGCGCATCGCTGTAGCGCAAAAGGCCAAGCCGCCTGCGCTGCTGGCCCGTACCAAGGAGTTCTGCCGCTACCGCGCCCGGCCTGGCGTGCTGATGCTGGACCATGACCCGCATCCACGCGGCGCATCGATGCGGGCGGCTGAGCTGCTGGCCGCCCTGGCCGCCCTGGTGCCGGGCAGTGCCGATGCGGCCTGTCTGGTCCGTGCAAGCGTATCCGCCGGCGTGCGCATCGCTGGACAAGAGCCGGCCCCGGCATCTGGCGGATACCACATATATA
>CAZFBR010000306.1:0-2904 GCA_964517215.1 uncultured bacterium
GTCCGGCAAAACAATGCCTGCTGCCGTTGCCGGCCGCCTCCGTTGGGCGGTCATGCCGAACCGGACTGCCGCCGGAAACCGTCAGGCGTGAGCCCGGTCGCCCTTTTGAACTGGCGGGTGAGTGACGCGTGGTTGTCATACCCCACATCGTCGGCAATCTGGCTGACGGTCCGCCCGGTGGTGGCGAGCAATTCCTTCGCACGGTCGATCCTGACCGCGACCTTGAACGCGGCGAACCCCTGCCCGTGCTGCCGGCAGAACAGGCGGCTCAGATGCTTGGGCGTAATGCACAGGAGCCGCGCCGCATCGGCCAGCAGCACCCGCTGGTGGATGTTGTCCCGGACAAACGCACGCACCCGTTCAAGTCGTGCCGCGGCAGTCGGGAACGGCATACCGGCAGCAGCCGGGACGAACTGGAGATGCTGCTCGATCAGGCGGCGGGTGGTTTCGGGATCGACGGGCTTTTCGAGGTAATCATCCGCCTGACCGCGCAAGGCCGCCACCGCCACGGCGGTGGAACTGTAGGCGGTAAAGATGACGATGCGCCGGCGCGGCGACAGGGCCCGCAGCCGCGGCAGCAGTTCGAGGCCGCTTTCGCCCGCCATGCAGACATCGAGGAACACCAGTCCGATTTCGTTGGGCTGCTGCAGGATGGCCAGCGCCTGCGCGGCGCTCCCCGCCTGGACAACGCCATACTCCGCAAAGCATTCGGCAAACTCGGCCCGCAGCACCGCATCATCGTCAATCAGCAGGACGCGCCCCGCCCGCCGCGGCTGGCGGTTTGGCTTGCGCGCGCGTGAGGTGCTGCTGGCGCTGCGTGTCGGCATGCGCACCCCCATTCACTATTGTACCGCGCCCGAAGCTGTCCGTCAACGGATATTTTCGGGCGTCGCCGGCCGTATCCCCGTCAGCCGCCCGACCGACCGGCAGTTGCCCGCGCCGGCGAAGCAAGTTACACTGCCGCCCATGCGCATTTTAAGCCGCTATATCCTGCGTGAGACGCTGGTGCCGCTGGTGCTGGGTTTCATCCTGTTCAGCTCGCTGATCATGCTTGAGCGCGTACTCAAACTGATCTCGCTGATCATGGAAAAAGACCTGCCGCTGGAGCTTGCCGGCCGGCTGCTCCTGCTCTATTTCCCGTTTACCATGCCGCTGACCATTCCCATGGCGCTGCTCATGGCCATTCTCATGGCATTCGGCCGGCTGGCGGCCGACAATGAAATTCTCGTGCTGCGCGCCTGCGGCTATAACATCGCCCGGCTGGCGGTACCGGTCATCATGCTGGGGTTGCTGCTCTCCGTGGCCACGCTGGCGATCAGCGACACGGTCGCCACCCACTCGTTTGCCCTGTACAAGGAACTGCTCTACCAAATCACCCAGCGCAGCCAGATCATTGCCATCCAGCCAAAGGTCGATCTCAATCTCAATACGCACAAACTCTACGTCGACGCCGCCAATAATGACGAGCAGACCATGCAGGGCATCCGGCTCAATGAGCTGTCCGGCGATCGGCGCACCATCTACGCCCAGACCGGCCGCTGGTACCGCGAAGGCGATATGGCGCTGGTCTTCTCCCTCTACAACGGCTCGATCCACAGCGCCGCACCCGACGGCGCCTACTACACCATGCCGTTCGGCGAATTCAAGTTCCGCGTTGAGCTGGGCGGGCAGCTGCTGGGCACCCGCGAAGCCAATCGCGCTGAACTGTCGCTTCGCGAGCTGCGTGCCAAACAGCTGGCCGCACAGGCGGCCGGCGAGGATGCCGCACCCTTTGCCGTCGAATTCCACCGGCGGCTGGCGTTGCCGTTCGCCTGCCTGGCCTTTGCCTGCAGCGCCGTCCCGCTGGGGATGATGGCCCGCCGCAGCGGTCGTTCGGTCGGGTTTGGTCTGTCGCTCGTGCTGATTTTCGGCTACTATCTGCTGGTGATCGGCGGCGAGCCGCTGGCCCTGCGCGGCACCCTGCCCGCCCCGGCGATGTGGACGGCCAACCTCCTGTTCATCGCCGCGGGGTTGTGGGGCCTGCAACGCCAAACCCGCCAATAACGGCGTCAGCATCATACCGCTTGTGCCGATTTACCCGCACGGCGCTGTTTCCCCTCCGACGTTTACCCGATGCGTTGTACCGGTACAAATGAAAACAGCCAACCCGCTTTTCGTGCTTTTTGCGGAATTGCGTTGACAGCCTGCAAACGGCTGAAGGATGTTCCGCATGAGTATGCCACCAGCGTCATGCCATATGCATTGACTCCAGCGGCCCCCGGGAAACCATGGCAAAAACGCAAAGTCAGCAGCACCGCAGTGGATAAATTCCGTGTCGTTCAGCGCGCGCCAACCAGTGCTTCGCGCAGGGCAAAACGACCATCCCAGACGCCATAGGTAAAATGCTCATTCAAGTCGCCCGGATTCAGGTAGGTATGCCCCCCGTCAACGCGCAGGGTGGGGACATGCGCATGGCCGAAAATGACCGCATGAAACCCCTCCGCCCAGCGCTGCTGCGCGACCCGCCACAGCGGTTCCGCATCGGGCGGGTCAAATTCGCGGCCATGGTGGCGGGACTGGCGCGAACACCACAGCGCCAGCGCCGTCCCCCAGGCGGGCGGGATCAGGCGATAGAGCGCAATACTGAACGGGGAACGCAGCAGGCGCTTGAGCAGCAGGTAGCCGCGCTCTTCATTGGTCGCCATGCCGTCACCATGCGCGGCATAGCAGCGGATGCCACCCAACCGCAGTTCGGCGGCATCCGCAAAAAAAGCGACGTCAAACGCGCGGCGCAGGTAGTCGCCGTACCAGCAGTCGTGGTTGCCGCCAAAATAGACAACCTTCAGCCCGGCCGTGCGCAGGCGCAGCAGCCAGGCCAGGCCATCCCGGTTGCCCGGCGGCACGTAGGACGGGTAGCTGAAACCG
>CAZFBR010000307.1:0-2891 GCA_964517215.1 uncultured bacterium
ATTATTTGCTGGAAAGGATGTTATGGCAGTGGGAGGATAATATTGAACGGAGGTGGAAATCGTGCTGCGCCCGTATATCAGACCCGTATAGGGTTGATCTACAGAAAGGGGGAATAACTTTAGGGCAAACGCTAACGAATGTGCCGGCGTCCGCGCCGCGGCCGCCGGCGTAGTCCGCCGCCGGTCAATCCCAGCGGAACAGCCGCAACCCGATCACAAAACTCGCCGCACCCCACACCGTAATGACCAGCAGCTGCGGCCATTGCGTCAGCAGCGGCGCCCCCTCAAGCGCGATGGCCCGCAAGGCGTCGTTGAGCGCGGTAAGCGGCAGCAGCCGCAGCCAGGGCTGCACGGCCGCCGGGAACCGCTCGACCGAGAAAAAGACCCCCGACCCGACCAGCATCGGCATGGTTACGAGGTTCATCAATCCGCTCACCGTCTCGATCTTGCGCGCGCGCGACGCCACCAGCAGGCCCAGCCCGGCAAAGGCCAGCGCCCCGAGCAGCGCCACGCCCATAACCGCCGTGAGTGAGCCGCGCACCGGCACGTCCAGTACCAGCGCGGCAAACGCGAACAGCACCCCGATCTCGACCACCGCGAACGCCAGCCGGGTGACCAGCTGCGCCGCCAGAAAATCGGCCGGACGCAGCGGGGTCGCCAGCAGACGCTTGAGCAGCTTCTTGATGCGCATATCGACCAGGACAAAGCCAACGCCCCACATCCCCGCGCTGAGCAGGTTCATCCCGATCAGGCCGGGCACCAGGAAATCAATATACCGCCCGCCCGGCTCGCTGACCAGCGCGTCGCGGCTGGCCACCGGATCCACCCGGCCGGCCGCCCGCTGGATCGCGTCGTCGCAGCGGGCGCGGGCGATCGACGCCTCCGGTCGGGTCGGATCGTAGCGGTAGGTCAGGCCCGCCGCCGTATCGGCCGCGGGCACGACCACCACATCGGCGCGGCCCATCACCAGCGCCTGCGCCGCCGCCGTCTCGGTCGCACCCGCCGCCTGCAGCAAAGGCGACACCGCCAGCGCCGGCAGCAGCTGCTCCGCGCCGGGCGCATGCACCACCAGCACCCGTGACGGCTCAGGCGCGCGTTCGCGGAACGCCACGGCGAGGGCCGCAGCCAGAAGCACGGGAAAGACGAAACTCCAGAAGATGACTTCCGGTTCGCGATAGTATTCACGGACACGGGCGAGGCAGAGGGCGCGCAGCGTGCGCAGGCGCGAATGCTTACTCATCGCGCAAATGCCTCCCGGTCAGCGCCACGAACACATCCTCCAGCGACGCATGGCGCGTGGCCAGTCCCGCCAGGGTGCAGCCGCGCTCGTCGAGCCGTTCCAGCAGCGGCGGCAGGGCCAGATGCGGCTCCGCCACAGAAAGCAGCAGACGCCCCGCCTCCGCATGCACCGACCGTACCGACGGCAGGTCCGCCAGCTGCCCGGCCTCCAGTGCCGCCGCCGCCCCTTCTTCCAGCGCTATTTCGATGACATGATCGCCGCCCAGCGAATGGATCAGTTCGCGCGGGGTGCCGGCGGCGATGATGCGCCCGTGGTCGATGATCGCCAGACGATCGCAGAGCTTCTCCGCCTCATCCATGTAATGCGTGGTCAGCACCACCGTGCGCCCGAGCTGCTTGAAGCGGTTGACCGTCTCCCAGACCTGGCGGCGCGACTGCGGATCAAGCCCGGTCGTCGGCTCATCGAGGAAGAGCAGCTCGGGATCGCCCACCAGGGCGCAGGCGATGGCCAGCCGCTGCTTCTGCCCGCCCGACAGTTCCCCGACCCGGGCAGTGCGCTTTTCCGTGAGGCCGACTTCCGCGATAACCGCCGCCGGGTCCATCCCGTCGCGGTAAAAGGCACGGAATAGCGCCACCGTCTCCCCGACCTGCAGCTTCTCCGCCAGCACGGTCTGCTGCAGGCAGACGCCGAGCCGCTCGCGGATCTCGCGGGCGTCACGGTCCCAGCGACGACCGAGCACCTCCACTGTGCCCGACGTCGGGGCCAGCAAACCCTCGATAATCTCGACCGTGGTCGTCTTGCCCGCGCCGTTTGGGCCGAGCAGCCCGAAGCATTCGCCGGCCGCCAGCGACAGCGACAACCCGCGCACCGCTTCCACGCTGCCGTAATGCTTGACCAGATTGTCGATGACCACCGCCGGCTTCCCGGCGGCGTCAGTTTTGTATTTCGCTGTCATCATCACCGCATCCTCATCCAGCGCCGCAGCCTACCACCGAATTTCACCTTCGTCAACCACATGGACAAATACCGCACCCGATTACATTTCAATCATCAATGCGACGAATTCCATTTCAATGCTTTGCTTTTACAACGATGTCATTCAGATAGAAATCCTTGAATACACCGGCCCTTTCCAATACATATCGTGGCATAATATTGATGTGGTATGTTGCTGCACGCCGGAATAGTATGTCGACTTCAAACACAACCCCACTGTTGATTTCCTCAAGTGTTGTGATAAAAGTTAACGAATGACATTTAGTCCTTCTTTCAATAGCTGTACCGCACATTCGCGTATCAATTCCAATTTCCCCTACCCATTTCAATTCACCTGTATCATATGTACCATTACTGCCATTCAGTAATGTCAATAATGCATCTGAATCGCTATTCATTCCTTCCGAACTAACCATAAACGTAATTGAAAGTGGTACCGTTTCCAAAGACCTTCCAATTTTAGCCAAATCTCTATTCAGCGGATGGTCGAGTGTTCTATAGTTTGCTACTGGTATCAGCTTAAAGGCATAATGCACACTTTTACCAACAACAATCTGTTCCGGCATGGTTTCAAATATCACGTCATCAAAAAGTATGATTGCACCATACCCCAACGATTTTCTCGTTTGAACTGTTTCACCTGATACTGGTTGTT
>CAZFBR010000308.1:0-2840 GCA_964517215.1 uncultured bacterium
GGTACTGATGGCGGTACTGGCGGTGGCGAGCGTGGTGAGCGGCCTGCTCGGCCAGGCCATGGGGCAGCGCCTCATCTACGCCACCAACTGGTTTGCGTTGCTCTTCGCCGGCGCGGCGGCCGGCGGGGCTGTTGCCCTGTGGCGGCGACGGACGCCTGCAACGCTCTGCATGTACGGCGGCGCAGTCCTGATCGTGCTCGCGGGGGGGATGGCGAGAAGCGGGGAGCAGGGGATGTGCCTGCTGCGGCCCGAGCAGCGGACGGCCACCGTCATGTGCGCCGACCGGACTGTGCTCGCCCTGCCGTGCACGCTGCAGCTGCTGCAGTATACCGCCGGAGATACCAGCAGCTCACCGCGGGCGGTTATATTGGCGACCAACGACGGTCGGCAGAGCAGGCACACCATCACCCTTAATCATCCTGCCAATATCGGCAACTGGCAATTTACCCTGACCGGCACGGAGCATGGCGATGGCGTGCTTTGCCGCGCCGGGCGCAATCCCGGGTACCCGGTATTTGTCGCCGGCGGATTATTGTTGCTCGCGGGGACGGTGCTGTTCGGCTGGCGGCGGGCGTTATGATGCTGCTGGCGGTGGCGGGATATGCGGGCGCACTCGCGCTTGCCGTGCGGGCATGGCGCGGATGCGGACGACCGGAAGCGGTGCGGCTGTGGTTTGCGGCTGGGTTCGCGGCCAATCTGGTCGCCATCGCTGTCGCCGGTGTCAGGATAGGGCATCTGCCGCTGACGAATGTCGGCGAGGTGATGATGGCGGTTGCGGCCTGCGGTTATCCCGCGTGGCGGCTCTATCGGCGGAGCATACCCGCGCCGCTGCTGCCGGTGCTGGCGGCGGGGATGGCGCTGCTCCTCGGCCTGCATCCCGCGCTGCGCGGCGGCGCGGCCAAACCCCTGTCGCCGTCACTCGACAGTGCCTGGTTCATCCCGCATATCGCGGCGTATATGCTGGCCTATGCGCTCTGTTTTCTGGCGGCGGGCTTTGCCGCGTACGGATTGTGGCGCCGGCGCGAAGTTGAGTTGCAGGCGGCGGACCGGTTCGCCCGGCATGCCTTTCCCCTGCTGACCTTTGGGTTGCTGGCGGGCGCGTTCTGGGCGCAGGCGGCATGGGGCGATTACTGGCGATGGGACCCGAAGGAGAACTGGGCGCTGATCACCTGGCTGGCCTATGCGGCGGGATTCCATCTGCCAACCGCGCGCGGGCGGGCCGGCTGGTATCTCGCCGGCGCGGGCGCGATCATGATGACCATGCTGGCAGTCAGTTTTATCAAACTGTTCGCGGGTCAGCACAGTTATGGCGGCTGATCCGCTGCGGGTGCGGTTCACGATGCTTCGCGGCATGACGATGGGCCGTCCAGCGCCGGTACTGCCGGCGTGGCTGCAGGTCGGGGAAGCGCTGCCTGACCTGCCCGCGCGCGCGTATGCGCTGGCGCGCCGGCAATTCGCGGCGGAGGTGCTGCTGGCAGAATTGCCCGCCACCGTTCGCGGCGCGGCGCTGATTTGTGTTACCCCCGCCGATCTGTTTCTCGAACAGCGGCCGTTCGTGTTCGGGGCATCAATGCCGACGCGCGGGGTGGCGATGGTTTCGACGGCGCGATTGGCGGGCGTGGGGGCGCGGCTTCACAAGGTGGCGCGGCATGAACTGGGGCATCTTGCCGGCCTGCCCGACTGCGACGGCGATTGCCTGATGACGCCCGCGGCATCGGTCGAGGAAATCGACCGGCGCCGTTGGGAACTTTGCCCGCGCTGCGCTACGCAGCTCGCGGCGCTGCCGGTGCGCTGATGCCGCGACCATTCGATACGCGGGTGGCGCCGGAAGAAGCAGCGGCGCTGCGGTATTGGAATCGCTCGCGCATTGTTCTGGTGGTACTGGTCTATCTCATGGCGCTGGGAGTCGCGCCGCTGGCACACGCCTATCTGACCGTTACCGGCGGGATTACCGGGCCGGATGCGATGGACGATCTCGCCTGCCTTTCCTGTCACGCCGCGAATCGCGGGCATATCACGCCGCCGGACCGTTCGTGTTTGTCCTGCCATCCAATGGATTTCGACCGACACCTCGCCACGGCGCGGACGAAGCTGCATACCGACCGCATCGGGTCGGCGTTCGGGGTGATCATCGGCGCCTACAGCGCCTTTTGCCTGGGCGCGCTCATGTTCGTGCTGCGCCCCATGTCGCTGCCGCGGGTGCTGTTTGTGCTCGCGGCGGGGCTGGTGCTGGGCGGCAGTGTTGCGGCGGCCTTCGGGAAACTGGCGTGAAACGCCTTCTCCTGGTGCTGGCATGCGGCGCGGCGATGGTGCTGCTGGCAGGAGTGTGGTTCTGGCGCTATATCGAGTCGCATCGCCCGCAAGCGACCGCGGCGCCTGCCGCGGGATTTGCTGTGCCCGGCACACAGCATTTGCTGGGCGGGCTGATGTTCCGCGACTGCGGATTCGCCCCGTCCCCGGACGGTACGGCACTCATTACGGCGGTGCGGCGGCGCGACACGTCGGGCGACGGAAAGATCACGCATGCCGATTTGAAAACGCTGCTGCTGATCGACGCTGCGGGTGAGACGACAGTATTGTGCGAGGCGCAGCTCGTCTGGCAGGACAAGCCGGTGCGCTGGTCGCCCGGCGGGAAGCGGGTAGCGCTCGCCATGTCCGGCCTGCAGCCCGGCTGGACGAGTTATGATCCGACGGATATTGTCGTGTACGACCCGGTGGCACATCGCGAGCTGGCACGGTATCCGCACGGGATCAATCCGCTCTGGCTGCATGACGGTCGACTGGCCTTTCAGCGCGATAATGCGATCTGCGTGGCGCAGGGGGATACCGTCGCTGTCCTG
>CAZFBR010000309.1:0-2838 GCA_964517215.1 uncultured bacterium
TGCCGATCGCCGAATGCGACCAGGCAGGCGCCTGCACCTTCCTCAATCAGGCGGCGCAGCAACTGTTTGCCGGTTCGGATGGCGCGGCCAGACGCGAGGCGTTCTTTGCCGGGGCCGAGACGCTCTGCCGGCAGCTGCACACCGCCGACAGCCCGACCCTGCAGCGCGAGGTTCCGGTCGGAACGGAACGGTATCTGCAACACTGGCAGTATGTGCCCGCGACCGCCGGCTACCGGGTGTTTGCCATGCGCATGCCCGCAGCCCGGGCGCTGCCTGAGGCGGGCGAGGCGGAACGGTGCGCGCTGGCGGGCCGGATGGCGCAGCGTACGGAGCAGCTGCAGCTGGCCAACGCGCAGTTGCGCCGCGAAATTGCCGAGCGGCAGGCGGTGGAACAGCAGGTGCGCTACAGTGCCGCCATCATCAAGCTTGCCAACCGCTATGCCGAACGGGCCGGCTATCTGCGCGCCATCGTGCGCTTTATTCGCCGGTTGACCGGCTGTCAGGCGGTCGGGGTCCGGCTGGCCGCCGCGGACGGAACGCTCCCCCTGGCTGCCGCACGCGGGTTTGCGCCCGCATTTCTTGCCGCGGAACGCACGATTGACCGGGAAAAGGGCGCGTGCATCTGCGCCCGGCTGTTCCGCGGTGAACGCGGGCCATGGTCCGGAGCAGCAACGTCACCGTACGGTTCGGTCCTGTATGACGGGCTGCTCTGTTCGGTGCAACCGGGGCCGGCTGCGGACTGCGACCGCTGCCGCGATGCCGGGCTGGGCACGCTGGTGATTATTCCCGTCTATCACCGTTCGCTTGTGGTTGCCACGCTGCTCATCGCCGACCCGCGGGCCTACCGGCTGCGCCCGGAGATGCTGGCGCTGCTGGAATCGCTGGTGCCGCTGCTGGGCGAGGTGATTAACCGGTTCAATCTGTACGAACAGGTGCGCGCGGCCAATGAGATGCTGGAACGCATCTTCGCCAGCACGCATATCTGCCTCGTCTATCTCGACCGCGATTTCAATTTCATCCGCGTCAATCAGGCCTATGCGGCCATTGAGGGAAAACAGCCGGAATACTTCACCGGCCGGAACCATTTTGCGCTCTATCCTGATGCGGAGAATCAGGCCATTTTCGCCCGCGTGCTGGCCGGGGGGACGCCGGCCAATTATTACGCCAAACCCTTTGCCTTTCCGCAGCATCCCGAATGGGGGCTGACGTACTGGGACTGGAGTTTGCATCCCGTCCGCAGCCCGGAGGGGAAGGTCGAGGGGCTGCTGTTCTGCCTGGTCGATGTCACCAAACGCCACCAGGCCGAGCAGCAGCTGCACGAGATGCAGCGCGAGCTGCACGACACGCAGCGCCTGGCGGATATCGGCATGCTGGCGGCCATGGTGGCGCATGAGTTGCGCAATCCCCTGGCTGCGGTCAAGCTCGCCGCCTACAATATCCGCCGCAAGGCGCCCGGCGAGCTGCTGGCCGGCCATCTTGCCAGTATCGAAAGCAAGGTGGCGGACAGCGAAAAAATCATCAACAACCTGCTGTTCTATTCGCGCATCAGGCAGGCGCAGCACGAGTCCTGTGATCTTGCCGCGATCCTGCGCGACTGTGCGGACGGCGTGCGCGCCCGCTGCAGCGCGCTCCAGCCGGCGGTGGCCCTGAGTGCTGACCTGCCGGAGCAATGCCCGCTGACCGCCGATGCCCTGCAGTTGCGGGAGTTGTTCACGAACCTGCTGGATAATGCCGTGGACGCCATGCAGGAAAAATGCGGCGAAGTCGCCATCACCATGTCCGTCGCCGGTGACCAGGTTACGGTGACAGTTGCTGACACGGGTGCGGGCATACCGGAAACGAACCTCCCCCGAATCTTCGACGCTTTTTTCACCACCAAAACAGCAGGCACCGGCCTTGGACTTGCCATATGCCGGCGTATCATTACCAACCATCACGGCACCATTGCGTTCAGCAGCCAGCCCGGGCAAGGCACTACCGTCACCGTCACCCTCCCGTACCCCGCATAGCGCCTACCGCCCGGTAGGCGGAAAAAGGTTAAAAGAATGCGGTATTAACTGAAGGCAGGAGCTCACCGTTGCGCTATAGTGATAGTAGCGGGTTACTCGTGTCGGAGGATGGGGATGGCGCATGACCTGACCGATCATGGGATTCACTGCACTGAATGGCAATTGACGGACCGGATATTGTCACCCGCCAGGAACAGGCCGTCGCCGGACCGGCCCGATGATGTGGCAGTGCGCGGGTGGCGGTCGGGACGAATGCCGGTGTCGTTCGCGCATGGCGAATCAGCACCGACCGTCACTGAAATATGGTCGGACAATGCGTGGGGATGAACGGGCCATGAAAGTGATGATCATTGACGACGACGTTGTTTTCGCCAGCGAACTGGCCCAGGCCATTGCCTCGGCCGGGTATGCGGTTGAATGCTGCCATGACAGCGTGGCGGCGGTAAATCGGGTGCAGGCGGCCAAACCCGACCTGATGCTGCTTGATATCAGCATGCCGCGCCTGAACGGCTATCAGGTGGCGTATTATTTGCGCCGGTTTCAGGATACCGCGAAGATACCGATTGTCGGGATCTCCGCTTTTGCGGAAAAGCTCGAAGCGAACGGTACCGGCAGCGCGTTTGGCATGGATGCGTTCATGGCCAAACCGATTGTCCCTGAGGCGTTGCTGGCGCTGATCGGGCGTCTGGTGCAGGCGCCGGCGGCGGGTATCGGCCCATGAAACCGGTGCGCCGGCACTGGCTGCTGTACGCCGGGGCCGACCAGCATGCGGCACGGCAGGTGCGCGCCGCCCTCCCCCGCCACCGCTTCTTTGTGATTTTGGTCCGTT
>CAZFBR010000310.1:0-2824 GCA_964517215.1 uncultured bacterium
TAGTTGCAGTAGGTGTATATTGTATTTGAAAACGCGCAATTCGTCGAGGATCGCGCCGCGAATGCAGATCAAGGCGTAGGTGCGGAATTTCACTTCCCGCGCCGGATCGAACTTGTCGATGGCATCGATCAGGCCAAGCACCCCGTAGCCGACCAGGTCATCCTCCTCGACGTTGGGGGGCATGGAGATGGCCAGCCGGCCGGCAAGATACTTGACCAGCGGCGCATATTTTTCAATCAGCCGGTTCCGAATCGCCAGCGATTTGTTCAGGCGATATTCCTGCCAGAGCTTTTCCTCCGCAGCTTCCGTCAGCTCTTCCGCCATGCCGTTCCCCTCCCTTCCCCTCCGCTACGTATTGGCCAGAAAATACCAGGCAATGAACACCAGCGCCAGCAGCAGGATGCCGCCCCCCAGCATGATCGGCAGCAGGGTGCTTTCCGCCGCGGCGCCCGGTTCCTCATCGTCCGCGACAACTTCCGTGCCTTCGCTCTTAATCTTCGCTTCGGTATTCACCACCACCCGGCCGAACACCCCCGGTCCGAACTGGGTGATGATCGAGCAACGGTCGCTTTCCGTGCGGGTCATCTCCTTGATCGGCACCAGCACCGGCTGCGGCAGCGGCGCATTGCCTTTGAGCAGATTGGCAATATACCGGCCCTGCGGCGAATTGTCAATGATCTTGACGTAGATTTTGTCGCCGATTTTCAGTTTGCGTATCGCGCGGCCGCTGATCGGCGACAGGATAATGTCCGTCTTGAGGATGAGCACCTTTTCCTTGGCTTCATCAGCCGGCGCCGCTGCGGCCTCGCCCTCCTCCGCCGCCGCCTCGCCCGCGGGCGGCACCTGTTTGACCGCCTTTTCCATCTTGTCGAACTTGACCCGGTTGATCTTTTCGACCTTGACCATGAAATCCAGTTCGCGATCAGCCAGTTCGCCGGAAATGATCGTGCGCAGAATCTCCACCAGCTGATTCTGGTTTTCCGCGACCATGGCCGCGACAAACCGTTTCAGGGTGTCGAATTTCAGGCGTTCCTTGAGCCGGTCGTTGACATCACGCATCAGGTTGGTGACGGTCTTGATGCGGAATTCCGTGTTGATGATGTAGTCCTCGAATTCCATCACCGGCTGGTTTAAGTCAGTATTGTAGAGCCAGGCCTCATTGGTGACCACCGCATGCACCCGTTCGACCGCCTCGCGCTCGGCATCAACAAAGACATAGATCACGCCGCAAACCTTGCGCAATTCACTGCGGAATTTCGCCTTGATCCCGAAAATCGAGCGACGCAGCAGGGCAATGGCACGGTCGGTATCGTTATCGGTTGCCAGCAATGCAGCCTGGGCTTCGAGTTCCGTGCATTGCATCCGGGTGGTCAATTCAGTTACTGCCGGCTGATCCATTCGTCACCTTATGGCTTTCGCATCATCCGCGACACCAGCTGTGCCGCATCCTGCGCGGAAAGCTCGGGTTGCGCCGTCGCTTCCTGCATCGCTTCCGTCGCCATGGCATCAGTCAGCGGCCGTTCCGCCAGGTCAACCGCGGCATCCGCCGCCCGCCGCTGCCGCCGCCGCGTCCTGCGCACCGTGGAAACCACCCCGGCCGTCAGCAGCCAACCCGCCGCCAGCCCGGTTGCGGCCCGCACAGCGGTCTCATCCCACGTGCAACCGGCCACCAATCTGGCCGACAACCCGCTCCCCAACCCGGTCATCACCGCCATCAACCCGGGATAATCGGAGCCGCGCATCAGGCAGCCACCATAACTTTCATTATACCACAGCTGCCATCATGGCACAACCCGCTACCATGGCGGCAAGCTCCGGCTGATCCCCCGGGCCAGTTTCTCCGGGGAAAGCAGTTCAAGGTCGCCGGTAACCTCCTGGCCGTTGGTAATATACAGGGCGGGGACCCGGGTGCGGTTCAGCAGTTCATATAGGTTGCCGACGCAGGTGGTCTCGTCCAGCTTGGTGAATACAAAATGGTCATAGCGCACCGCGCGGAACTGGTCGGCAATGGTGCGCAGGTCGCGATTCTTGGCCGTGGCGCTGATGACCAGCAGCCGCGTCTGGCGCGGCGCATCGAACGTATCCAGCCAGGCGCGCAGCTCATCGAGTTTGCCGCGCTCGCGCGGCGGGCAGCCCGCAGTGTCGATAATCACCACCTCATGCGACCGCAGCTGTTCCCACGCCGCCGCCGCCTCGCCCGCGGTGGCGGCATGGGCATACGGCATCTGCAGCATCTCGGCATAGCAGCGCAGCATTTCGCCGCTCCCCATCCGGGCCGCATCGATATTCAGCACCGCCACCTGCCGGCGCGCGGTCAGCTTGTAGCGCGCGGCCAGCTTGATTGCGGTCGTGGTTTTGCCCACCCCCGTCGGTCCCACCAGCACCAGGATGCGGGCGGTGGCCAGCGGTTCCGCCGGGCGCACGAAGTCCAGGCCGCGCACCAGCACTTCCGTCAGCCGCTCGCTCACCGCGCGATAGCTCTCCCGCTGGTCATCCTCCATGGTTCCGGTCAGCGACGCGCAGAGCTGGCGCGCCAGCTCGGGCGACACCTCCTGCTCCTGCAGGCAGGTCAGCAGGCGGTCGAGCACCGGCTGCCCCGCCACCTGCTGCCGCTGGGTAAACGCATCCATGCGCCGTGACAGCAGACGCAGTTCCTCGCGCCAGCCGGCATCGTCTTTGCCCACACTCACCATCGGCGTCGTCGCTGCCGGCGGCATCGCCTCCGGCTTTGCCGGGGCCTGATTGGCCGCCGCCAACACGGGCGCCGGGTTGTGGATCAGGGTCGGAACGACCATACCCTCCAAACCGTAGATCAGCGAACGCG
>CAZFBR010000311.1:0-2823 GCA_964517215.1 uncultured bacterium
CAGCTCCGCCGCCACCTGGCCGACCGCCACCGCCGCCGGTGCCGCCGACCCGCCAAGCGCGGCCAGCAGCCGGGCCAGCAGACAGCCGCACTCCTGCCAGGGCAGGTCACGATCCCGCAGATAGAGCTGGGGCTGGCGGCCGGCCAGGCGCTCCGCCGCCTCCGGCGCGGCAATGACCACCGCCTCCGGGTCATGCAGCGCGGAAGCCCAGCGCTGCCGGCAGAGCGGACGGCGTTTCATTGCGCGCCTGCCGTCGTCCGCCGGTCAGTCATCGTCACGCTGCCGCCGCTGCAGGTGCGCCACGCGCGTGCGCCGCCCGGCATAGTTGATGCGGTCACGCCAGTTGTGCGAACGATTGCCATCGCTGGCCGGGGCCGATTCGGTGCCGGCAAAAAAATCCCCCAGCTTGCCGCCCAAACCGCCGCTGGTTGCCGGTGCGGATTCGGCACGATCAGTAGTCATGCATCACTGCCCCCATGCGCGGAGTATACACCAATCGTCCGCCCGCCACAACTCGCCGGCCATTGACCGGCAGCTTGCGGGCAGTTACAATGCCGCCATGTCTTATGTCCAGTCGCATCTCGCCGCACTTGAGGCCGAGAGCATCCACATTATCCGCGAGACCGTCGCCGAGTGCGAGCGGCCGGTCATGCTTTATTCCGTGGGCAAGGACTCGTCGGTCATGCTCCGCCTCGCGCAGAAGGCCTTCGCCCCGGCGCGCGTCCCCTTTCCGCTGCTGCATATCGACACCACCCTGAAGTTCCCGGCCATGTACGAATTCCGCGACCGCACAGTGCGCGAGCTGGGCGTGGAACTGATTGTTTACCGCCATCCGGCCGGAAGCGGCGGCAGCGTCCGGCCGTGGCGCCAGGGGACGGTCAAATGCTGTGCCGACCTCAAGACCCGCGCCCTGCTCGAGGCCCTGCGCGCCGGCGGTTTTGACGCCGCGTTCGGCGGGGCGCGCCGCGAGGAGGAACGGTCCCGCGCCAAGGAACGGGTCTGCTCCTTCCGCGACGCGCACGGCCAGTGGGACCCGAAAAACCAGCGGCCCGAACTCTGGTCGCTGTACAATACCCGCCACGATGCGGGCGAATCGCTGCGCGTCTTCCCGCTTTCCAACTGGACCGAGCTGGATGTCTGGCACTATATTCACCGGGAGGCGATCCCCGTGGTGCCGATGTACTTTGCCCGCGTCCAGCCGATGGTGGTGCGCGGCGAACAGCTCATCCCCGTGACGCCCGACCTGCCGCTGCCGCCGGGCGAAACGCCGCAGGCGGTGTGCTGCCGCTTCCGCACGCTCGGCTGCTGGCCGTGCACCGGCGCGGTGCGCTCCACCGCCGCGGATATCCCGTCGATCATCGCCGAACTGGTCGCCGCCCGCCAGTCCGAACGCATCACCCGGGTCATCGACCACGACACCGAGGGATCGATGGAACAGAAAAAGCAGGAAGGGTACTTCTGATGGCCGGCCGGAACGACGCCGGTGACCGTGCGGACGCGCCGCCGCCCGGGCCGGCTGCCGCCGGCGTGCCGGATATCGGCGAGTTCCTCGCCCGGGATGCCGCCAAGGATCTGCTGCGCTTCTGCACCGCCGGGAGCGTTGATGACGGCAAGTCAACGCTGATCGGCCGGCTGCTCTGCGACAGCAAACTGGTCTATGAGGATCATCTTGCCGCGCTGGCCCGCGATTCCGCCCGGCGCGGCAGCGTCGCCGACGGCATCGACTACGCCCTGCTCCTCGACGGACTGCGCGCGGAACGCGAAGCGAACATCACCATTGACGTTGCCTACCGCTATTTTGCCACCGCCCGGCGCAAATTCATCATCGCCGACACGCCCGGGCATGAGCAGTACACGCGCAACATGGTCACCGGCGCATCGACCAGCGATGCGGCGGTCGTGCTGGTGGATGCGCGCCAGGGGGTGGTCACCCAGACCCGGCGCCACCTCTTTCTCATGTCGCTGCTCGGCATCCGCCATGTGATCGTCGCAGTCAACAAGATGGATCTGGTCGGCTATGCCGAACCGGCGTTTGCCGCGATTCGTGCCGGCATTCTGGCGTTCGCCCAGCGGCTGGCCATACCCGATCTGGCCTTCGTGCCGGTGGCCGCGCTGCACGGCGACAACCTGGCGCAGCCGTCGGGCAACCTGCCGTGGTGGCCGGGGCCGACCCTGCTCGGCCAGCTGGAGAATATCCCGCTCACCGGCACGCGCAACCTGACCGACCTGCGCTTCCCGGTGCAGCTCGTGCTGCGCCCGCATCAGGACTTCCGCGGCTACGCGGGAACCGTCGCCTCGGGCATCCTGCGCCGCGGCGACGAAATCATGGTGCTGCCGTCGGGCCAGCGCAGCACGGTCGCCGGCATCCGCACCGCCGACGGCGAGCTGGCCGAGGCGTTTGCCGGCCAGGCCGTGGTCGTCACCCTTGCCGACGAACTCGACCTCGGCCGCGGCGGAATGCTCGTCCGCCCGCTGAATGTGCCGCAGGTGACCAGCGCCTGCGAGGCGATGCTCGTCTGGCTGGCCGAAACACCGCTGCGCATCGGGGCGCAGTATCTGGTCAAGCAGACCACCAGTACCGTGCCGGGCGAAATCGCCGCGCTGCGCTACGCCGTCGACATCAATACCCTGCACCGCCGCGACGCGCCGACCCTTGCCCTGAACGATATCGGGCGGGTAGCCATGCGGTTCAATCGCCCCCTCTTCACCGATCCGTACGAGCGCAACCGCGTCACCGGCGCCTTCATTGTGATCGACCGCGCCAGCAATGTCACCGTCGGGGCGGGCATGGTGCTCGACCGGCCGGTCAATCAGCTGCAGGCG
>CAZFBR010000312.1:0-2795 GCA_964517215.1 uncultured bacterium
TGCGTACTTCTCGGCGCTGACCGCCCACCAGCTTACCCGCGTACACACCGTCATGGACCGCGGCTGGCTTAACGCACCGGACGATAATACTGCGCTGCTTCCGTCAGGAAATTTTTGATATTGGCGATGCGCGTGGTATCCGACGGATGCGTGCTGAGCAGTTCGGGCGGTGCGCCCGCGCTCTGGCTCGCCATCCGCTCCCAGAACGACACCGCCGTTTGCGGATCGTAACCGGCCATGGCCATGAAAATCAGGCCAAGCCGGTCCGCTTCGGTTTCGTGGGTCCGGCTGTACGGAAGCACATACCCGAGCTGCGCGCCGTACCCGTACACCGTCCCCCACAGTTCCCGCGATTCCGCCGACTTGGTTTTGAGCACCTGGTCCAGTGCCAGCGCCCCGCCCGAAACCAGCAACTGTTGCGACAACCGCTCACTGCCGTGCCGGGCCACCGCATGGGCGATTTCATGTCCCATCACCACCGCCAGCCCCGCCTCGTTCTTCGTCACCGGCAGCAGCCCGGTATAAACCACCACCTTGCCGCCCGGCATGCACCAGGCATTGACCGCGGTATCCTGCACCAGATTGAATTCCCAGGCGTACCCGTTCAGCATGCCCAGCTGGTTCTGCCCGGTGAAGTACTGCGTCACCGCTGCCTGGATCCTGCTGCCGACCTGCCTGACCATCCGCGTCGCCGCGGCATCGCGGCTCAAGGTGTTTTCCGCAATGAATTGGTCGTATTCCTGCAAGCTCGACGACAGCACCAGCGATTCGGGCACCAGCGTCATCTGCTGCCGCCCGGTGATCGGCACCGTCGCACAGCCGGCCGCCACCAATGCCAGCATCATCAGCATCGTCATGCTCCGCAATTTCCCCATGGCGGTATTCTCCCTCGGGACATTATGCCGTCTGCCCGTCGCTTTCATGGTATGTTCCCCGCCCGACAGCTGTCAACCTGAACGGTGCTTGCTCCAAATCAGTTCCGATAACCGCTCAATTACGCCAACCCGTCCCACCAGGCGTCGCTGTCTGGCGGTTGGGCCAATACTGCCGGATACCGCTCCAGCATTGCCCGCAGGTCCGCCAATGGCACGGCGACCCAGTCCGGGCGGCTCTCCAGCTCGTATGCTATCTCATACATCACTTTCCGGTAGAGACACCAGGCCAGTAGCCGCCGACAGGCGGCGGGATCTGCCGGCAGCAATGCCGTCACACCTTGATCCGCGACGTATGCATGCAGAAACGACATGCCGCTTCGTGCCGCCCATGCCGCCATCCACGGCCGTATCCGCTTTTTAATGACCGGATCATGCGGCCGCCATGCACGCCATGCGACCTCGGCCGCATAATGGAATGACCGCAACATGCCTGCCACATCATAGAGTGGCGTCTGCTTGCGCTCACCGACCATGGCGCGGGCGGGCTCTGCTGCAAAATCGATGATCGCCACCGACGTTCCCGTGCACAACACCTGCCCCAGATGAAAATCGCCGTGGATGCGAATCCGTGGCGCTGACGGCAGCGTTACCGCCAGGTCGATCAGTTGCTGCCGCCAGGTGCGCTCCTCTGCCATCACCGCTGCCGCATGACTGGCAGCTTCAGCATCCCACGACCCGCCACGCAGCACGTGCCGCAATTGCTCCTGATCGGCCAGCACTTCTGATGATTGTTCGCGCCAGCGCTCGCCGTTGCCGGTTTCCGGGGCAAATGCCGCACCGGCCACACCAGCCAGTGCGCCATGTAACGCTGCGGTTTGCGCCCCCAGCACTTCGGTGAAGGCAACCCAGCCCGGGACAGTCAGTTCGCGCAGCACCTGTTCCTGGGACGGCAGCTTCCCGTTCATCCGCTGTGCCAGCCGGGCACAATACGCGCGCGCTGTGGTCAGCGCGTATTCCCATCCGTTCTCGCGATGCGGGACAAAACCCTGCAGGAAGGCCAGCGTCTGTTCCCGCCCGTCAGCCGCGCGGTAACGCAACTCGCCGGCAAATGGTGCTGCCGCGGAATAATGCGCCTGCTCGGTCAGGGCCTGTCCGATTTCCGCTTCGCGTTGATTGGTGGTGGTCAGGCGGCGGAACTGCTTGAGGAGCACGACAGTCCCGAATGCAACCGAGGTATTACTCTGCTGGCCGTGCAGCACGGTCGGCAGCGGCAGGTCCCCGTACACCCCAAGATCCGGCAGCGCCCTTCCCGGTTTGCCGGTCAGCGTACCGCACGCTCCTTGCAGCTCGCCGCGTTCAGCAATGATCCGCACCAGATGCTGCGCCACTGCAGGAAAATGGATGCCGTCGACCAGTGCCATGCCGGGATACCCGGCAAGTCCGTCAGTCAACACCGCCTGCGGCGCATGCGCACGCAAGCGAATTGCCTCTTCTGCTGCTGTCAGCGCGAATATGACGCCATACTGTTCACTGCTGCCATCGCGGTAACATGCATCCAGTACCACTGCTGCTGCCTGCATGCCCGGCACATTCAGTGCAACCTGACCGCCGATCTTCACCCGCTCAAGCACACGATTTTTGCCCGCAAACCAGCGCATCCGCTGCAACCAATCGGGCAGTGTTTCCTGCTCCAGCACAGCACGCTGGCGATTCACCACCACCGTCAGGTCCGCGGTTTCGGGAAGCGGCGCTTCATTCATGCGTCCCGCACCTGTCTTTCAGTGCATGAGCATTCGCCAGCACAACATACGATTCTCTGTGAGTACTGCGATTCGTGCCGCAATTGTATCTGACTTCTGCCGTTATTCCCCGCCGAACTTCAGCTGCAGCGAGACGCGATGCGCGTCGTCCAGCGCCCCG
>CAZFBR010000313.1:0-2785 GCA_964517215.1 uncultured bacterium
TGACCTTGGTCACCGCCGTTTCAATCAGTCCACCCATGTCGCGCGCCGCCGTCGCCGCCCACTGCGCCAAATTGCGCACTTCTTCCGCCACCACCGCGAAGCCCTTGCCGTGCTCGCCCGCCCGCGCCGCTTCAATCGCCGCGTTCAGCGCCAACAGATTGGTCTGAAACGAAATTTCCTCGATCACCTTGATGATCTTGGAAATGTTTTCGCTGTTGCTCTTGATTTCGTGCATGCTTGCCTGCATCTGCTGCATCGCCGTATTGGCCAGTTCGACCGTGGCGCTGTTCTCCTTCATCATCTGGTTGGCCTGGCCCGCATGGTCGGCGTTCTGCTGCACCATCGAGGTCATTTCCTCGATCGACGAGCTGGTCTCCTCCAGCGACGAGGCCATTTCCGAGCCCGCTTCCGCCACGTTCTGCGACGAGCTGGAGGTTTCCTCCGCCCCGGCCGCCACCTGGTCGGCGCCCGCGTTCAGCGATTCGACCACCGCGTTCAGCGCGCGGGTGATGCTGCGCGCCAGCCAGAACCCGCCGATCAGCGCGAAGGCAAAGCCGCCGACGGTGAAGGTGATCATCAGTGCCGAGGCGCTGCTCCCCGCCGCCGCATTGCTGTTTGCGGTCTGCTGCGCCTCCTTGACCATCAGCTCGACCATGGCGTCGAGCGCCTGGCGTTCCGCCTCCGCCGCGCGCAGCGCCTCGCCCTTGAGGATCACATACGCCTCATCCTGCCGGCCGGCCTTGGCCAGTTCCGTCATCTCCGCCAGCGACTTGCGGAACGGCACGCGGGTTTCCTGGAACTTGGCATACGCCTGCCGCATTTCGTCGGTGATGATCAGTTTTTCAAACGCATCGCTGTTCTCGCTGATGATCTTCGATTCATCGGTAATATTGCTGCCCGCCTTCTCGATCTCGGCCGGCGTTTTCGCCATCACCAGGTCGCGCGCGCCGATGCGCACCCGCTGGAACGACACCGAGACCTTCTGCAGATTGCTCAGGGGCACGGTCATGTTCTCATACAGCCGGGTATCCGCCGTCACCAGGCTGTTGATGTTCATCACCCCGATCACTCCGACAATGGCGCAGATCACCGCCACCGCCACGAAGCCGCCCACCAGTTTGGTACTGAGTTTCATGTTCATTGTTCCTCTCCTTGCCCGTCAGCGGCCGGTACGGCCGCGCAGTGTCCGCTATTTCAGGTTGCGGATGCTCACCAGCTCATCGGTGTTCAGTACCCGGTCGATGTCCAGCAGCAGCTTGATTCGCCCCTTGGCCTTGCCCATGCCAAGGATATAGTCGGTGCTCAACTGCCCGCCGAACGCCGGCGCCGGCTCAATATCCGCCGACCCGATATCCAGCACCTCGCTCACCGTATCAACGATAATGCCCATCAGCACCGCACTGTCCTCCAGCGCCACCTCAACCACGATGGTACAGGTCTCGGGGGTATAGTCAATCGGCGGCAGCCCGAACTTCTGCCGCAAATCGATCACCGGAATAACCGAGCCGCGCAGATTGATCACCCCCTTGATAAACTCGGGCGTGCGCGGGACCGGAGTAATCTCAAGAATGCCGATGATCTCCCGCACTTTGAGAATCTCCAGCCCGTACTCTTCCTTTTCAAGCACAAAGGTCAGGTACTTGCCCGCCTGCGCCCGACTGCCGGCCGTCGCCGTGCGTCCTTGCTCTGCCACCTGTGCTGCCATAATATCACCTCGGGTCACGGGTCCGCCTGCGCGCACCCGCAGATTGTGTTGGTCGCTGCTATTCCGCCGCCGGCAGCGTCACGATAAACCGCGCCCCGTGCGGGGTGCAGGCCTCGTGACGAATGCCCCCCCCCACTGCGTCCAGCGCCTGATGCACCGTGAACAGGCCCAAACCGCGCAATGGCCGGTCGCGTTTGCTGGTCGCAAACGCCGTGAACAGCTGCGATAACTGGTCCGCCGCCACGCCCGGCCCGTCGTCTTCCACCGTCAGCACCACCGGGTTCCCGGCCTGCACGGTCACCCGGAGATTCCGCTGCTCCCCATCCCGGCAGGTTTCCCGCGCATTGGCCAGCAGCTGGCCAATCACCTGCTGCAGCGTTTCCTCGTCAATCAGCACCCGCAGCGCCACCTCGGGCGCAGGCGCCTGCACCTGCAGGCCGGCCGGACCTTCCGCCCGGACCCGCGCCAGTTCGCGCTCAAGGCAGTCGCGCAGCACCACCCCGCGCGCCGGCGGCGTGCGCTGCTGACTGCACCAGGCGCTGCGCTCAACCGCATCGGTGATGCGGTTGGATCCGGTGAGAATGTCATTAAGCGCGCGAACAAGTTCCGCCCGCGACATCCCGGTTTCTTTTATGAGCAGCTGTTCCCGCTCGGGGGTGGCAAACAGCGGCAGCAACCGGCGCTGCAAATAGTCGGCATTGCCGTAAATAAACGTGTTGGGATTGTTGATCTCGTGCATGATGCCGGCAAAGAGCGTGCTTTGCGCCGCCAGCCGCTGCGACCGGGCCAGCTGTTCCTGCTGCTGCTCCAGCTGCCGCTGCAGCGCCAGTTCATGCTCGATGCGCTCGACGCACATCCTGATTTCAACCAGGTTGAACGGTTTGCGCACGAAGCTGTAGGCCCGGTACTGCACGGCGGCAATGGCGCTTTCCAGATCGCTGTAGCCGGTCATCAGGATGACTCGCGTTGCCGGATAATGCTCCGCCGCATGCTTCAAGAGGCCAATGCCGTCCAGTACCGGCATTTTGATGTCCGAAAGGATCAGGTCAAACGCTTCTTCGCGCAAGACGGCAATCGCTG
>CAZFBR010000314.1:0-2743 GCA_964517215.1 uncultured bacterium
GCTGCACGATGGCAAAAACAACAATGAATCATCCTACCAATTGATTGCGATTCGCCGATGCGTTCGACCACACCGCCAGCGTGGTCCTCAAACATTGCTTCGCGGCAACCAGTGCAGGTCGTTCGCGGTTGGGATCAATGCTCCTGAGATTTGTTGGTCAGCTGCTCGCGGGCACGACGCCTGGCAGCGAGCAGACGGCCGGTTGCGGTTTCACCGGCCGGCGGCACCGACCCGGCCGGGGCGGCGGACGACGTTTCCTCCGGCGCCGGCGACGAAGGCACGGCCGGGTCAGTCGTCGTCGGCATAGTCACCCGGGGAGCGGCAGAGCGCGACAACCCGGGGAGCGGGCGCAGCGTCGGGCGCGGCTGCGCCGCTTCGGCTTTCGTCTTGATCGCGCGCAGGCGCGTAACGGTCGTCACCATCCCTTCCGTCACTGCCGGCGCCCGGCCGCGCAGCGCGGCGACAACCTCAGCCAGGCGGAAATCAACCCGGCGCACGGCAATTTCGATGACAAAGAGGATGACCGCCAGCAGCACCAGCGGCTGCCAGACTTCGACGATGCGATGGGCGGGCCGGCGCAGCGGGCGAAACAGTTCCGCCGGTTCGCGCACCTCGCGCACGCCGGGAAACTGGCGCAGCCGCGGCAGTACGCCCGCATCGTCACGCGACTGGCGATACTCGGGCGAATAGGTATGCCCGATCCCCGTGCGCAGCAGCGCCCGTTCGCCGTCGGGGGCATGCTCGACCACCGTCAACAGATACGAGCCGCGCGCCGGCAGCTCCAGTTCGCCCGCATAGCGCCCCGGCCCGCGCTGATGCAGCGCGCCGCGCAGCAGCTCGCCGCGCGGCCCGGCCGCCACCATCCCGAGATCGCGGAAGTTGCTGTAGTTCCCGTCATTTTCGCGCACCTCCAGCTCGATGCTGACGCGGTTCCCGTCATGCTGGATGGTATGCCGCACGTTGCCGGGCACCAGGTCGGGCAGCGACCAGCGGACCGCCTGTTCCCAGAACTGCGGATAGGCGGGCGCGGCCAGCCAGCCGGCCGCCCAGCGCGGCGAGGCGTCGGATGTCCACGCCACCGCCTTGCCCAGTCCGCTGCGGGTCGTCGCGAGCAGCGGATCGTCTTCAAGGGCGAGGAGCGGGACCTCGGCGTTCGGCTTGGGAGTGGTCAGCACATACCCGGCCAGGCCCGGCAGTGCGCGCGCATCCAGCCCGTTGAGGATCTCCGCGGGCATCCCCGGCACGGGCGTAAACGGTTTTTCGCAGATCACATTCTTGGCGGTGAGCATGGTCTCGCGGGTGAAGATGCGCGGGATCTCGGTTAGCCGGTTGGCAACGTAATAGCGTCCGCCGCCATTGTCGGCAATGGCCATCATCAAATCGTTGTTGGCATCGGTCCCGATCGCCACCGTCGTCACGGTAATGCCCTGGCGCACCAGTTCGCGCGCCATCCGGTCATAATCGCCGCCGGCGGTGCAGCCGTCGGAGAGCAGGATGATGTGCTTGTTCATGCGCGGCAGCTGCTTCAGCCAGCCGGCCGCCATCTCCAGGGCCGGCATGATATTGGTCCCGCCGCCGGCGCGCAGCGTGCCGATGGTCTGTTCCACCCGGTCCATGGCCATGAGATGGTCGAACGGCACCACTTCCTTGGCCTCACCGTCGAACCCGATCACCCCGATATAATCCTCGTTCCCCAGCAGTTCCGCCGCCAGCACCGACGCCTTCTTGGCGATCTCGATCTTCTCCAGCCCGTCCATGGTCATGCTCATCGACCCGGATTTGTCGATCAGCAAAACGATCGCCGACAGCGGCATCTGCCGGCGGTTGCGCAGGTCCATCGTCACCGGCAGCACCTCCTCCACCGGCGTCTTGTAATAGCCGCCCGCGCCGAAGCTGTTCGGCCCGCCCAGCATCAGCAGTCCGCCACCGGCATCCTGCACATAGGCCTTGAGCATGCTCATCATCCGCTCGCCCAGGTCGGTCGCGGGAATATCCGCCAGCAGGACCGCATCATAGGCGCGCAGTTCGGCCAGCGCGGGCGGGATGCCGCTGGGACTCACCACCTGCGCGTCGATTTTCGCCGCGGCCAGCGTAGCGGGCAATGCGCCCAATTCCGTCGGTGCCGCGGCAACCAGCAGCACGCGCGGCGCCGTCGCAATCTCGAGGAACGCCTCCTGGACATTGTTCTGGGCAATCCGGTCATGCGCGGCATCGAGCTGGAACCGGTAATGGACAAATCCTTCGGTCTCAGCCCGCAGGGGGATGGTCACCAGCCGGGCGCCGCCGCCGGGGTGCCGGTAGGAATAGGCGCCGAGCTGCTGATGATTGCGCTTGACCCCCAGCTGCAGCTCCTGCGCCGCATCGGAATAGAGCACCAGCCGCGCAAGGAACGGCTGGTCCTTCTTGACCGCGTGCGGCAGCTCCAGCTCCTCAATGGCCGCCTCATCGCCCTGCGCTGCATGCAGCGGCAGCAGGTCAAGTTCAACCCCCGCTGCCAGCAGGGCATCGGCCTCGCGCAGCGCGTTGCCCGTGTTCTCCCGGCCGTCGCTGATCACGACAATCCGCGTCCCGTACCCGGCCGGCGCCAGCGACGCCGCCACTTGCAGCGCATCGGCGAGATTGGTGCCGTCCGGCCCGGTCTGGGCGCGGTTCTCCGGCCGGGCCGGCCGGCCCGGCGCCTTTTCGACCATCGCCTGGCTGCCAAACGCCACCACCCCGTTCACATCGCCGCGCGGCATCGCCT
>CAZFBR010000315.1:0-2729 GCA_964517215.1 uncultured bacterium
ACCGGCAGTATCGCGGGCTGGATCCGCGGACCCGCTGCATGGCGACTGATTTCGCCGGATGGCTGCCGGATGATCTGCTGATGAAGGTCGATCGCGCCGCCATGGCGGTGTCGCTGGAGGCGCGCGTGCCGCTGCTCGACCGCAAGATTATCGAATACGCCGCCGGGCTGCCGCCCGCGCTCAAGGTGCAGGGGAAGGAGACCAAGATCGTGCTGAAGCGCGCGCTCGATCCGCTCCTGCCGTGGCAGATCCTGCAGCGCAGGAAGCAGGGGTTCACCCCGCCGCTGCCGCGCTGGCTGGCGCGGCCGGCATTCCGCGGCTGGCTGCGCGACCTGCTGCTGAGCGTGCGCACGCGCCAGCGCGGGTTCTTTCAGCATGACGCTGTGGCGGCGCTGCTGGCGCAGGAAACGCAGACCATGACCGCGGCGATGCAGGTCTGGCTGCTGGCCTGTTTCGAGCTCTGGTGCCGGCAATTTCTCGATGGAGACGGTTATGCCTGAGCGCATTCTGGTGGTGCGCTCGGCCCGCGATGAGGTGCTGGGCTATGCCTGCCGGCTGCTCGCGGTGCGCTATCCGCAGGCGGAGCTGGCGGTACTGGCCCAGCCCGAGCATGCTGACCGCGTGCGCGCGCTGCCCGGGGTGGCGGAGGTTATTGCGTATGCCGGCGACCGGTTCTGCCCCGAGCAGCTGCCCGGTGAACTGGCTTGCCGCCTGCGGGCGGCGGCGTTCGCTGAAGTGGTGGTCCTGTGGCACAACCGTGACGGCGCCGGGTATGCGCCCGTGCAGGCGATGGTCCGATTATTCCAGCGCGGGCCGGTGACGGTGGTTGATTGCGCCGGCGGGTATCAGCGCCTGCCGGGGAGCATGCGCGAAATGCTGGCCGGGCTGCGTCTGGTCTGGCGCGCGCTGCGCGCGGCGCTGGCGCGCGGCTGATATCACCGACGCGCGCGCCCCGCCCTTGCGTGCGGTGCCGGTGCGGCGTGCGGCGACGCAACTGCCGGCGGCGCTACACCGAGTCGAAATAGCCGCCGCGCAGGTCGCCCTGCCGTTCGACTTCCTTGCGATAGCCCTCGAACTCGGCGTTCAGTTTGGTGAATTCTTCCGACGGCGTGTCGGCGGGATAGGGTTTGGTCTGCGGGCTGCGATACTCGAACAGCATCATCTCGCCGTCCCATTCGCACATGGTCTGGTAGATGTAGCAGGAGACCATGCGCGTTTCGTCGATGAGCTTGTTGATCATATAGCCGCGGATATTGAGCGCCTCCTTGATGTTGCGCGCCAGCCGCTTGTTGCGCAGCACGTTCAATTCGTCGAGGAAAAGATCAGTGGACGGCAGATTGACGCGAATCATGGGGCATGTCCTCCGTGGCCGATTTGACAGGCAGCGGCAGATTAGCATATAATCCGGGCCGCAACAAACAATCGAGATCTGCACGTTGGTGGACCGGTAGCTCAATGGTAGAGCAATGGATTCTTAATCCATAGGTTGTGGGTTCGAGCCCCACCCGGTTCACCATTATTGTGCCCTGCGTGCGCGGGGCTGCCGCGCAGCGGCCGCCCCACCCGGTACGCATCTTCCAGATGCGAGTCCTGCGGACGCACCATTCTCTGTCATTCGTGCGCCGGGCTGCCGAAGAGTGATCTGCTCTGCTTCCACACTGCGTGAGACGCAAACGCAGTTTTCCGTGAAAGGGGCGCAATCAGGATGCTTACCCGACAGAATTCAGACGGTGCGGCGCATTCACGAATGCAAAAATGCCAGACTAATCCCATAGGTCGCGGTATTGGCGGTGGATTGGTGGGCATTTTTGCTGCGGTCTTCATTACGTTTTTGTTTTTTTGCTCAGCGCAATGTCCGGAATGGTCGGCCGTGCTCATTGTTGGCGGAAGCCTTATGATGGGAGGATTGGGAGTGCTTGTGGGCGGTATCCCCTCGGTTGCGTTTGCAGTGGGGGTGGGTTTTACCGAAAAGTATCGATCGATTATCCCACGCAAATGGTTGTGAATTTGGTATATGTTACTCCCGTCATTGTTCTCGATTATTACACTCTGTGTATTGGAGTACATTCCCGGTGGTGAAAAGGAAAAATTCGGGTTTCAGTTTATTTTGCTCGGTGTAGCGTATACCGTGGTGCGACTGCATGAGATTTGCCGATGGCATAACCTGCTATCGCCATTGAGTGGTGCTGGTTTGACGACAGCAATCCACGTGGCACTTCACTTTTGCGCATATCTGCAGAGTGGGAAAACCATGCATGTAGTTTCTCCGCTATCGATTCTGCTGTTCTTTGTGGTATTGTTTCAGAGAATCAGGGGTGGTCTGGTGGAAAAGGATGACGTCGGTCTGTTATAATAATCAGGTGAAACAGGGTGAAACAAACATGAAACTGGTGGTTGGTGCCAGTAGTATCATTCGCAGAACGCCAATCGTTGGCGGGGTAGCGAGAATATTCACCAGCAAAGGAATCAATGCCATGCGGTGCATTGATTCTCTGGGCGAGAGGACGGGATGAAACCACCACGCAAAGACATCTGTGATTGCGGAACGCTCGAAAGCTGGTCGAAAGAACCGGACCATCCGGTACGATTCAATGCAACCCTCAATGAGTATTTTATCGCCGACAAAGCCGGCAGCGAGTATTCGATATACTACTGTCCGTTTTGTGGCGGCGCCGCTCCGGAATCGCGACGATCATCGCTCTTCGCCCAGGTAACGGAAAAAAAACAGG
>CAZFBR010000316.1:0-2722 GCA_964517215.1 uncultured bacterium
CGCCATCCTCGACGAACTGCGCGCCTTCGACTGGATCCCGCGCACGGTGCATCAGAAATCGCGCCAGCTGCAGCAGGCGTATATCGCACTCGAAAATTCGCTGGGGCACTCGCCCACCGACCAGGAAGTGGCCGATTACCTGAAGGTGTCGCTGGACGAGCTCAACGCCATGCTGCTCGACGTGAACGGTACCACCCTGCTGTCGGTGGACAGTTCCTATTCGTCAGGTCCCGAAGAAGACGAGATGACGGTGCTTGACACCCTGGAAGGGAAGCCCGACAACAATCCCGACCGCAACCTTGAGTTTGAGGATATGAAGCGCGTGCTGGCTGAGGGGGTCAAGCATCTGCCGGAAAAAGAGCAGCAGGTGGTCTATCTGTATTATTACGAAGAATTGACGCTGAAGGAAATCGGCAAGGTGCTGTCGGTTACCGAATCGCGGGTTTCACAGCTGCACACCAAGGCGATGCTGCGCTTGCGGACCATACTTGCCAAGAACATCGACGCTTTTACCGGCCCGCTCAACGAGTAATATCGAACCGCCATAATTCCCCGTAGTCGATTTGGCTGTTTTTCCTTAGTCACGCAATTCCGCCATGATATAAAAAAGACGTTGCCGGCATTCTTTTTGCACTACTATTCAGTGGCGCAGGCATTCTACCGATAAGTATGAGTGGAAAGGTCTGCAAACCATGGCGACGAGGCCGAAAGTTGGGACAAAAGTGGGCACCTTGACGGCCAATGAGGCGGTCCTGGGACCCTATGATGCCATCGTTGAGGCGCCGAATGTCGAGGCCTGCCTCAAACGCGCCGCCATGCTGTTGTCTGTCAGTCCCGCCAAACTCGATCATATTGTTCTGGACCAGGGCGTGAGCGGGCTCTTGGGGAGTGTCAGCCTGCCGTACCGCTGCCGGGTTTATCGCAAAGGCGCACCGCCGCCCGTAGCGGCGGAATCAGTGCCGGCAGCGCCGAATGCCGCGGTGGTGAACCTGCCGCAGGCCGCCCGCGTGCGGGTGGAACTCAGCGACGACAAGATGCTGGCGACGCTGGCGGTGACGCCGCCGGCCGGCGCCGGCGCGGACGTGACCGTGGAGCAGCTGCGGGAGGCGCTCAAGAAGGCGGGCGTGACCACGGGCATTGACAGCAACAAGCTGAAGGACATTGCCGACAAGAAGATGTATTTTGATGTGCATGTTGTGGCGCAGGGCCTGCCGGGCCGGCCCAGCCGCGACGCCAGGATCGAGTTCAAGGTGCAGCTCGCCCGCCGGCCCATGCCGAAGATTGACGACCAGGACAATGCCGATTTCCATGATATCAATCTGGTGGAAAGCGTCTGCACCGGCCAGGTGCTGGCGGTCAAGCAGCCGAAGGATGACGGCCTCACCGGGCAGGATGTGACCGGGGCGACCCAGCTGGCACCGCCGGCGAAGGACGTGGCGATTGTGGCGGGGAAGAATGTCATGCTGCTCGACGACGGGGTGACGTATGCCGCGGGCATCGACGGGCAGGTCAAGTACAAGGCCACCACCCTGTCGGTCGAGCCGGTGCTGGAGATTGCCGGCGATGTCGATTACCATACGGGCAACCTGGCCTTCCTCGGCACGGTGATTATTCGCGGCAGTGTGCTGGACAATTTTACCGTGCGCGCGTCGCAGGACATCATCATCAACGGCAGCGTGGGCATGTCCCAGGTCGAGGCGGAGGGAAATGTCCAGGTGCGCGGCGGGATCATGGGCAAGGAGAGCGGGCTGGTGCGCGCGGGTGGGACCATTTCCGCCAAGTTCGTCGAGAATGCGAAATTGCGCGCCGAACGGCATGTCATTGTCAGCGAATCGGTGCTGCACAGCCAGGTGGATGCCGGGCATACCGTGGCCCTGACCGGGAAGAAGGCCATTCTCGCCGGCGGTCGCTGCCGGGCCGGTCATGCGATCTATGCCAAGGAAATCGGGCTGATCGGGGGGGCGCTGACCGCGGTCGAGGTGGGGCTGCAGCTGCGCCTGCGCGACCGCATCAAGCAGGCGGAGGATGAGCTCAACCGCCAGACCCTGCTGCTCAACAAGGTGGTGCTGGGGCTGCGCGGGCTGCTGAAGATCAAGGCGGCGGCGGGCAGGTTGCCGCCCGAGCGCGAGCAGATGCTCCAGGAACTGAACAGCGCGGGCATGCGCCTCAAGGAAAAAGTGGCCGCGCTCGGTGCGGAAATCGACACGCTGCGCGAAGAGCTGACGGCGAGCATGACCGACGGCAAAATCGCGGCGCAGGTGCGGATCAATCCCCGGGTGCAGCTTACCGTCGGGCGCGCCACCCTGCAGGTGACCCAGCCGATCGAGTTTTCCACGGTGCGCTGCGAGCAGGGCGAAATTGTGCTGCGCCCGTATGAGAAACCGAACCTCAAGCGGCTGCTGGCCGGTCAGACCGACGTCGGCGACGAAATTGAGCCGGCATCCGCATCGGGGAAAACCGCAGCGGGCGAGCCGGCCAGATCCGTTGCCGGTCAGGCCACGGCGCCGGCGAAAGCGGCGGGCGGACCAGCGGTGGCAAAAATGGGTTCAGGTCCCAACCCGGCTGCGGACAGGAAAAACTGATGCCCGTCCATCCCATCGATATGCAGCCCCTGCTGATGCAGCAGCAGAACGTGGGGGTGCAGCAGGGCGCGGCGCACGAGCAGCCGGTGGCGCAGCAGCGCCAGCTGGCGGAGGAACTTAAACAGCAGTCGCTGGCTGAG
>CAZFBR010000317.1:0-2705 GCA_964517215.1 uncultured bacterium
CAACGAACTGGTTTATCAGGTCAGCCAGACCTATCAGGAGGCGCTGCTGGCGCGCGAATTGATCCGCATCGCCGAAGAGGCCGCGGCCCTGGCCGATTCGCAGGCGCGGTTTGCCGAACGGCGGTTCCAGCAGGGGTATGTTTCCGAATTCGATTACCTGCGCGCCCGGACCAACCGGGCGGGCAAGGAACCGGCGATCATCACCGCCCGCAACCGATACGCGGTGGCGTGCGACCGCATGCGCCAGCTGCTGGGCGACGGTGCGCCGGAAGAATTCGCACCGCGCGGGGTGCTGGCCTGGGTGACGGTGACGACGGGGGAATCGGCGGCGGTGACGACGGCGCTGGCGCGCAACGCGCAGCTGGCCCGGCTGCGCTGCGCCCTGCAGGTGCAGCAGACCAATCTCGCCTACGCGCAGGCGCAGCATTATCCCGACCTGAACGCGGCGTATTCCTACAATCGCCAGCGGCTCGACTATGAAATCGGGGGCGTTAATCGCCCGACGGGTTATTACCACGACTGGTCTGCCGGACTGACGCTGTCCATCCCCATTTTCTCGGGCTTTGCCACGCAGGCGGGGGTGGACAAGGCGCGGGCGCAATGCGAGCAGTTGGCGACGACGGTGCGCCAGAGCGAGGAACAGATGGCGCTTGAAGTGCGCACGGTGATCAAGCAGCTGGCGCAAAATGAACAGGTGATCATTGCGGCGGAGGAAGGGGTGCGCCTCGCGGAGCGGTCGCTGCGCATGGCGCGGGTCAGCTACGACAATGGCCTTTCCACCTCGCTCGACGTGCAGCAGGCGGAGGTGGCGCTGACCCAGGCGCGCACCGACTATGCGACGGCGGTGTACGGCTATCAGGTGAACGCGGCGGCACTGGCGGCGGTGGTGGGCGGCAATGACGGCTATATCCGCGTCATCAATCCGTCCGCCAACCGTTCCGCCCGCGCCACCGCCCCCGCGGAGGCCAGCGGGGATTAGGAGGAACATGAGGGGGCCATCCTGACACATTGACACATTTGTGATGTGTCGTGACGAATTGTTATGCGCAGCGCTTACTGGTCATAGTTGGTGTGGGAAATGGTAAATGGGTCAGAATGGCCCCTTTGCGGGCGGGAGTGTTGTATGCGTAAGCTGATAATCGGCATTGTGATGGGATTATTCCTGCTGATGGTGCTGGCGGTCGGGGTCGTGCGCTGGCGGGAACGGGAAGCGGCGTCAAAAGTGCCGGCGGTGCCGGCGCGGCTGGTGGCAGTGACGCCGGTGGCGACGGGGACGGTGCGCGACGTCATCACGGCGACGGCGACGGTGGAACCCTTCCAGCAGGCAGAGCTTGCCCCCGAGGTGCAGGGGACCATCCGCAGCGTGCTGGTGCGCGAAGGCGACCTCGTGCGCGCGGGGCAGGTGCTGGCGCGCATCGATCCCGCGCAACCGGCAACGCAGGTGGCGCAACTCGATGCGGCGGTGGCGGTGGCGCGGGCCAATGCGGCGGCGCTGGAGCATCAGCTGGCCAACGCCACGACCGACCTGGCCCGCACCAAAAACCTGTTTGCAGAAGGCGTTGAAACCCGCTATCACCTCGACCAGGTGCAGACGCAGTTCAATACCCTGTCGGCGCAGCGCGAACTGGCGCGGGCGCAGGTCCGGCAGGCGGAGGCGGCGCTGGAGAGTGCGCGGCTGACGCTGGGCAAGACCACCATCGTCGCGCCATTCGCCGGGGTGGTGGCGAAGGTGCATCGCGATGCGGGCAACCTCGCCCAGCCCGGTGTGCCGGTGCTGCTGGTGCAGCAGAATGCGCCGGTGAAGGTCAGCATCAGCGTGCCGGCGCGCGCGCTCCCGTATTTGAAAGTCGGCTCCCCGGTGAGCCTGACGACCGACCTGACAACGGACAGCCCCCTGCTGGCGACGGTCACCGTCATTGCCCCCGCCCTCGATGCCGCCACGCAATCCGCACTGGTGGAGGTGCAGGTGCCCAACCATGACGGCGCCCTGAAACCCGGGATGTTCGCCACGGTGGCGATCGTGCTGGCCGAGCATACCGGTGTGGTGATCCCCTGCGAGGCGGTGTTTGTCTTCGAGGAGAAGACGCGCGCGGTGCTCTACGACCCGGCGGCGGGCGTGGCGCACTGGCGGGAGGTGACCCCGGGCCTGCAGGACGGCGAGCGGCTGGAAATCCTGGCCGGGCTCACGGCGGGCGAGCAGCTGATCACCGCCGGCCAGCGCGAAGTGAACGACGGCGACCAGGTGCGCCTGGCGACCGCCACGGCCGGCGCGGCGACAGCGCCGGCGGACACTGCGGCCGGGCAGGGGCGCTGAACCGTGACGGGACGCGGCGCGGGGCGGGCGGAGTAGCGTATGCGGCTGGTGCGCTTTGCCGTCGACCATCCGGTATTCACCTGCATGATCTATCTCGGCATGCTGGTGCTCGGGCTGATGTCGTTCTACTACCTGCCCATCGACCTGATGCCGGAGATCGAGCCGCCGACGGTGTCGGTCTTCACCAGCTATTCCGGCGCCTCGGCGCGCGATGTGGAGTCGTCGGTGACCAGCACGCTGGAAAACGTGCTGGCGACGACCCCGAACCTTGACGAACTGACCTCGACCTCCAGCGAGGGAACCTCGCTGGTCACCTGCAAGTTCAAGTGGGGGACCGACATGGACGAGGCCTCCAACGACATCCGCGATTCGCTGGAGCGCGCCAAGCGCC
>CAZFBR010000318.1:0-2693 GCA_964517215.1 uncultured bacterium
AGCCGAACGCGACGACAGCTTGTCAATCATGTTGGTCAGGTCGAGATAGGCGACGAACTCGTTGACCACGGTCTTCGTCGCCATCAGTTCGCCGACGAGCCGCATATCTTCGCTGCGCACGCCCATGATCCACGCGAGCGGCGAGAGCAGATAGCCGAAGATGAACTTGAGCGGCGACTGGGAGGCGACCACGTCGGCGCAGAAGCCGCATACCGATGTGAACGGCGTGAAAACCAGGGCGATGATCTTGTCGCCCAAGGCGATCAGCGCAATGAAGGCGATGAGCATGGCCGCGACGTTGATGGCCAGCGACATGCCTTCGCTGGCGCCGCGCGAGGCGGCATCAATAACATTGGCATCGATTTTCGGGATGTCGGCGTGCGTGCCGTCGCGGGTGACCGGCTCCCCGTCTTCGGGGCACATCAGCTTGGCGAAGACCAGCGCCGCGGGGGCGGACATTACCGAGGCGGCCATCAGGTGCCCGGCGATGGTCGGGAATTTATCCATGAGGAAACCGACATACGCCGCCATGACTCCGCCGGCGACGGTGGCGAATCCGCCGGTCATGATGCAGAAGAGTTCCGAACGCGTCATCTTGGCGAGGTACGGCCGGATGATCAGCGGGGCTTCGGTCTGCCCGACGAAGATGTTGGACGAGGCGGAGAGCGTTTCCGCACCCGAGGTCTTCAGCGTCTTCTGCATTACCCAGGCGAAAGCTTTGACCACCTTCTGCATAAACCCGAGGTGGTAGAGCACAGCCATGAGCGAGGCGAAGAAGATGATGGTGGGGAGGACGGAGAAGGCGAACATCGAGCCGACGTTGGCCATGCTCGCGATTGTGTCCGGCTGCAGGCCGGCGGCCGTGTTCTTTAGCCCGCCGAAGGGAATGCCGACGGGGACATTATTGTCGACCAGATTGCCGAAGACGAAGGCAGCTCCCTGTTTGGCAAAGCCGAGCAGGCCGACGATGACGTCATTGATGGCGAAGAAGAACCATTTGCCCGCCTTCGTCTGCAGGACGATGTAGGCGAAGACCAGCTGCAGCAGCGTGCCGCCGATGACTACGCGCCAGGCGATGTTTTTCCGGTTGAGCGACAGCGCCCAGCCAATCACCAGCAGCACCAGCATGCCGAAAAACGAACGGAGCATCAGGTCCATGAGGGAACGTCCTTTCACTTGTGAGATATGTGACTGCGCATAGTAACACGCCGGCGCGCCAGCGTCAAATGGGAAAACAGGGTGCCTTGGAGTGGTGGCTGGCGCTGTGCCTGTGGTATAATGCCACGCATGCGCGTGCTCTATCTGACCTACTGTTCCCGCCGCAAACAGACGGCGGCCGGGATGCTGCCGGCGATCCGGCGCTACCGCTCACGACGCATCCGCATGGTGGCGGCGCTGGCCGGGCGCGAGCGCGCGGCGTTTCGTATTCTTTCCGGCAAGTACGGGCTGATCACCGCCGGCCGACGGATCCCGTATTACGATCACCTTCTGCGCCCGGAAGAAGTTGCCGCCATGACCATACGGGTAACCCCGCAACTGCACGGCTGGCAGCGGGTGGTGTTCTGGTACGACCCGACTGACTATCTGACGCCGTACCGCGCGGTGATGCGCCGCGCGGCGGCTGCCGCCGGCGTCCCGCTCCGTTTTTCCCGCCTGCCTGTCGCCATCCCCTAACCACACCCATTCCCCTGAACCTGTCGCCACCCATATATATTGGGTGGAATACGCAACATATTTAATATCAGAATGTTATGGTGGCATTTTGTAACCTTTCGCCTCGCGGGTATGCGGGTCTCCATCGTCGGTGATTGCCCCAAAAACAGCGGAATCAAGCCGGAACTAAAGGTAACAGTGCGGGATGCCGATAAGGATGATGTCGGCAACAACTGACACCCGGGGAGGGGGAAACGGGACACGATGGATAAGATACTGATTAAGGGCGGCAAGCGGCTGAGCGGTGAAGTCGAGGTTTCCGGCTCCAAGAACGCCGCGCTGCCCATACTGATCGGCACCCTGCTGACGAGTGACGCGGTCGAACTGACCAACGTCCCCGAACTGGCGGACATCAAGACCACCTACAACCTGCTGGCGTCGCTGGGCACCGCGGTGAAGACCGCACCGCACCGGGTGACGCTGCGCACGAAGCAGCTGGCGTCGCATGAGGCGCCGTACGAGCTGGTGAAGACCATGCGCGCCTCGTTCCTCGTGGCGGGTCCGCTGCTGGCGCGGTTCGGCAAGGCGAAGGTCTCGCTGCCGTGCGGTTGCGCCATCGGCGCGCGCCCGGTCGACATCCACCTCAAGGGGCTGAAGGCGCTGGGCGCGACGATCAAGCTGAACAAGGGGTTCGTCGAGGCGAGCACCAAGGGCTTGCGCGGGGCGGTCATTCCGCTGCCGTTCGCCAGTGTGGGCGCGACGGAGAACCTGATGATGGCGGCGTCGCTGGCCAGGGGGACGACGGTGATCACCAACGCCGCCTGCGAGCCGGAGATCGAGGACCTGGCCGACTTCCTCAATGTGCTGGGCGGCAGCGTCACCGGCGCCGGCACCCCGACGATCACCATCGAGGGGGTGAAGGCGCTGCACGGCGGCACGCACAAGATCATCGGCGACCGCATCGAGGCGGGGACCTTCATCGTCGCCGCGGCGGCGACGCGCGGCACGGTCACGGTCAAGGGGTTCAAGCCGGTGTGGCA
>CAZFBR010000319.1:0-2663 GCA_964517215.1 uncultured bacterium
TGCGGATTCTGAAAACTACGACGGCCTGTTCTGAATAACTACGACGGGTCGTTCTGAAATACTTCGCCGGGCTGTTCTGATTAACTTCGCTGCCTCGCCGGCGCGAACTGTCCGCGTGCAACTTTTATAGCTCAGTCATCCGCCCCGGTCAACCGCGACCGGGTTTTGCGCATCGATTCTCCCTTCAGCTTCAGCCGGTAGGCACTGTGCACCAGGCGGTCCAGCACGGCGTCGGCGATGGTCGGGTTGGTGAACAGACTGTGCCACTGCTCGGGCGGCAGTTGCGACGCCACCAGCGTGGAGCGCTCGTCGTGGCGGTCGTCCAGCACCTCCAGCAGGTCGCGCTGCTCGGCCTCGGTCAGCGCCAGGCCCCAGTCGTCGATAATCAGCAGGTCGCAGCGCCGCAGGCGCGCCAGCGCCCGCGGATAGCGCCCGATGGAGCGGGCGTCGGCCAGGTCCGTAAACAGGCGCGGCGCGCGGAAATAGCGCACGCGGTAGTTCTGCCGGCAGGCGCGCTGCCCCAGGGCGCAGGCCAGATAGCTCTTGCCCGCGCCGGTGGGGCCGGTAATCAGCACGTTCAGCCGGTCGCGCAACCACTTGCCGGTCCCCAGCGTCTTCAGCAGCGTGCGGTCAAGGCCGCGCGGCGCGTGGTAATCGATGTCCTCCAAGCAGGCGTTCTGCCGCAGCCGCGCCTGCCGCAACCGGGCGGTGAAGCGCCGGTTCTCACGGTCCTGCATCTCGCGGTCCACCAGCAGGCCCAGCCGTTCATCGAATGACAACTCGCCGATGCTGCCGTCCCCCAGCTGCTCCCGCAGCCCCGCTTCCATTCCCGCCAGTTTCATCTGCCGCAGCTTGTCCAGCGTCGGGTGGGTCAGCATGTCGCCACCTCCCCGGCCGTCGTCGCGGCACCGCCATAGTATTCCGCCCCGCGCAGGTTCTCGTGCACCATCCCCGGCAGCGACGGAGGCGCCATGGTTTCCCGCTCCGGGTGCTCCAGCAATGCGCGCAGCCGCTTCACGCTCAGGACCGGCAGGGTCATCGCCCTGGTGCAGGCAACGCGCGCCTGCTCGCGCGTATAGCCGTGCAGCACGGCCAGCAGCCCCTGGCACAGCTTGTAGGTGAAGGCCGGATGCGGCGCCTCGCGCAGCACCCGGTCGATACAGGCCTGCACCTGCGGCCCGAGATACTGCGCCCGCTTCAGCAGCCGCTGCGCCGTGCCGCCGGTGAACTCGCGGTGCGCCGGCGGCATATGGCCGTCGCTGGTGACCCGCTGGAACTTCCGGTGGCTGCGGCGGTGACTGGCCACCCGCTGCTCCTCGTGGAAGACCTCGACGGTCGTCCACGTGTAGCGCACCTGCACCTGCCGTCCCACCAGCTCGTGCGGCACGCTATACCAGCTGTGGGCAAGTTCCACGTGATAGTCCTGATGCACCCGCACCGTTTTCCAGTCCGCATATTGGTAGCGCTGCTGCGGCAGCGGCCGCAGCGCCGCCCGTTCCTGCTCCGCGAACCAGCTTTGCCGCGAACCCGGCAACCGTCGAAACGGCTTGGCATTCAGCCGCGCCAGCAGCTCGCGGATTGCCTCGTTCAGCTCCGCCAGCGAGAAGAATGTGCGGTGCCGCAGCGCCGCCAGCACCCGCCGCTGCAGGTGCTGCACCGCCGCTTCCGCCTTCGCCTTGTCCCGCGGCTCATGCGGCCGTGCCGGCATGATTACCGTCCCGTAATGCCGCGCCCATTCCGCGTAGGTGCGGTTGATTACCGGTTCGCACCCGCCACCTTTCGTTACTGCCGCCTTCAGGTTGTCCGGTATCGTCAGTTCCGTGACCCCGCCGAAGAATTCCATCGCGTGGGTGTTGCAGGAAATCCAGTGCGGCAGGCTTTGGTCCGGCACCGCCTCGGCGTAGGTGTAGTTGCTCATTCCCAGCGTCGCCAGGAAGATTTCCGCCTCGCTCACCTCGCCCGTTTCGCGGTTGATGATGGGCACGGTGACGCCGCAAAAGTCCACCAGCATCCGCTCCCCGGCCTTGTAAACCTGTCGCAGGGAACGCGACAGGCTCTTGCAGAACGCCCGGTAATGCGCGCAATACTGGCTGTAGGAATAGGTCTGCTGCAACTGCTCCCGCTGCCGGTATTCCTCCCACAGCAGCTGCAGCGTCATATCCTTGCGGCAGGCCATCTCCAACCGCACCATGGCCCAGTTGTCTGCCGCAATCTGCTTGCCGGAGCCGCGCCGGCAGCCATGCCCCAGCGTGGCCCGCAGCGTGGTATCATCCATTGCCAGCAGTTCGGCCACCGTTTTCCCGCTGGCATAGGCCCGGCGCGCGTAATGCCGCACTGATGTGTGCCCCACCCGGCAGCTGGCGGCCACCACCGCCGTCTGCAAACCTGCCCCTACCTTCAACCGCAGAATGTCCCTCACTGTATGCATTTCTGCCTGCGCTCCCTGTCCCCGCTTCGTGCCCATGTCCCCTCCCAGGTGACTTTTTCCGGGAGTATGGCCGGCACGGCGAGAACTGTCGAATTGGCGGCAGTATCGGGCCCACTGAGGGCAGCGAAGTTTTTCAGAATGCCCAGCGAGGTTTTTCAGAACGGGCAGCGAAGTATTTCAGAATCACCCAGCGAAGTTTATCAGAATGGGTCGGCGAGGTTCGTCAGAATACGCA
>CAZFBR010000320.1:0-2622 GCA_964517215.1 uncultured bacterium
GTCGAAGCTGCGGACGATCCCGAGCCGGTCATCGCGGAGGGACGCTGGCACGGACGCGTGATCGATGCGCCGCGCGGCCACGGCGGCTTCGGCTACGACCCGCACTTCGAGGACCTCGCGTCCGGACTCACCGGCGCAGAACTTCCGCTGGAACGCAAGAACGCGCTCTCGCACCGCGGGCGCGCGATGCGCGAACTGATCGTCAAGCTGGACGATTCACTGAAGAGCGGGGCGGTAACGGGCGAATGGCCGGCCCGCCGGCCGGCATGGCGGACGGCACTGCGCGCCAGTGAGACCATGGCCGCGCTCGTCCCGCTCACGCTCGAATGGGAACAGCAGCTGCAGGACCGCGCCACCGCCGGGGCGTGGAAAACGCGCCGCGCCGCATGGCGGCAGGAGGTCAGCGCGCTGGGCCGCTGACCTGCTGCCGGCGCTCAACCAGGCGCAGCCAGCCGAGCAGGAAGAGCACGGCAAAGGGAAGCCAGGCGCTGGCCACGAAAACATTGACCCCGACCTGGCCGGGGACCGCATTCAGCACCTGCAGCACCGCCAGCCCCAGCAGCAGCGCCCACCCCGCCCGCGCCTGCCCCGCCGCCAGGAGCTCCTCCGCGCGCACCAGCAGGTAAATGACCGCCGGCAGCAGCAGGGTCATATCCGACGTCCAGCCGAAACACATCGTCGCCAGCGACAAGGCCAGCAGCAGCGGCAGGTGCCGCCGCCAATTGAAATGCCGCCACCAGGAGAGCCAGCCGAACAGGAGGATGGTCAGCCCCACCAGCGTCGGCACAAACTGCAGCGCATACTCACCGGTCAGCAGGCGCAGCGTGAACCCCAACGTCGGGTGCGACATCAGCAGCGGCCCGCCGCGGCTCAGCATCGCCTCCCAGCTGACCGCCGGGTTCATCCAGAACACCAGCAGCAGCGCCAGCAGCAATCCGCCCAGCCAGCCCGTTAGGATCCGCCAGCGGCGATAGCTGATGCACCACAGAAACAGCAGGGCGAAAAAAAGGTGCGCCACCTGCGGCTTCAGCGAAACCACACACAGCGCCAGCCCGGCCAGCCAGTCATGCTCATGCTCGAGCAGCCAGACCGCAGCGAGTATCCCCGCCAGCAGCAGCACGCTCATCTGCCCCACCCAGGCACAGAACAGCGACGGAATGAACAGCAGGGCGACCAGCTCGCCCTGCCAGACGCCGGCCGCCTGGCCGCCGGCCCGCCGCCACAGCCAGCCGCCGGCAAGCACCAGCAGGGCAAGGGTCAGCACCAGGAAGAGCAGGCGCGCCGGCCAGAACGGCAGCAGCCCGAACCAGGCGGTGATGAGCAGCCCCCACGGCGGATACCAGACAAACATGGTCGCCTCATCGTCCCAGCCCAGCGCCCGCTCGTACGCCGACAGCGTCGCTTCATCGTAGGGATTGGCATCGGCAATGAAGGCATGGCCCGACGACCAGTACCCGACGAAATCGCCCAGCGTCACTTTCGGATCGAACTTCGCCGCATGGAACAGGAATACCCCGAGCAACATCACCGCCACGCCCGCGGTCGAGAGCCGCATCGCGGTCAGCGCCGCTCCGGCAGGGGCTGGCGGCACACCGCCAGCAGATCGAGCGCGGCGTCCGGCTCCGTTGCCGCCAGCCAGTAATCCGCCACCGTCGCGGGAGTCGCCGTTGCCCGCGCCGGACCGCGGCCGGTGAGCCGGCGCAGCAGCCCCGCCAGTTTCTGTTCCCGGGCCGGCGTCAGCCAATGGCGCAGGCCGAGCGGATCGAGCGCGGCCAGCCGCTGCGCCGTGCGGCAGCGCGCCTTCTCCTGCTGCTCGATGGCAGCGGCGGCGCGCACGCCCTGCATGGTCACGTCCGCGAAATGCGGCGCCAGCAGTGCCGCCAGTTCCGCCGCGGTATATTCGCGATAATGGAAACGGTTCCACGGCTTGCTGCCGTCGGCGACGCGATAGGCCCGGTTCGGGGTGGTGATCATCGCCATTCCCCCGGGCTGCAGCACCCGCGCCATCTCCCGCAGCACCACCGCCGGTTCAGGCAGGTGCTCGATCACCTGCAGGGCGATTACGGTCGCCATGCTGCCGTCAGGATACGGCAGGCGAACACCATCGTAGGCCTGCACCCGGCAGTGCGGCAAGGCGGCGCAGCGCGTCGCCGCCCGGGCTGCCGCACCAGCGTCAATATCAACTGCCGCAACCGGGGCGAAACGCTCCGCCAGCCAGCGGGTGCCGTACCCCTCGCCGCAGCCGATTTCCAGCAGCGGGCGGTCAGGCGGCGCCAGCTGCGCAGCACACGCATACGCAAACTCATGGCGGGCCAGCAGGGCCTGTTCCTCCGGCGCCTGACGATAATGCTCAGGAACAATGCGTTCTGCCGTTGCGTCGGGGATCGTTGTCATGTTTGGCTTGTTTCCCAGCCGGCGAATTACACCGTCGAATCGTCACCGCCGCGGCGCTTGCCCGCGCCACACTTCGCGAGCAAAAAACCGGAGCGGTTCACGGGCTACCCTGCCCGTCCAGCAGCCGCGGTCTTTCCGACCGCGGCGCTTGCCCGCCCGCGCGCTCCATGAACAAAACCGGAGCGGTTCACGGGCTACCCTGCCCGTCCAGCAGCCGCGGTCTTTCCG
>CAZFBR010000321.1:0-2621 GCA_964517215.1 uncultured bacterium
AGCTGCTCGGCGCCACCGTGGTCCCGGTCAGTGCGGGCCTCAAGACGCTGAAGGAAGCCGTCGATTCCGCCTTCAACGCCTATCTTCAGGACCCCGTCACCGCCATCTACTGCATCGGCTCCGTCGTTGGGCCGCATCCCTTCCCGATGATGGTTCGCGATTTCCAGCATGTGGTCGGGGTCGAGGCGCGCGAGCAGTTCCTTGAAATGACCGGCGAGCTTCCCGATGCGGTCGCCGCCTGCGTCGGCGGCGGCAGCAACGCCATCGGCATCTTCTGCGGCTTCCTCAAGGACCGCAACACCGCGCTCTACGGCGTCGAGCCGCTGGGCCGGGGGACGAAGCTTGGCGATCATGCCGCGACCATGTCCTACGGCACGCCCGGCGTCATCCACGGCTTCAAGTGCTATCTGCTGCAGAATGAGGACGGGTCACCCGCCCCGGTCTATTCCATGGCCAGCGGGCTGGACTATCCCGGCGTCGGGCCGGAGCACAGCATGCTCAAGGACCAGGGGCGCGTGAACTACGTCACTGCCAGCGACGAGGAGACGCTCGCCGCCTTCTACACCCTCTGCCGCAAAGAGGGGATCATCCCCGCACTGGAAAGCGCGCATGCGGTCGCCTTCGCCCTGCGCTACGCCAAAGAAAACCCGCGCCATTCGATCCTCGTCAACCTCAGCGGGCGCGGCGACAAGGACATTGATTACATCGTCGAGAAGTTCGGGTTCGGCGACGACAAGTAGTTCCGCACCACCACCGCGGGCCCGGGAGCACTCCCGGGCCCGCGTTTTTGTCCACTGCCGGTTCTGCCGCCGCCGCCCGTGCATCCTTCAGGGCGACCCTGCGGGCCGCCCGTCGGGGGCGGCAGCGGGCGGCGTCCTGCCCCGGCGTCGCGGGCAGGGACAGCTGCGGATAACCGGTCGCTGTCGTGTGTCCCGCCGCGCACCCGGCAGAAAGACGCCGGTACCGGATGTTTTCGCCGCTACGGCACCGCCGGCACTGCCGTGATCCGGTATACCTTGCCGTCGTGGCGGAAGACCACCTCGCGGCCGAGCGCCAGGATGCGCGCCAGTTCCGGCTGCCGCGCCAGGGCAAAATAGTCGCTGCTGTACGGCGCCACGGCAACCGTCACCGTATCGCCCGTTTCCAGCCCCGCCTCGAACCAGATACCGTTGCGATACAGGAACTGGCGATTGCCCACCAGACGCACGGCATTCCCCTGCAGGTCGTCGTCCACCTGGTCGCTGCCGCGGTATTCATCCAGCTTCTCGCTCGCCTGCACCGCCGTGGCGCCGGTGCTCTCGCCCATGCCGCGGCCGCTCGCCATGTCGCGCGTCGCCGTCGGCGCCGCCGCCGGCGCATTCATCACGGAGAAATTGGTGGTGCCCTCGCGCCGGCGCGCCAGTTCCGCCTCCATCTGCGGCTCCAGTACCAGGTACGAGGTGTACGGCGTCACCAGCCCGAACTCCTTCGCCAGGCCGATGATCTCCTCCTTCAGCTCCGCCGACTCGCCGTTGCGCCGCACCTGCGCCAGCAGCGCACCCACCCGCCGCTGCGCCCAGATCCGCGCCACGAAGTCCGCCGTCGTGTCCTGCGCCGCCAGGGTCAGTTCGCGCGGCAGCTCCGTCCGGCCGTCCACGCCCGTCCCGGTGAGCTGCGCCCCGTGCGTCCCCGGCACGCGATAGCGCCCCGCCAGAATCACCGGCACCCCCGCGTAGAGGTCGGGGAGCGTGCCCGGCTCGATATCGAACAGCTCCGCCTGCGGCATCGTCACCGCCAGATCGAGCAGCAGCGGCTCCGCCAGTCCCGCAATGAACGCATTGACCCGTTCGGTCAGGTTCTCTTCGGGCTTGACGTACCCGGCGCGGCCGCGATGCCCGTCCGCCATGCCGTCCAGCAGGTCGGTATTGACGTCATAGCCGACCCCGAACCCGAAGACCCGCACCCGCGCCGCCAGGTCGCGGCTGATCCCCGCAAGCAGCTTTTTCGCGTCCGTTTCACCCACCGTCGGCAAACCGTCGGTGATGAAGACCAGCACCGCCGCGCGGGTGGTCGTCGTCGTGTCGAAATACGCTGCCGCACGGGCCATGGCCCCGGCGATATTCGTCCCGCCGCGCGCGGCAATCCCGTCGACGAAGCGCAGCGCCTCGCGCCGCGCGCTCCCCACCGGCTGCAGGGACTCGCGCCAGGCGCTGACCCCGCTGGCGAAGGTGACGATGGCGAACCGGTCGACATCGCGCAGCTGCTGCAGCGCCGCCGTCAGCGCCCCGCGCGCCTGCTCGATCTTTTTGCCCTGCATGCTCCCGGAGATGTCGAGCACAAAGACCACATCGCGCGGCAGGACATCCTCCGCTTCCGCGCGGGTCGGGTCGAGGAACATGAGGAAATAGCCCGGCCGGTTGTCGGGGCGGTACGACAGCACCGTGGCGCCGATCGCCTCGCCGCCGACGGTGTAGTAGAGCCGGAAATCGGTGTTCGGCCGCACCCCGTTCGCCTCGTAGCTCACGGTGGCGCGATGCTCGCGCATGCACGCGGCGAGCGCGCCGCCATCGAGGGTGGTGTCGCGATCGACGATCAACACCTGTGCGCCGACATGCAGCGGCAGCATCAGTTCGAGCACGGCG
>CAZFBR010000322.1:0-2605 GCA_964517215.1 uncultured bacterium
GCGGCGCACGGCGCGGCGGTGACGCTGGTGGAGATGCGGCCGGCGGTGATGACCCCGGCGCACCGGAGCGGGGATTTCGGCGAACTGGTCTGCAGCAATTCGCTGAAATCGAACGACCCGGGAACGGCGGCCGGCCTGCTCAAGGCGGAACTGCGGCTGCTGGGCAGCACGCTGATCGGCATCGCCGACGCGCAGCGCGTGGCGGCGGGCGGGGCGCTGGCAGTGGACCGCGACGGGTTCAGCGGCGCGGTGACGGAACTGATTCGGCGGCATCCGCGGATTACCGTGGAGCCGCGGGAGGCACGGGAGATTGACTGGTCGGCCCCGACGGTGATCGCCGCGGGGCCGCTGGCGGGTGACGCGCTGGCGGCGCACCTGCGGGAGGCGCTGGGTGCGGCGCGCGGCTTTTTTTACGACGCGATCGCCCCGGTGATCGAGCTGGCGAGCGTGGCGTTTCCGCCCGCATTCCGGGCCTCGCGCTACGACAAGGGCGCGGGCAGGCCGCCGGCGGCAGATTTTGCCGGTGACGGCAGCACGGCGCCGGCTGACGGCGATTATATCAATCTTCCGCTGGACGCCGGGGAATACCGGCGGCTGCGGGAGGCAATGCTGGCGGCGGATCAGGCGACGCCGCACGCGTTTGAAGAGGAGCGATACTTCGAGGCCTGTCTGCCAGTCGAGGAACTGGCGAAGCGCGGTGAAGAGACGCTGCGCTTCGGCCCGCTCAAGCCGGTGGGGTTGCGCGATCCGCGGACGGGACAGCGGCCGCACGCGGTGGTGCAGGTGCGGCAGGACAATCGCGCCGGCACGCTGGGCAATCTCGTCGGGTTTCAGACGCGGTTGCGCCCGTCGGCGCAGGAGCAGGTGCTGCGGTTGATCCCCGGGCTGGAACAGGTGCGGATCGCGCGCCACGGGGGGATGCACCGCAACACGTATTTCGACCTGACCGGGGTGCTGCAGCCGACGCTGATGCTGCGGCCGCATCCGGGCGTGTTCGTCGCCGGCCAGATCGCGGGGAGCGAGGGGTACACGGAGGCAATCGCCTGCGGCTGGCTGGCGGGTGAGAATGCGGCGCGGCACCTGCAGGGCCGGGAGCTGCTGACCCTGCCCGGCAGCACGGCGCTCGGGTCGCTGGTGCGCTACATCAGCACGCCGGGGCCGGAACGGCTGGCGCCGATGCATGCAAATTTCGGGCTGCTGGATCCCGCGCCCGACGGGAAACGCAAACAGGACCGGCGGGCGGCGCAAAGCGCGCGGGCGCTGGCGGCAATTGAACAGTTGCTGCGGATGCAGCGCGATTGAGCGCGGCGCATTCGCGGGAAAAGGATGTAATGGAACGGGAATTGGCGCAGTTTGCGCGCTATCTTGAACTCGAACGGAACAGCTCGCCGGCGACGGTGCGGGCGTATGCCGCCGATCTCGCCGGCTTTGTCGCGTTCGTTGGCGCGCAGGGGGTGACGAACTGGCCCGAGGTCGGGCCGGGGACGATCCGCCTGTACCTTGCCAAACTGCAGGATGACGGGCTGGAACGCAGCAGCATCGCCCGGCACCTGGCGGCGCTGCGCACCATGTTCCGTTTCCTGCGCCAGCGCGAGCTGGTGACGGTCAATCCGGCGCGGGTGGTGGCCTCGCCGCGCAAGCCGCGCAAGCTTCCCGGGGTGCTGTTCAAGGATGAGGCCAAGGCGCTGATGGAGGCGCCCGCAACCGACTGGAGCGGGGTGCGCGACCGGGCCATGCTGGAAGTGCTGTACGGCTGCGGGCTGCGCGTGGCGGAACTGGTCGGGTTGGATATCGACTGCTATCAGCGGCTGGACGGCTGGCTGAAGGTGTTCGGCAAGGGTCGCAAGGAACGGCGGGTGCCGCTGGGGCGCATGGCCGAAGCAGCGCTTGATGCCTGGCTGCAGGTTCGCGCCACGGCGGCGGCAGTGCGCGTCCCGCGGGCGCTCTTCCTCAACGCGCGCGGGGGGCGGCTGACCGCCCGCGGGGTCCGGGTGATTCTGCGCAAGTACGCAGGCGCGACGGGCAAGCCGCTGTACCCGCATTTGCTGCGGCACAGCTTCGCCACGCATCTGCTGGATGCGGGTGCGGACCTGCGCGGCGTGCAGGAACTGCTCGGCCACGCCAACCTCTCCACCACCACCATCTACACCCACGTGTCGCACGAGCGGCTGCGCGAGGTCTACCAGCAGGCGCATCCGCGCGCCCGCCGGCGGGGGGGCGTCAGCGCCCGCCGCGCGGCCGGCTCAAGTTCGCCGGAGGAAATGCCGATACAAAAAGAAAGGCATTCCCGGGGAGGCCGGCACTGATGTTTGCGAATACGAGCTATGGCACGACGATCGATGCGTTGCAGGTGGCGCTGAATGCGACCACGCTGCGCACGGAAGTGATCAGCAACAACATGGCGAATGTCAACACGCCCAACTTCAAGCGGCAGGAAGTGAGCTTCGAGGGCGCGCTGCAGGACGCCCTGCAGGGCGGGGGCGGATTGGGCGCCCGGCGTTCCTCACCCCGCCATCTGCAGTTCTCCGGGGTGCATGACCGGATGGCGGACGTGGCCCCGCTGGTCCATACCGTGCAGGACACGACCATGCGCACCGACGGCAAT
>CAZFBR010000323.1:0-2584 GCA_964517215.1 uncultured bacterium
GGATTCGAAGCACAGAGACCGCTACTGCTTTTCAACATCGACAGGGACAACGCCCTCAATAATATCACTATATCGACACCGGCTATTCTGCCAGCATACCCTCCAGTTATACCCCATACCTGCCGGGTATGGTACAAATAGAGGGCAAATTGATAACGGAGGACGCTATGCACACCCATATCACCATTACCGGGGCGCGGGAGCACAATCTCAAAAACCTCACCGTCGCCATCCCCAAGGGGCAATTGGTCGTGCTGACCGGGATCTCCGGGTCGGGCAAATCGACGCTCGCCTTCGATATCCTGCAGCGCGAGGGGCAGCGACAGGTGCTTGAGGCGCTGGGGATGGTGACCCACAACGCCTCGCGCCCGAATGTCACTGCGATTACCGGGCTGGCGCCGGCGATCAGCATCGGCCAGCATCTGAGCAACCGCAGTCCGCGCTCGACCGTGGGCACCGCCACGGAGATCTACACCTACCTGCGCGTCCTCTTCGCCCGGCTGGGGCATCGCCCCTGCCCGCACTGCGGCAACGACATCCCGCCGCAGTTCACCGTGGCGCAGGACGAGCAGGACTGGCAGGACGACGACGAACCCGACAGCGACAGCACCATCCCCTGTCCGCACTGCGGGACGCGGGTCCCCGAGCTGACCATGACCCACTTTTCCTTCAACAAGCTCGCCGGCGCCTGCCCGACCTGCACCGGACTGGGCAGCACGCATCAGGCCAATCTGGCACGGCTGCTCGATGCGAGCAAAAGCGTTCCCGACGGCGGCGTACCCGGCTGGCATCCGCGCCACGAGGTGCCGCGCAATATCCGCACCCTGGAGGCAGCCGGCCGGCATTACGGCCGCCCCTTTGACACTACGCTCATTATCCGCGACTATGCCGACTGGCAGCGCGACCTGCTGGTGTACGGCGTTGAGTCGCAGCAGTTCCGCCGCCATTTTCCCGGCGTCGAGCCACCCGTCACCGTGGAAAGCGGCCGTTTCGAGGGGGTGGCGACTGCGCTGCTGCGCCGCCATGCGGAGCATGCCGACCAGCCCGAATACCTCGCCAAACTGGCGCCGCTGCTCATCACCGCCACCTGCCCCGAGTGCCTCGGCGAACGGCTCAATCCCGCCAGCCGGGCCGTCACCGTCAACGGTCAGAACATCTGCGCCATCGGCCGCCTGCCGGTCAGCAGCGTCGCCGCCTGGCTGGACGCAACCGCCGCCGGGCTCTCTGACGACGCGCGCGCCATCGCCCAGCCCATCCTCGACGACCTCACCGGGCGCATCCGGCGCGTGCTTGATGTGGGCGTGGGCTACCTGAGCCTGGACCGGTCCTCGCCCACCCTCTCCGCCGGCGAAGGGCAGCGACTGCGCCTCGCCGCGCTGCTCGGCTCAGGGCTCACGGGCATGCTCTACATTTTCGATGAGCCGACCACGGGGCTGCATCAGCGCGACACTGCGCGCCTCATCCGCACGCTGCGCGGGCTGCGCGACGGCGGCAATACCGTGCTGGTCATCGAACACGATACGGAGATGATGCTCGCCGCCGATACGCTCATCGATATCGGCCCCGGCGCGGGCACCCATGGCGGCCAGCTCGTCGCTTGCGGCACCCCGGACGAGGTGCGCCGGCATCCCACCTCGCTCACCGCCCGCGCCCTGGCCATGCATTCCCCTCTCCCGCCGGAAGAAGTGCGCCGGGATCCCGCCCCGCTCACCGCCCATACCTCGACCATGGTCTCCCCTCCCCCGCCGGACGAGTCGCACCAGCATTCCGCCTCGCTCTCCGGCCGCGCCTCGACCATGGTCTCCCCTCTCCCCCCGGGAGAGGGCAGGGTGAGGGGCACAAACCCGTTCCGCGACTGCCGACCCGGCAACGGCAACTTCCTCACCGTGCGCGGCGCCAGTGAACACAATCTCAAGGATATCGATGTGCGGTTCCCGCTCGGCACCTTCATCGCCCTCACCGGCGTTTCGGGCTCGGGCAAATCGACGCTCGCCTTCGACATCCTCGACCGCGCCGGCCGGCAGCGCTTCTATCAGGCCGCCGACATGCCCGGCCGTCATGCGGGCATCGACGGCTGGGAGCATATCGACAGGCTGATCACCATCGACCAATCCCCCATCGGGCGCATGCCGCGCTCAAATGCCGCCACGTATACTGACATTTTCACCGCCATCCGCACGCTTTTTGCCGCCCAACCGGCGGCCGCGGCGCACCGGCTCGCCAGCAGCCATTTTTCCTTCAACACCCCCGGCGGGCGCTGCGCGCATTGCGAGGGTGCGGGCGTGCTCAGCATCCACATGCACTTTCTGCCCGCCATCGAAGTGCGCTGCCCCACCTGCCGCGGGCATCGTTTCCGCCGCGAGGTGCTGGCGGTGACGTACCGCGGGCGCACCATCGCTGATGTGCTGGCGATGACCATCGACGAGGCGGCGGAGCTGTTCACCGGGGTGCCGGTGGTGGCGCGCAAGCTGAAACTCATGCGTGAGGTGGGGCTGGGCTATCTGCGGCTGGGCCAGGGCGCGACCACGCTCTCCGGCGGCGAGGCGCAGCGAATCAAGCTGTCGCGCGAACTGGCCGTCAACGG
>CAZFBR010000324.1:0-2579 GCA_964517215.1 uncultured bacterium
ATTAATCATGACGTCGCCGGCCTGCGGCGTCGCCACTTCAGCCGCCGAACCCAAACCCTCGCCATGGATGACGACGCCGTTGCGGATGACCTGGCCCGGACTGTCCGGTCCCATGTTCACCATAATATCGCCGGGAAGCGTGCCCGGAGCGGCGGGGGATACGCCGGCGCCCGGCGTCGCGCCGGTGAGCGCCGCCATGTCCACCCGCGTCCCCAGCCCCTCGCCCTGAATTACCACACCGTCGCGAATGACCTGGCCCGGGCTGTCCGGTCCCATATTCACCATAATATCGCCAGGTTTCATCCCGGGCGGCAGTTCGCCGGCCGCACCGTCATTCACCAGTTCGCGCGGCACCGTTTCCAGTTCGCCCGGCTGCATCTCATGCGGCAGGGGCGGCTCGCCCGGCTGCTGCGGCACCCGCTCCATGCGGTTCGGATCGTATTCGCGCGGGCCGTCGGCATAGACCGCGGCGGGTTTCTTCCGCTTCGGCATGATTGCGCCGACAATACCCTTCATCAGCCGCGAGAACAGCCGTCCCATCAGGCCGGGCAGCAGCGCATAACTCATCAGACCGACGAGATTGAGGCGAACATACGCCCCCCAGGTCAGCAGCGGATGCGGTTCCCCCAGCATCGCGTACAGATTGAACGGCATAAACCCGAACGAATTCTGAAAGGCCTCAGAGAAGATGTTGGTGAAAGCGTCGCCGATGGTGAACAGCAGCACCCCGATCATCGCCACAAAGGGCGACAGGCAGGAAGCCATCGGCATGATTTCGAAAACGTAGGGATGCTCGCCGAGATGCGCGTAGCGGACGACCATGGCGCCGGTGATAAACGCCCAGCCCCAAAAAGCCAGAAGCGCGGCCCACGTCACCCCGGGATGATGTTTCAATCCCTTGCGGACGATACTGAAGCCGAGAATGTCGCCGATAAACCCGAGACAGCCCATGCGACCTCCGTCGATGCACAAATATATTATTCCAGAACGCCAACCTCCTGTCAACCGTATCAACCACCGCCACATTGGCCGTCCCCTGCCTAACCTGCTATGATGCGTGGCGCGGAGGTGGTTTATGGCGCTGTTGTGCAAGCATCGGGGCGTTTGGCTGGTTGCCCTGTTCCAGATCATCGCCGGCGGGTTGCCGCTCTTTTTGACCATGAGCATTCCGCTTAAGGCGTCCCCGATAACTGCCTGGCCGGGCAATGCGTATTATCTCTTCTCCTTCGGGGTCATCAACCTGCTGTACGTCGCTGCGGGGATCGGCCTGCTGCTGCAGAAACGCCGGGCGTGGTATGCCAGTGTTGCACTGCCCATTTATACTGTAGTCGAGCGCGGTATCCTTGTGGCCGCTGCTTTCGACGATACCCATTTCGTCGTTGAAGCCGCGGTTCTGCTGGCGCCATCATTCATCTTCGCCGCCATCTGTCTGCTCATGCTCTTTCGCAATGATGTGCTGACGCTGTTTGCCGTCACCCCGATACCCCGCACCACCCCGGCAACCGATTCAGCCGGCCAACCGGCACGCAAGCGTCACGTCTATACGGTCGTGATCTGCCTGGTCCTGCTGGTCGGTCTCACGACTGCCGGCATCATCATTCATTCCGTTTTCATGACTCTTGATAGGCTCAAGATCAACGCTGCCCGAGGAGACATTGGCGCCTATAATTCCGCACTGGCGCTCTACCATGACGATGTGAACAGCCACCGCTATCCCGCCGCGCTGCAGCAACTGTGCAGCGACAATGCCGCTGGCTGGGCGGGTCCGTATATGGCCACGGTCACAAACGACCCGTGGGATAATGCCTATCAGTACCATGCCACTGGCGGCAGCTACAGCATTTGTTCCGTCCACCATACGTTGGGTGCCGGCCAGGGCATCACCGTGCGCTATACGTTGGGAGATACGGAAATCGCGATTCTGCCCTGATCGTCCAGCCACGGCACAAACAGCAGTTCACCGGGCGCCATCCCCGCTACCCGCAGACAGTAGACGCCACGCGTCGTGGCAAACGGCTGGGTTACCGGCCCGTCGGCAAGTTTTGCCAATCTGCCGTCGGCAAGCAATTCGTACATACTTGTTGCCCTGCCGCTGTCCGGCAGGATAGCCGTGAGGGCAATGCGCCCACCCGCCGCCGCCAGCCAGGTGGCGCCGTTGCGCATCAGTCCGCGCACAATGCCCTTCCCGACACGCCCGTCGGAGCCGAGTTCCAGCAGGTCAAAGGTCTCCGGCTGGCGTACGAGTATCATGCGCCGGTCGCCAACCGTGAAATAGCCGTGGAACGTCGCGTCTGCCGCCACCATGGCTCCGTCGCGCATCAGATCAACCCCGTCCTGCACCAGTTCGTAGTTCCCGTTGCCGCTCACATCGCCCCGGCGTGCGTAATAGTACAGGCCGTCCGCTGCGGGATGCGGGGCGTAGCCGTCCCACGGCAGCCGCTCCGCCCGCCATCCCGCCGCAGTTTCCGTCCACGCGTACAGGATGCTCCGCTTGCCCTCGGTCAGCAAGGCCTCGTCGCGCAGCCGCACATCCGCCATGCCCGAATAGGCGGCGACAATCCGCCGCCGCCATGGGTCGT
>CAZFBR010000325.1:0-2568 GCA_964517215.1 uncultured bacterium
GACCTTCCACCCCCGCTTCTTCGGCCGGCAGTTGTTGTGCGCCATTGGGGTGACGTCTTTGATTGAGATCACTTCTAGCTTCGTTGTCTGCAGCGTGCGGATGGCGGTTTCGCGCCCGGCGCCCGGTTTTTTGATCTGCACGCGCACCCGCCGCAGTCCGGCTTTCTTGGCCTTCTCGGCGCAGGCCTTTGCCGCCAGCTGCGCCGCGAACGGCGTGCTCTTGCGCGAGCCCTTGAAACCGACGGTGCCGCCGCTGCGCCAGGTGATGACGTGCCCCGCCTCGTCGGTGATGCTGACGATGGTGTTGTTGAACGTCGACTTGATGAAGGCGATGCCGGTATCCCCGGACAACACCCGTTTCCGTTTCTTCGCCGCCGCCGGCTTGCCTGCCGCCGCCGGTGCTGCCGCTGCTGCCGGTGTTTCTGTCGTTGCGCTCATGCCTGTCCCCCGTTACGCCTTCGCCGACTGGCTCGGGCCGCTCTTTTTCACGCCGCCGATCGACGCGCGCGGACCCTTCCAGGCGCGCGCGTTCGTGTGCGTCCGCTGCCCGCGCGTCGGCAGGCCCTTGCGGTGCCGCAGCCCGCGGTAGCAGGCGATATCCTTCAACCGCTTGATGTTCTGCGCCACTTCGCTGCGCAGCTCGCCCTCGAGCTTGTACTCCTTCTCGAGGATTGCCCGGATCTTGTTCTCGTCGGCAGTCGTCATGCTGCTGACCTGCAGCGTCGGCGCGATATTCGCCTGCGCGCAGATTTTCTCCGCCGTTTTCGGTCCGATCCCGTGAATATAGGTCAGAGCGATGACAATGTGCTTCTTCCCGGGGATGTCGACCCCTGCGAAACGCGCCATACCTGGCCTCCTCTAGCCCTGCCGCTGCTTGTGCTTCGGGTTGTCGCAAATAACCATCACCCGCCCGTGGCGCTTGATGATTTTGCACTTCTGGCAGATCTTCTTGACTGATGCCCGCACTTTCATCGTTGCCGTCCTTCCGTCGTCCGCTACCGACTGCTATTTATACCGGTACGTCACCCGCCCGCGGGTCAGATCGTACGGCGACAATTCCAGCCGGACCTTGTCCCCGGGCAGTATCTTGATGTAATGCATCCGCATCTTGCCGGAAATATGGGCCAGCACCACATGCCCGTTCTCCAGCTCGACCCGGAACATCGCGTTGGGCAGGGTTTCCAGCACCTTGCCGTCAACGGTAATCCCCTCTTCTTTCGCCACGTGCGCCCCTTTGCTCCCCTACCCTGCTACGGTCAGGATCCGCGCGCCCTGCGCGGTCACTGCCACGGTATGCTCGAAATGCGCCGACCGGCTGCCGTCGGCGGTCACCACTGTCCAGTTGTCGCCCAGTACCCGCGTCCGGAACCCGCCGGTGTTAACCATCGGCTCGATGGCCAGCACCATGCCGACTGCCAGGCGCGGACCCGTGCCCGGTTCGCCGTAATTGGGGATCTGCGGTTCCTCATGCATCTGCCGCCCGATCCCATGCCCCACCCATTCGCGCACCACGCTGAACCCCGCCGCCGTGGCGCAGGTTTCAATCGCGTGGCAGATGGTGCCGAGCTGCGCGCCCGGTTTCACCAGCGCAATGGCCGCCTCCAGTGACGCCTGCGTCACTGCCAGCAGCCGCCGGCCCTCGCTGTCGACGGCCCCCACCGGCACCGTCACCGCCGCATCACCGTTCCAGCCGTTGATCCGCGCGCCCACATCCAGCGACAGCAGATCCCCCGCGTGCAGCTTGCGCTCGGGGCTCGGGATGCCGTGCACCACCTCGTTGTTGAGCGAGGCGCAGATGCTCGCGGGATACCCGTTATACCCCTTGAACGCCGGCAGCGCCCCGCGTCCGCGGATGTGGTCCTCCGCCGCCGCGTCCAGCTCCGCCGTGCTCACCCCCGGCTGCGCCAGCTTCGTCAGCAGCGCCAGGGTCTCGCCGACGATCGCGCCGGCGACCGCCATCTGGGCAATCTCGGCGGCCGAGCGGATGGCTATCCGCCCCATGCCTACCGCCGCCCGGTTGCGATCCGGTCCAGCACCTCCCGCAGGGCCGCGCGCACGCTGTCAATCGCCGCGGCGCCGTCCACCGTATGCATGCGCCCGCTCCGCTCGTAATACCCGATCAGCGGCGCGGTCTGCGCGTTGTAATTGTCGAGCCGGGCGCGTATCGCCGCCTCGGTGTCGTCGCTGCGCTGGTACAGCTCGCCGGCGCACGCGCCGCACTGCGCCCCCGCGGGCGACGGGTTGAATTCCTGGTGATAGGTCGCGCCGCACGCCTTGCACACCCGCCGGCCGCCCAGCCGCCGCACCACTTCCGCGTCCGGCACCGCCAGATTGATCACCCCGTCCAGCTGCTGCCCAAGCTCGGCCAGCAGCGCGTCCAGCGCCTCGGCCTGCGGCAGGGTGCGCGGAAAGCCGTCGAGGATATACCCCCGGGCGCAATCCGCCTGCGCCACCCGCTCGCGCACCAGGCCGATGGTCACCGCATCGGGCACCAGCCCGCCCCGGTCGATATGCCGCTTGGCCTCGACCCCCAACGGCGTGCCCGCCGCCATCGCCGCGCGGAACATG
>CAZFBR010000326.1:0-2564 GCA_964517215.1 uncultured bacterium
CGCACCAGCGCGTTCACCGAAGCCACCGCCGACTATGACGAGCTGCTTGCCCGCTGTTCCGCACACGGGGCGGTCTTTCTCGACGAGATCGGCGACCTGCCGCTGCCGCTGCAGGTCAAGCTGCTGACGGTGGTCGAAAGCCGCAGCTTCACCCCGCTCGGCTGCCGCGAGGCGCTGCGCTTCTCCGGGCGGGTGATCGTCGCCACCAACCGCCCGCTCGCCGAATTGCGCGCCGCCGGCGCCTTCCGCGACGATTTCTATTACCGCTTATGTTCGGATGTGATTGTGCTGCCGACGCTGCGGGCGCGTCTGGCGGAAAATCCCACCGAGCTGACGCTGCTGGTCACCGCGCTGGTTGCGCGGATCGCCGGCGACGCCGGCGGCGTGCTGGCGCAGCGGGTGCTCGACGCGCTGCGCCGTTCACCGGGCCCGTCCTACCACTGGCCGGGCAATGTGCGCGAACTGGAGCAGGCGGTGCGCCGCGTGCTGCTCAGCGGCAGCTACCAGCCCGACGCTGCGGCCCCGGCGCCGGCAGCCGACGATGACTTTCTCCGCCAGGCGGCCGCCGGCCTGCTCGACGCCGACGCGCTGCTCGCCGGCTACGCCGCGCTCCTCTACCGGCGCGGCGGCACCTACGAGGAGGTCGCGCGCAAGCTGGGGATCGACCGCCGCACCGCCAAACGTCATATCATCCGTCACCACTGACTGCCGCCCACTGTGTCCCGCAACCAACACCAACCGCACTCCAACGGCTTTTCGCCCTGGCATGCGCAGGCAACTGATTGTCGGAATGCGCGTCAGGGCATCGCCGGCAATACCCGTCAATACCCTGTGCGCTGAATTCCAGTTATATTTCCGAGATAGTATCCAGCGCTTACCCCATGTGGCGACAGCCGAAAACTGGTATTGATAATGCCGGGCACCATATTGAAGCGAATGAAAGAAATAACCGCCAGCTATTATTCCCAATCGAATGCTCTGAATCAAGTTGCCGTCAATTACATTTCCATTTCAGATTCAGATTCCATTGATTCTTAGGCCCACGAGCTTCCGCCCGGATATTTTTCCGTATTATGGGGAAGGACATTAAAATCTACTTAAAACTTGGGATGGGAATTTGCAGATCCCGGCAAATTGCTCTTGCCGTGAATGTGTTGATTTCTCGATGTCGCGGAACCGTTGTGGATACGTTCGCGATCGGATTGCAATAGAGCGTGTGCTTTGCGCCTTCACGCTCAACCACACAACCATGCCGTGTCAAGTGACGCAATAAATCCCGGCGATTCATGCCGCTACATGAACGATATCAGAAATGACCTTTCGTCCGCGCGTGATAGCACGACAGCGCTTCCGGTTGGAATCCAAGATAAGTTCAATAGCTTCAGCAATATTTCTGCGCGCCTCGGCCAATGTTCGCCCTTGTGAATGTGCTCCGGGAATATCCGGCACGAAAGCCGCATACCAACCATCGCTTTTGACAAATTTCACCTTATATTCTTTCATAATCCACCTCTGAGTAAATATCTCAATCGTTCTTTCCGCGCACCATTTAACCTTAAACAATAATACCACCTCTTCCGCTTACCGTCAACAATTATTATCGTTTTCACAGGCTAATCGGCATAGGGAACGTAAGTTTTCCCTGCCACACCACCTGCCACACCACCGGACGTGCGGGTCCGCATCCGGCGGTTCGTAAGGTTGAGGTCACTGCGGCACCATTCGCGGAAAACCGAACAGGTCGAATTCTCGCACCGTCACTGATTTCTTCAGAAGGATATGGTTGGCAGTATGCCACCAGCTTCGGGCCTTATGCGTCAATTTGGCCGCTTCCAGATCAGAGGCACCGCGCTGCTTCAACGCGCGGTACATCGCCTGGCCGCCCTGCCACTGCTTGACCATTATTGCCCGCAACCGATGGTGTATCCACTCTTCCAACCTCTGAAAAGCCCCCCGCGTCTCGGCCAGTGAAAAATACTGCACCCAGCCACGCACATAGCCGCGCAACTCCACGGCCACTTGGCGCAAGCTCCGTCCACCCGTCCGGCAGGTTATCTGCCGGATGCGTTCCTTGAACCGGTTCAGAGCATCCTTCGCCACGCGGCATTTGACCGTTCCTCCCCATGCCACCCAAAAACCGAAACCAAGGAAAGGACGCTTACTTACCCACGCCACTGCGCTTTTCTCGGGGTTGATGCGCAACCGGAGTTTCGCATAGCAGCGTTCAAGACCGCGTAATACGCGCTGCCCCGCCCGCTCTGACCGCACGTACACATTGCAGTCGTCGGCATACCGGACAAAGGTATGCCCGCGCTTCTCCAGTTCCTTGTCAACCTCGTCTAAGAGCATATTGGCCAGTAGCGGTGACAATGGTCCGCCTTGCGGCGTGTTTTCGTGCCGTTCTGTTGCCATCCCGTCGCAAAACATGCCCGCGCCGAGATAGCGGCGAATAAGTCCGAGCAGGATTTTGTCGTCAATCCGTGTCGCCAGTTTTCCCATCAGCACGTCGTGGTTGACCCGGATTGACGACAAAATCCTGCTCGGACTTATTCGCCGCTATCTCG
>CAZFBR010000327.1:0-2557 GCA_964517215.1 uncultured bacterium
ACCAGGCTTTCGCCGTCTACCGGGCCCGGCTTCGGCACGGCCGCGCCGGTCATCCAGCCAGGCCAGCATCCGCTCGCATTCCGCCCCCCGCCGCGCATTCGAAAACGCCGCATCCCTGGTTGACTTCGCCTTGAGATGAACCACCATCACGGAAAAGTCAACCCCGTGCTCCGCGAAATCCGCGACCACCGGCACCCGGGCGAAATAGACCTTGCGGTCGCCCTCATAGCCGACCACGCGGTACTGCGCTTCGAGCTGGCGCGCATTACTCCCGCGCACCGTCGCGCTGTTCCAGAGCAGGGCAACATCCTGCGGCAGCCGGCTGTCATACATGAACCCTGCGTACCGCGCGCCGGGTGTCTGCCGATCCAGGGCGGCGCACAACAGCGCCAGTGCCGCCTGGTTCTCTATTTCCTGCACCCCGATGATATCAGCACCCGCCACCTGGGCCGCCAGCCGGTCAACCAGCTGGCGGGTCCCGCGCCGCACATTCCGCCCGAAAGAGCCGTAGGCCGCGTCATTGGCGGTATCGTCGTCCTTTAGAAACATCAGGTTGAACGTCGCCACGGTCAATTTGCCCGGATCCACCGCCGGCACGACCGGTGCAGTCCCAGCCGGTATCGCCACCGTTGCCGCCGCCGAACCGGTATCCGTCGCCGGAATGGGTGTGCTGCCGCCACACGAGCACCCCGCCAGCAGCAGACCCGCCAGCAGCAACAACAGCAGCCGGCATTTCATACGGAGCGCTTCGCCGGCAGGATTTCCAACCAGTACCCGTCAGGATCCGCGATGAAATACAACCCCAGCGCGGCGTTCTCATGGCAGATGCAGCCCATGGCCTGATGCCGTGCATGGGCCGCGGGGTAATCGTCAACGCGGAATGCCAGATGCAGCTCGTTGTCACCCAGGTCGTAAGGCGCGGTGCAGTCGCGCAGCCAGGTCAGTTCGAGCTGGTGCGCGGTTGCCCCGTCGCCGAGAAAGACCAGAACATAGCTTCCGTCCTCCGCCGGTTTGCGCTTGACTTCCTGCAGCCCGAGCGCCTCCCGGTAAAACGCCAGACTGCGCTCCAGATCGAGCACATTGATGCTGTTGTGGCAGAAAGTGAACCGCATCGTCTTCCCCCGTCGTCAGTTGATGCGGAATTCCGCCATGGTGAAGTCGTCAGGCAGCATCTCGCTCTTGCCGTAGTCGCGCACAAATTTCAGCATATGATCAATCCGCGAACCGGTTGCCGGCGCACCGGCCAGTTCCGCCCCGAATTCCGCCAGCGTGTACAGCCGCTCCTCGGGCGCGGGCGAATGGATTTCGTACACCCCGTCGCTGAACAGGTAGAGCAGCGCGCCGGGCGGCATGACCCGTTCCGCGGTCACAAATTCCGACCCGGGCATGCCGCCGATGATCAGGCCGGGCGTGCCCAGCTCCGTCACCGCGCCGTCGACCAGCAGCAGCGCGGGCGGATGGCCGCCGCTGGCGTAGCGCAGAGTGCGGGTGCGCTTGTCGTAGACCCCGTACCACATGGTGAAGTACATGTTGTTGTGTTTTTCCATCAGGAAGGTCTCGTTGAGGAACGACAGCGCCCGGGCGGGATCGAGGAATTCCGGCGTGCCCGCCTGGGTGCGCAGGACATTGACCACCGAAATCGAGAGCAGCGCCGCGCCCACCCCATGCCCGCACACATCCAGCAGGGAAAGCACGCAATGGTTGTCATCCACCCACTCATAATGGAAGGAGTCGCCGCCCAGTTCGACCGAGGGCACAAACCGCCAGTCGACGGTGATCGGGCCCTCCGTCCACGGCTTGGTCAGCAGCTCCTTGACATACTCCGCCGCCTCCGCCAATTCCTGCGCCAGCCGGTCCTGGCTGACGCGCAGCGCGTTGAACGCCTCGTTGCGCTGCAGCAGGTTGATATACCCCCGCGAATGGTGGCGGATGCGGGCAACCACCTCAATGCGGTCCGGCAGCTTGACCAGGTAGTCGCTCGCCCCGCAGGCAAAGGCCTCCGCCTTGGTCGTCGCCTCCTCCTTGGACGAAAGCACGATCACCGGCACGTCGGCGGTTGCCGGGTTGCCCCGGTAGAATTTGAGCAGGGTAATGCCGTCAATCTCCGGCATCACCAGATCCTGGAGGATGATGGTGGGATGCAGTTCATTGGCCATGGGCAGCGCGCGCGCCGGATCGGCGCAATAATGGAAAACAATATCCTGTTCGGGCGCGAGCATGCGGCGCACCGCTTCGCCCACGATGGGCGAATCGTCAACCAGCAGCACGGTAATGGTGTGGGCGGTAAGCTGGACAGTCATGACACACTCCTTGGCGAGATCTGGGCGAGAATGGCCGCGGCAATGCGCGGCAGGGGCAACACTTCAACTGCCGCACCCGCTTCGGCGGCGGCCTTGGGCATGCCGTACACCGTGCTGGTGCTTTCGTCCTGGGCGATGGTATGCCAGCGGCGGCGGCGCAACGCCAGCAGCCCGTCCGCCCCGTCCCGGCCCATCCCGGTGAGCAGCACCGCCACTGACGGCCGCGGCCAGTGCGCGGCGACACTGGCAAAAAACAC
>CAZFBR010000328.1:0-2545 GCA_964517215.1 uncultured bacterium
TATGAGCTGACCGCCGACCTCGGCAGCGGGGCCATGGGCAAGGTGTACTGCGCGCGCGATACCCGCCTGGATCGGGTGGTGGCGCTGAAGGTGTTGTGGCCGCAGCTGGCTGAGCAGCCGGCGGCCATCACCCGGTTCGAACGTGAGGCGCGGGCGGCAGCGCGGCTGCGGCATGCCAATGTGGTGGCGGTTTATGATATTGGCGCCGCTGACGGCTATCACTATCTGGCGATGGAATATGTGGCCGGCTGCACGCTGCGGGAGCTGCTCAAGGAGCCGCTTCCTCCGGAACGGGCCATCGCGTACTTCCGGCAGATTCTTGCCGGACTGGGCGCGGCGCACGAACAGGGCATCATCCATCGCGATTTGAAACCGGGCAACATCCTGATTGAAACCGCAACGGATACGGTCAAGCTGGCGGATTTCGGGCTGGCGCGCCTGGTTGAAGATGAGGCCTCGCTGACGCAGCCGGGCGAGATGCTCGGCACCCTTGAATACATGGCCCCGGAGCTGGGACGCGGTGAAAGTGCCGGTCCGCGTTCCGATCTGTATGCGGCGGGTGTGGTGCTGTACCGGTTGCTGGCCGGCCGGTTCCCGTTTCAGGGTGCCACGCCATCCGCGATCATGAAGGCGCATGAATGCGGGACCTATCCGCCGGTAACGGCCGTACGCGCGGGTCTGTCGCCGCAGGCGGATGCGATCCTGGCGCGACTGCTGGCCTGCGAACCGGCGAACCGTTACGCGGACTGCCAGGCGGTGTTCGCCGATCTTGAACGCTGGGAACGTCGGGAGGATATTCCGCGCGAATTAGCGACGGTCTACGAACCGATCGATCACGAGCTTGAACGGCACCGGGTGCCACGCTGGATGAAGTTGCTGACCCGGACGGAAATGTGGTATCGCTATCAGTGGCTGGAACTGACCAATCGGACGGAGTTGCGCCGGGTGCAGCTGCAGCAAGAAGTGCTCGCCGCCGAAGCGGAACTGGGCACCGCGCGCCGTCGGCTGGAGGAAGCGACGCTGCTGCGCAACCGGGTGCGTTCACGGGCTGATGACGCCCGTGCCGCCATGCAGCAATGCGAACAGGCGGCGGAGCAGGCCTGCGCCGGTGATGATGACGCGCAGGCGCGGCAGCTGCTTGCGGCCCGGCGGGAGGCGCAGGAGCGGCATGAAGAACTGACCCGGGAAGCGAATGGCGCTGAGCAACTGCTGCAGCTGGCGCATCAGGAATTTGCCGCGCGGACAACACAATGCGCCGAGTTGCGGCATACTGCGGATCTGCTGCTGGCGCGCCGGCGGCGGGCCCGACTGGAAATGTCGGTGCTGGGCGTGCTTCCCGCCGGTGAAAAGCAGATCGGCGCCCGCGTGGTTGCCGCGCTGAAGCTGCTGGCGACGCCGCTGGCACCGCTGCTGCTGGGTGTGCTGCTGTTCTGGACAAGCCAGTTGCTGACTGGTGGCGCGCCGGCAGCGTCACGTCCGATGCCAACCCCGGCGGCACCAACGCGTCCGGCGCCTGCGCCGGCGATATTGACGCGTCGGCCGCGCCCGACTTCGTCCGCAACCCCGGTGGCGGCAACGACCGGCACAGAGCTCAGCCACGCCGAACGCGCGGCCGTGATGCGTCAGCTGGCGGTTTATGAGCCGTTTGACGGTGTGATCCGTGCGGACGGCACTGAACCGCGGAATCCTGAATTTGTATCGGGCAAATTCGGTGAGGCATTGCGGGTGCGTATCAGCGATCCGCTGACGCTGACTATGCCGGAGCATTTTCTGCAGGAAGCAACGCTCATGGGCTGGGTGCAAATCAACAACCAGCGCGAGCGTTCGCTGATCTGGTTTTACGAAACGCTGTATCCGAGCTGCTGCAACTATCCCGACCACAGCTACCATCTGGCGATGCAGTTTATGACGTCGGGACACAACGGCATCAATTTGACACTGGCGCAATCGATGCAGCCGGGCCGGTACTATCATTTGGCCCAATCATGGGGTCCGCGCGGCTATTGCGCTTATCTTGACGGTCGGCTGGTGCAAAGCAGTCAGCACAGTCGCGAGGGCCTGGGCACACTGCAGCCGGAATCGGCACAGCGGCAGCTCTATTTTGGACTTTCTCCCAATGCGACATTCGACATGCAGGGACCCGGCTGGCGATTGAATCAGGACGGGATTGATTTCGATGATGTTGCGGTTTTTCGCAGTCAGCTGAGCGATGCCGCCATTGCCTATTTTGCCACCAAGGGAACGCCGATTCGCGAGTAGCAATCCTGCCGGCTGCTTTCGCATTATTCTGCGGCAGGCGACGTGCCTGATTATTGAAAGCCGTCGGCGTCACCGCCGGTGCAACTGCTGCCGTCAATGCCGCAAAAGCAGGAAAGCAGATGGTTGGCGACGCTACTGCCGGATTCACGAATACGCAGGGCGGAAAGAGGCATGCCGGCACATATCCGGTCGGTTTTTTGCAAACGGTCAACTGACCACATAGCGGCCGGTGAGTGACGCCGGCACGGCGCCGAGTTCGTACGGGCGGCAGGCGGCGATAAGTTCT
>CAZFBR010000329.1:0-2423 GCA_964517215.1 uncultured bacterium
ATCGACGTTGAACTTGGCGATCGTCGCCTTCCCCGCATATTCCGTCGCCAGCTCGGCGATGACCGGGGCCACCATCCGGCAGGGGCCGCACCAGTCCGCATAGAAATCGACGAGGGTCAGCCCCGCCTGGTCCACCGTCGCCTTGAATGTGCTGCTCGTCAGCTGTTCTGCCATATGCCACCTCCGTGGCCGCGCCTGCGCGCGGCGTAATGGTCTATTCCGCCGCCAGGCGCGCCAGCAGGCGCGCAATTTCGCGGTCAGTGACGCGATAGCAGACGCACACGCCCCGGCGCTCGGGGACGATGATCCCCGCCTCGCGCAGGGTGCCGAGATGCTGGGAAATAGTTGACTGCGGCAGCCCCAGCTGCGCGACGATGCGCCCCACCTGGCAGCGATGCCGGAGCAGGCCGCACGCGATCCGCAACCGCACCGGATGGCCGAGTGCCTTGAGTTGCTCCGCCCGCCGCGCCAGCTGCTGCGCCTGCTGTCCCGCTGTCCGCCGTGCTGTCACCGCCCGCTCCTTCATTCGTTATATTGTAATATTACAATATTTGAATATTATTGTCAACCCCCCGGCCGGTCCACCGCCGCGTTCCCCGCGGCCGGGGGGCTGCAGCAGCCCGGCGGCGCTCCGTCTGCCCCGCGGCCAGCGGCGCGCCGCCGGCGCCCCGGGCACATTCCCGGGGTGCGCTGCCCGGCTGCGCGCAACCGATTATTGGTGTATCCCGGGGAAATCAGCCCGCGAGCCGTCGTGATAAATGACACTGTCCAGAATAAAGTCAACCTTGAGATTTTCCGCGTCCTGCTCGGCAAGGGTGCGATGCTCCGCAAGAAACTGATTGTAGTCGATCCCGCCTTGGTATTCACTCGTTGCCCCGGGTGCAATGTCGGCGTTTTCCGTGAGGCCGATCCGCAGGATAACGCGGTCGAACAGATCCTTGAATACCACCGTCCCCGTAAATGCCTTCACCGCCTGGTGCAGGCCGTTGCGAAATTCGAAGGAAAACTCGATGCGGTCCAGATAGTCCCCGGCCAGCGGATCTGACTGGTGAAAACTCTTCCCGATGAGCCGGATCCCTATTGGCGACTCATCCCCGCGTCTGGGACTCCGCACCGTCGTCGCCGATGTATCAGCTGCGGCTGAAATACCGTGCGTCGTTTCCAGCAGCGCCACCTTCCGTTCCAAAGTGGTAACGCGTTCTTCCAGCGTCGGACGCCGATTTGCCATGGCATACGGTGCTGCGGCCGTAAGCATGGCTATGACGATAATCCCACCAACCGCTGTTGCCATTATTCTGCCCTTCATGTCCATAGGTCTTCTCCCAGGAAGTAACGTCACTGACCGTAACATCACGTGCATTTGCGCATCCGTTTTTATCCTACCACCACCTCGGGATTACCGTCAACAACTCAGTACTCTCTGCCCTGCGCAGCAACAATGCCTGATCGCCGAAAACGATCATTGTGCAACACGCTCCTCTCCGGCAATTCCCTTGCCGCCAGATCACCGGTTTTCTGCCGATAACCGGGCGGGCGTCCTTTCTTCGACCACACCAGTATTGCGGACGGCACGCCTGCATGCAGCATACGCAACTGCCGCCGCCCGCCTGTCCCCAAGCATGGGCCTGATAATACGGCAGCGAGTGTGCTGATCCATCCTTGCCGATTTCAGGCACGGCGATCCTCGCGCACACCGCAAGACGAAGGCAGGCCGAAGGGTCAACAGGAAACTACTCAAAACACACCGCCCACCCTGTCGTTGGAAAACTTGGTCCTTTTGCGGTTCCCTATTTCAGGGACAACAAGAAATTCCAGGAAAGACAAAAAAGTCCCGAAGGCATAAACCCTCGGGATTTCTCAACAATTGGTACGCCCGACAGGATTCGAACCTGTGACCTCTTGCTCCGGAGAGGCCCAAAGAGAACCCACAACTTCATTCCCGCATTTTACATGAGTGTAATACGATATTCACTGCACCAGCTTGAGACCAGAAGATTTTTCAAATTCTCCTCGGTAACTTGCGCCAGCAAGTTGGGGCGAACCGTGAGATTTGCGTTGCTCGCCCTATTGGTTTTGTCACTGGTATACCGCGCATTCAGGACGCTGTCAAGCTGTTTTTGAAAATAGTTATGCAGTTCTTAATAACTTTCTACCGGGTGCGAAATAGGTCATTTCCCCTCGGTGGCAGGTATAATCAAGGGCGGGTATCTCCCGGGAATGCCGTTCCTGTGCGTTCCGGTGCGTTCTGGCGATAGTTCAGCGGATTATTGAGTACATGGGCAGGTCAGGCGGGCGGAGCGGGGTAAATGGTAGCGTAATGTGAGGCAGACCACACAATACGAGGGCGAAGTAAGCGAGTACTCTACAGCGGGAGCTTTCTTCGCACTGCCCACCGTTTGAGGCGCTGCCCGCTGGCTTGGTCA
>CAZFBR010000330.1:0-2406 GCA_964517215.1 uncultured bacterium
CGCAGGTGTATCTCGTGGTGGGCGATGACGGCCGCCACCCGGCCAGCTTGTTGCTGCCGCTCGATCGCGGCCTGAACAGCGCGCTACTGCTTGGCTGGATCATGGCATACCCGCCCAATGCCAGCACCGCGCTGCGTTCCCCGTGAGGCGCGAACCGGCTGCGGTGGGATGCTGCCGGCGATACGAACGGTGGATAACGCTGGCCGCCGCCGCGGTGACGATCATCGCCGCATTGCCACATCTACGCCCGGTACTGATTACCGACGAGAGCCATAACTACCTGTTCCTGCGGCTGATGCCGTGGTGGTATTTCAGCGACTTCCCGGTCTTGCGTTCGGATAATTTCCGCCCGCTGGTTGAGCTGATCATGCGCCTTGAATACGCCGTTTTCGGCATGCGCCCGCTGCTGTTTCATGCTACCAATGCCTTTTTTTTTGCGGGGGCGCTGGCCGGCGGGGTGCTGCTGCAGCGACTTTGGGCACCATCACCGCGCTGGTTTATGCCGCTGTTCCTCACATTGGCGGGCTGCAATTTCTACATATACGAACCGCTTGCGCTGCATATTAATTTTTATGAGTGCGGCGTGGTGGCTGCCGCCTGCGGGCACCTGTATGGCCTAGTGCAGCGTCGCCCGGGGTGGGTGTGGGGAAGCATGTCCGCTTTTCTCGCAGCCCTGGCGCTGAAGGAAACCGCATTGTGCCTCCCGCTGCTGTCGGCGCTGGTACTGCTGCTGTTCGGGAACACCCTGTCCTGGGGCCAGCGGCTGCGGCGTTGGAGTATCGTGCTGGCCGTTGAGGTTCTCTGGACAGGGTTCTATCTGGCCATGACGGCGGCGGAGACCGAACCGGTGCGCATTGCCCTGCTTGGGACTGTCGCCACGGTGACCGGAAACTACCTGCGCGGTTTGGGATATATCACGGGGGCGCTGACCTTGCATGTTCAGCCGTCGCCGGGCGCGACCTTGGTGGCGGGAGTCGGCCTGCTTACTGCCGCTGTGCTGACGTCGCGGGCGGGGCGGCGGGGCATGCTGCTGGGAGTGATATGGGAAATGGTTTTTCTGCTTCCAGCGGCATTTCATGACCTACGCGGGCTCGACACGCGCTATTTTGACCATTATTTGTTCGCGCCGTTTTTCGGCCTGGCGTTAGCGCTGGCGTCGGCAGTGCAGGGCCTGCACACCGTGCGTGTCTCGGGGAGCGGCGGGCCGGCCCGCTCCCCCCGCCTGGCATTGTCGTTACTGGCAATATTGTGGGCTGTGGCGAGTGTGAATATGACCGTCCGGCATCCGCTAGTGGCGAACTATTATGCCGGCTACGTCCGCTTTCATGAATTCGCCGCCGTGATCAATCGCGATTATCCCGGCCAGCCGGTGTACCTTGACGAGCGGTTGTTGCCGCAATTTCGTGATCCGAAGGGATTTGGTTTTTTCCCGCTGGAACACTTTTCCATGCTGCTGGATCATCCGCGTTGGGGCTCACGACCTTGTGTGGCACCGCTGTCGACACAACTGGTGAAACTGCAGCATGGCGACCTGTATATCATCGATCGCCGGCACGCGGACGCGCAGGCGCTCGCACAAATACAGTTTTTCGGCCATCGGTACATCCTTTGCCGGGCGGGCGGAACCACAATGACAACCGCTGACCGAGCACCGGCGCGGCGAGGAATTTTGCCTGATGTCATTACCCGGCTGCGCAACGGCGCCTATGAATAGGCGGGGTTGTCGCGTCCTTGCGCCGCCTGTTTGCGGTAGGCTCGGCTGATGCGCCGCTTTGGATTTCTCAACCCGCCGGAACCGGGACGGGCGCGGTTTGTCCGCGAGGGCCGCTGCCAGGTCAAGGTCTCAACCAAAGGCCTGGTAATCCCGCCGTACACGCTGGCTATGCTGGCGGCCCTGGCGCGCAAACGAAACTGCCACGGGGTGCTGATTGACGCTTCCGCCATGGAGCTGACCCGGGAGCAAATCGTCACGCAGCTGCGGGAACATGCGGTGACCGACCTGGTCGTGCAAACGAGCACGCCAACGCTTGCCGATGATCTCGCCATCGCGCTGCAGTTGAAGCGCGAAACCGGCTGCACACTGGCGCTGACGGGATCGCCAGTCGGTTTTTTGGCGGCGGAACTGCTGGCGAACTATCCGGCGGTCGATTATCTCCTGCCAGGTTCTCCAGAACCGGCCTTCATCCGCATTATGGCCGACGGATACCAGCGTGACATTCCCGGATTGGCGGGCCGCGACGCACAGGGTGTATTCATGGCCTCCCCGAACCTGCCGGTTGCACTCGACGCATTACCGCTCCCGGCGTGGGATGAGCTGCCGCAGGAGCAGTACCGCTATCCGTTATGGAATGACCCCTATCTGATGGTTGAGACGGGGCGTGGCTGCCCGAACAGTTGCCGTTTCTG
>CAZFBR010000331.1:0-2352 GCA_964517215.1 uncultured bacterium
CGGCTGACGCGGCCCGGTCGCGCGCGCGGCAATTCCAGCACACCTACGGCGGCACCGGCGGTCAGTGCCTCATACACCATCGACACGCTATCGGCGCTGACCCAGACCTGCCCGGCGCGCGCCAGTTGCGCCGGCAGCCAGTCAGGACCGGTCTGCGCCACCGGCACCACGCTCAGGCGCGGATCAGCCGACAACAGTCCATTCTCCAGGAAAGACGCGGGCGTGCGCCGTGAAGTCGTCAGGGTCCAGGTCATGGCAGGATCAGCGGCGACAATCGCGGCGATCTGCGTGTATAGAGCGGCCTCGTCCCAGCCAAAATGCGCCGACGGTCCACCAATCAGCACCAGGCCCCGGGTGGGTTCAAGCGTTGTTGAGGGCTGGAGACGATTGAGAGCGCCGCGCGTGGTCAGCACATTGGCGCGGGCCGGCGGTGTGTCATGCTCGGGAATCAGGCAGAGATCAAACAGCGCCAGCGGCAGGCTCGGACGCATCAGCACCACCGCACGTCCGCCGTAGCCCTGCCGCGCTGCCAGCAATCCGGGATGAGTGCGATGGCCAGCGCCCAGCAGCAGATCGGGCGGCGGCAGCGTCTGCCAGGTGGACAGGCGCCCCAAGCTGCCGCGCAAAGCGGTACCCAGCGATGGCGATGCCAGCATGTGTGCCTGCACCGGACGCAGCCGGGTCAGCGCCGTGAGCAGGCCCAGGCTCTGGTTATCATGGCCGACCTTGCCGTCGCTGAAGCGCCAGACCACCAGCGGCGGCATCACCGGCGGCGTACCTGCGGCAGTGTCCGCTGCTCAGTCGACCAGCACGAAATCGGCGCCGCAGTACGGGCACTTGGCCTTGCCCGTGGTCTCGATCGGCAGGTAGACCTTGGGGTGGGAGTTCCACAGCATCATGTCCGGCATCGGGCAGGACACCGGCAACTCGGCGCGGCTGACCTCGTAGGTCTTCTGGGCATTGGGCAGGGTTTTGGCGGAAGCGGCGGCCATGGCGTCGTTCTCCTGAGGTCTTGGATTTTTTGGGATGCGGAGGCGAGGAAAACCGGTACGGTCGGGGGCTAGGCCAGGGTCAGCCAGTCCGGATATTCGTCGCGGCGACCGTGCACCTGATCGAAGTACAGCGCCTGCAGATGCTGGGTGACCGGTCCGCGCCGGCCGCTGCCGATGGCGCGCCCGTCGAGTTCGCGGATCGGCGTCACTTCGGCGGCGGTGCCGGTGAAGAAGGCCTCGTCGGCGATATAGACCTCGTCGCGGGTGATGCGCTTTTCCTTGACCGGAATGCCCAGATCGGCGGCAAAGCGGATGATGGTGTCGCGGGTGATGCCTTCCAGCGCTGAAGTCAGATCCGGGGTGTAGAGCACGCCATCGCGGACCAGGAAGATATTCTCGCCGCTGCCCTCGGCAACGTAGCCCTCGGTATCGAGCAGCAGCGCCTCGTCATAGCCATCCCGCAGGGCATCGGACAGCGCCAGCATGGAATTCATGTAGTTGCCGTTCGCCTTGGCCTTGCACATGGTCACGTTGACGTGGTGGCGGCTGAATGAGGAGGTACGGATGCGGATGCCGCGCTCCAGGTTTTCCGCGCCCAGATAGGCACCCCATTCCCAGGCGGCAACCAGCACATGCACCTTGAGGTTGTCAGCGCGCAGGCCCATGCCTTCGGCGCCATAGAAGCACATCGGCCGAATGTAGGCACTGGCGAGGTGGTTGGCACTGACCGCCTGGCGACAGGCTTCGTTGATCTCGTCCTTACCGTAGGGCATCGGCATGCCGACGATATGGGCGGAGCGGAACAGCCGGTCGGTGTGCGCCCGCAGGCGGAAGATGGCGGCGCCGCGGTCGGTGGCGTAGGCGCGAACGCCCTCGAAGACACCCATGCCGTAGTGCAGGGTATGGGTCAGGACGTGGGTATTGGCTTCGCGCCAGGGCACCAGTTCACCGTCGTACCAGATCAGACCGTCACGGTCGGCCATAGTCATCGTTCAATTCTCCCGTTTCAATCCGTGTTGTCCTGGGCCAGGACCTGCCAGCCGGTGCGTCAGGCGCTGTCTTCCATCAGTCGCCGCCAGATGCGGATCACGCCTTCGCGGGCAGCGCGCACCGTGTCAGTGGCCATGCAAGCGGGCTGTTCCTGCAGCTTCAGCAAGTGGATGCGCCGGCGCAGGTCGCGATAGGTGCTGCGCAAGCGGGCGGCATCAGCAACCGATAGGATGCCGGCGCGTTCCAGACCGTCGAGCTGGCGGATGTTGTCGGTGTAGGTGAGCAGCGCCGGGTCGCGGTGGGCGTTGGCCAGGATTTCATATTGCACCATAAATTCAATATCGGCGATACCACCCCGCCCCTGCTTGAG
>CAZFBR010000332.1:0-2335 GCA_964517215.1 uncultured bacterium
TTTGGGGATTGCCTATCGTCTGGCCGACCGTTCGGGCGAGGCGCTGGTCGAGCTGCAGCAGGCGGCGCGTCAGTTTCCGCAGGCGCGCGATGTGCATTTTGAGCTGGGGCTGACACTGTGCCAGGTCGGGCATTTTGACAAGGCCGAACCCTGTTTCCGCCGGGCGCTGGCGCTCGATCCGAAACTGGCGGAGGCGATGAACAATCTCGGCTATACCCTGTTCCGGCAGGATAAGCTGGCGGAGGCGCAGACGTGGTATGAGCAGGCGCTGGCCGCCGATCCCGACTATACCGAGGCGATGAACAACCTGGCGGAGCTGTACGAGGAGCAGGGCGAGTACCAGAAGGCGAACAAGCATCTGAAGCGGCTGCTGGCGCTGGCCCCCGATTCCACCGAAACGTATTTCAACCTTGGCATGAACTGCTATCGCCTCGGCGATTTCGACCGGGCGCGCGAGGAATTGTCGGCGTTTGTGGCGCTGTGGGGGCAGGACGACCAGTTCATGCGCGACGCCAGGGAGACGCTGGCCAAGCTGGCGGGCGAAACGCCGCAGGCATAATTCCGCGCCCCGGCAAATGCGGTTGTTCGCGTTCGTCCATGCACCATCATCGGCAGTATGATCAAGTGTTGGCGCTTGCCGGTTGTCAGCCGGCGATGCCGCTGCATGCCCATCATTCGCTGATCATCGGCTGGCAGCTGCGCGGCCGGCGCATCCTGCTCTTGGGTCGGCGGCCGGTGGCAATTCCGGCGGGCATGCCCTATGTGATTGGCCCGGGCCTGCTCCATGGAAGCCGGCCGGTCGATGATGCCGCCTTTCGCGCCCGGCTGATCCTGCTGACGCCATGCCGGGCGCCGGCCGGCATGCATTTCCCACTGCAGAGCCCGCATTACGCCCGCCTGCTGCCGCTGCTGCAGGGCGTGCGCACGGGCCGGCTGGCGCCGGCGGCGGTGCGGGGCTTCTGGCGCATCCTGCGTGCGGCGGGTTGTGCAGCGCCCGGGGTGACGGACCGCCGCCTGCAGGCAGCCCGGCAATTGTTGATGACCGATCTGGACAGGCCCAGAACCGTCGCTGCGGTGGCCCGCGCCGTTGGCCTGTCACGGTATCATTTCATTCGCGCGTTTGCGGCGGGCTTTGGCGTGACGCCGCATGCCTATCGCACCATTATGAGAGTCCAGCAGGCCAAACAATTCATGATGGACGGGCTGACCCCGGTGGCGTGCGCCTACCAGTGTGGTTTTGCTGATCAGAGCCATCTGCATCGGCACTTTCGCCGTCAGGTCGGTGTGACGCCGGCCCGCTATTGGCCGCGCCGCCCCTGACCGCACTTTTGTTCAAGACCGGCGGCGCCGGCGGTGGTATCCTGTCTGTATCAGGCCCCGCGATGGCGGGGTGGTGGACGACAGGAGGAGATTATGTATCGGCAAATGGAGCGGGATGGGGTGACGACCTGGGTGCGCAGCGATCTGTGCGGGCGGCAGAAGGAGCATTGCCTGTGCTGGGCATGCCGCGCTTTTCAGCCGGAGCGCGAGGACAAGGGGTGTCCGGCAATTCGGGCGGTGCTGCAACTGGCGACAAAACGCCGGCTCGTGCTCCCGGTATGGGAATGTGCCGCCTTCAGCGAACGATAGCGGGCAGCGGCCGGGATCTGCGCGGCCGGCGGCATGCCGGTGTCGGGCGGCATTGCGGTTGCCGTCAGCGGCATAGTATACTGGCGGCATGATGAACGGGATGAGCAATGCCGACGGTGGCCACGCCCGGGGCGGACGATGAAACGGGCCGGGTATGTGCTGGTGGCGCTGCTGCTGCTGGTGGCAGCTGTTGCCATTCACCGGCGGCAGCCGGCGATCAATCGCGCCACCTTTTTTACCTTTGACAGCGTGGTCAACCTGCAGGGCGTCTGCCCGCCGGGGGAATGGGATGCCCTGGTGACGCGCACGCGCGCCATGCTGGCCGCGATCGACCGCGACCTGGCCCGGGACGGCGGCGGATTCACCGCGCGGGCAAATGCGCTGCCGCGCGCGGCGGTCCCGGTGCCGGTGGAACTGCGGGATGCGCTCCGGTTCGCGGACGAACTGCACCGAGCCAGCGGCGGGGCGTTTGACCCGACAATACTGCCGCTGCTCGATGCCTATGGCCTGTGGGGCGAGTCGTTCCCGCTGCGGCCGCCCGCCTCGGCGGCGGTGCGGGCGTTGCTGCCGCGGATCGGTTGGTCGCGCCACGCCATGCTGACCGACAGCACGCTGCAGGTGGCGGCGGGGAGCATGGTTTTCTTCGGGGCATTGGCCGAGGGGTATGCGCTGGAGCGGGTGGCGGAACTGTGGCGGGGTGGGGGTG
>CAZFBR010000333.1:0-2301 GCA_964517215.1 uncultured bacterium
GGGTGTTTTGCTTGCTTCATTCGACTTAAGCGGTGTGCATGTCACGATTGCCGCTGACGCAACCCAGCTGCGCATTGACCGGAACCGGCCGGCGTGCTATGGTGCGCGTGTCGTTACCTCATTGCCGGCGCACCGGCATGCGCCCGGCGGACGGACGCGGCAGATGACGGCATCCGCACCACTCGTCCCACCCGAACCCGAGCCGCGCCATGAGCAGGCGCTGCCGCTGGCGCTGCTCGGCGCGCTCACGCTGTTCATCATCGCGCAGGCCGATTTTGCCAATCTGGTCTTCATCGGCACGCTGCTGGCCGGCGCCTGGTATGCTGCCTGCCTGCTGCCGGCCGCCGACCGCGCCGCCGGCCTGACCCTGTTCCTCGGCCTGATCGTACTGCTCAATTCGTTCGCCGCCCTGCGCCTGCCGCTGGCATATGCAGCGGCGGGATACGCCATGCTCTGCGCCGGTTTCCTCCTCCACGGCCGCCTGCTGCTGGCGCTTGGTACTGCGGTCGTCGCGGTGCTCTTCGCCCTGCGGGTGATCGCGCCGGCAATGATCCCTGACGCGCTGCCGCATCTGCCGGTCATCGTTGCGGGCGGACTGTGCGGCCGGCTGCTGCGTCGGCCGCAGCAACGCATCGCGCAGGAACACGCCACGGTCGCCGAGTATAACCGCCAGATCGTGCAGCAGATGCCGGCCGGTCTGCTCCTGCTCGATTACACCGGCGCCGTAACCCGCATCAACCGCGCCGCCGCCGCCATGCTGAACATCAGCGAAAAGGACATCGTGAACCGGCCGCTCAGTCAGCTGGCCGCGGGGGCGGTGCTCCACCCGCTGGTGGCGGCGGTGTACCGGGAAATGGGCGCGGTGGAACGCACGGTTGAGCTGCCGGGGCCCGCGGGAAACCGTCGCGTACAGGTGCGCGCGACCCTGGCGCGCGACAACCTCACCGGCACCAGCGCGGTCATCATGCTGCTGGAGGACCTCTCCGCGCTGACCCGCATGGAAGCGGAACTGCAGCGCACCGAGCGCCTCGCGTCGGTCGGCCAGTTGGCCGCCAGCGTGGCGCATGAAATCAACAACCCCGTGGGCGGCGTGATCGGCTACGTGCGCACCTGCCTTGAAGAGGGGACGGCAGACCGTGATGATCTCGCCGTCATCCTGCGCGGGGTGGAAAAGATTCCGCCCGCGGTAAAGAAGCTGCTCGACCTGACCCGCGCGGCGGAGCATCATCCGGCACCGGTGCCGCTGGCACCCGTGGTACGTGAGCTTGCGCGGCTGCACGCCCGGACGGCCCGCGTGCACTGCACCGTGCCCGACGGGCTCGCCTGCCATGCCGATCCGACCGCCCTGACCCAGGCGCTAACCAATCTGCTGCTCAACGCGCTCGCTGCCGCCGGCCCCGCCGGGACGGTGACGATCGGCGCCACCGCCGGGCCGGCGGAGACAGCGGTCACGATCACCGACAGCGGGGCGGGGATCCCCGCAGAACATCTGCCGCGCATCTTCGACCCGTTTTTCACCACGCGCCGTGATACCGGCGGGACCGGGCTCGGCCTGGCGATGGTGGCACGCATCATGGAACGGCACCACGGCCGGGTGGACGTCGATTCCCGGCCGGGCGCCACCTGTTTCGCGCTGCATTTTCCCGCGCCCGGCGCGGGCAAGGAGTGAGGCATGGGCTGGCGCATCCTGGTCATTGACGATGAGGAAACCATGGTCCGGTTCCTCGACAAGAAGCTGGCGAAAAGCGGCCATCAGGTCGTCTGCCACACCGACCCGCGCCGGGGCGAGGCGGCACTGCGCGACGGCAGCTACGACGTGGTAATCACCGACCTCGTTATGCCCGAGGTCAACGGGCTGGATATTGTGCGCACGGCGCGCGCCCTGCCGCAGCCGCCGCAGGTCATTGTCATGACCGCCTACGGCACCATTGAGACCGCGGTCGAGGCGATGAAGCATGGCGCGTTCGATTACATCACCAAGCCGTTTACCCCCGATGAAATCGGGATTGTGCTCGAGCGCGCGATGCAGAATACCCGGCTTGCGGCCCGCGTTGCGGAACTTGAGCAGGAGCTCAACCGTGCCGGTCTGGGCGAGGTTGTCGGCCGCAGCGCCGGCCTGCGCAAGGCGCTGGAACAGGTCGAACGCTTCGCCGCGATCGACGGAGTCGTCCTGATCACCGGCGAAACCGGCACCGGGAAGGAAGTGATCGCGCGGGCGCTGCATCGGCGCAGTCCGCGCGCCGCCGGCCCGTTCGTCGCCATCAACTGCGCGGCCATCCCGGAGCAGCTGCTTGAAGCGGA
>CAZFBR010000334.1:0-2272 GCA_964517215.1 uncultured bacterium
TTCCTGTATCAGTACAGTAGGTATCGCCGACGGTCGAGGTGTCGTTGATGTACCAGATGTTCGGTCCGTTGGTGTCCACCATGTCGCCGAGCAGGAAGGCGACCGCGCCGTTGCGGTCGAGCACCGTGGTCAGGCCGCCGCCGTTGATGCTCCCGACCGCCGTCACCGCGCTCCCGGTCGCGCCGGTCATCCGCCCGCCGCCGGCGTCAGTCACCCCGCGATGCAAGTAGCCGCCGCCCGTCATCTCCTGCGACGACGAAGCCACTGCCCCGCCCGCCAGTATCAGCAGCGCGATCAGCACCAGCCCCGCGCGCATCAGTCCCCGTATCGGCATGCCGCTTCCCCCCCGGTCAGATACGCCTTAGCGCTGTTCCAGTGCCGCCACCCGTGCGGCGAGCGCCGCGTTCTGCGCCTGCAGGGCGCTGATCTGCGCCTGCTGCTCCTGCACCGCCTTGACCAACGGTGCGATAAACTGCGTGTACTGCATCAGGTAATTGCCGTCGCTGCCGGGCGTCGGCGCCTGCACAATGGCCTGATCGTTCCCCAGCAGCGGCTCGACTTCCTGCGCGATGAACCCGTAATTGATGCCGGTGCCGTTTTCCGGTTTGTTCCAGCGGAACCGCACCGGATGCAACCCCATGATAAACTGCAGACCGAGGTCGGAGTCGGCGATTTCCTTCTTCAGCCGCCGGTCGGAGCCGTTGAACGCGCCGCCAGTGACATAAATCTGCGTCCACATGTGCGTCGCATCGCCGAGTCCGTGCGTGTTGTTTGAATACGGGTGAATGCTGTTCTCAAAATAGCCGACCCCGACGCCGCCCGTCGCAAACTGGTAATAGTTGTCCGTCCGGTTGAACCGCAGGAAATCATTATCGTCGAAGTTGAGCAACGGCCCCAGTCCGGCATTGATGTAGAGATACAGATTAGGATCGACTTTCAGCGATGGCGCCGTTACTTCCAGACCGTAGATCAGGCCGTTCACCGCAAATTTGGCGGCCGGGGTCGCCGTGTCGACGCCGACGCGATTGTTCACCGCATCAACGTACAGCGTCGTGCCGTCGACCGCCAGCGAATCGCTGATGCGCACCGTGCCCGCCACCGTCAGTGAATCAACCGGTGCCGCGGTGTTGATGCCGACATTCCCGGAATTGGTTACCACCATGCGCAGCGTCGGGGTGAAGGCGTTGCCCACCACTCCCGTCGGCGCCGTCAGCAGGCGGATGTTGCCCGTCAGCGGCAATTCCAACCCCGCCGCCGCATTGGCTGACGTGTACTTGTAGGTGTTGGCAGTCGCGTCATAGCCGAAATTATAGCCGAGGAACATCGTCCCGCCATCGAAGACACCGATCTGCCGGTACGGCCCGAGGCCCATGAAGATGCCATCCGTCAGACTGTCGTTGAACATCAGGGCAGCCGACGTGTCCGCCAGAGCGGCGCTGCCCAGGGTCAGCGTCGATGCCACCTGCAAGGTCCCGCGCGCCTGCGCCCCGCTCGTCAGGTAGGTCGCGGTATCGGCAACCGTCGCCCGCCAGGCCAGCGGCACCATGCCGAGGTACTGCCGCGGCGTCATCTCCGCGCCGCCATTGACCGCCAGCGACAGGTAATAACCCGTATCGAAATCGAGCGTCAGCGCCGTGGCACTCCCCAACAACACACTGTAGAAGCCATCCGTGTCCGTGGCCACACCATTCTGCGTTTCGTTCCACAACGCAGCCCCGCCGGTCGGTGCCGCATAGAGTCGGAAGGTGAAATTGTAGCTCCCCTGCAACGCCACCCCGGTTGGCGACATCAACCGCCCCTGAAACGGGATGAATTTCGGCGCTGCCGCTACTCCTGAAGTCGCACTCAACAACAACAACATCCATACAACTGCAATACCTTGTATCTTTTTCATTATTCTCCCCCACAACCCGCCCCTTCGGAACGGAATATATTCTGTATCCATTTTTGTTATATATTATATTTCTGATAGTTGTCAATACTTAGGTAGGTTAGTGTGCGCCTATTCCATTTTAGCCAATTAACGTCGGATTCTTATTTCCGATACAGCTATCAAATGCTCGAAAAAACAGCACCTATTCTCCGCCAAACTTCAGCTGCAGTGAGACGCGATGCGCGTCGTCAAGCACCCCGCCGTCCACCCACGCGTAATCGACCGCGAACTGCTCGATCCCGAACCCCGCCCCCAGCGTCAGCCCGTTCCCCGCCTCCTGCAGCGAGTCGTACCCCACCCGGAACGCCAGCTGCTCAATCGGCTGGTACTCCAGCCCCA
>CAZFBR010000335.1:0-2266 GCA_964517215.1 uncultured bacterium
CTTGTCCGCCAGCCCCACCTGCTGCAGCAGCTGCCAGGCGCGCGATTTCATCTCGAGCGGCGCCACCCCGCGCACACGCAACGGGAAAGCGACGTTGTCGCTCACCGTCTTGTTCTTCAGCAGCTTGAAATCCTGGAAGACGACGCCGATGCTCCGCCGATGGTACGGCACCATGCGCTTCGACAGACGCGCCACATGCCGGCCGTCAACAATCACCTGCCCATCGGTCGGCACTTCCTCGCGGAAGATAATGCGCAGAAGCGTGGTTTTGCCGGCGCCGGACGGTCCGGTGATGAAGACAAATTCGCCCGGCTGGATATGCAGGGAAATATTGTCCAGCGCCGTCGCCGAACCGTAGCGTTTTTTTACCTGAAAGAGCTTAATCACAACTCCCCCTCCCAGAGGATATTATGCACGAATTGCCGGGTGAAACCGACACAATCCATGGAATATAAGACATTTATCGGCATATTGCAGTTACAAATTGAGTGTTGGCAGGATTATTGCCTCAATCCCAGCATCTCGACCGCAGACGTTGATTCATGCTTCTTTGTGCCGGGCCGACCGCAAGCTACTGCAGGTCAATGTCGCGCCATTTGGCATTGAGGCCGAGCCAGCCAACCGCAAGAAGCATGGTCAGCGGCAGGATTGCCAAGCCGGGCGCCAGCGCAACAGCAACCTGCCGCCAGACGAGCCAGGGGAGCGCCTGCGGCTGCAGGAAAAGCGACAGCAGCGTAACCAATCCCAACCCGGCCGGCAAAGCCAGCCAGCAAGCGGCCGCACGACGATTGATAAACAGCGCCAGGTAGTGCCAGGCCAGTGCCGTAATTCCGAGACCAATAACAACAATCGTCACGGCATGCGGCGGCTGCAGGGCAAACCGCGCCGCAAACGCCGGTGCCGCAAGGACGAATCCGCACCCGGCGACAAAAGCACCGCCGGTCAGCGGCCGGCGCAGCCAGCCGCGCAACGCTGCCAGCGGCTCCTTCAGGCAGAGCAGGGCAGACAACAGCACCCCCGCCAGCGCCGCGCCGGCCAGCAGTGCCCGATGCTCCGCCAGCGCAACCTCGGTCAAGCCACTATCCGTCATCTGCATAACCAGACCGGCTGCCAGCGTCAGCAGCACCGCCAGCAGGGTGCGCCCGATCAGCAGCAGCGTCCCGCGCCCCCCGGGGACATTGATTGCCGGCGGCGGAGCGCACGCGCCGGCAAGCGCCGGCGGCGCCAGCAGCATTATCAGCACCAGACCAATCACCGGCGCCAGCGGCATGCCGGCCAGCACCACGCATCCTGCTGCCAGCCCGACCCCGGCGATGATTGCCACTTTCACCCGCGCATCGTTCGCCACGGCCTGCAGCAGCAGCACCAGCGCCGGAAACATAATTCCCAACACCGCCAGCAGCGCCGGCAGACGAAGTTCATGGCCGCCGCTATGGGAGCAGCGTTCCTCACTCTCCGCAAATCCGGCAGCTGCCAGCGCCGCCCGGCCCTGCCGGATGAAGGCAGCCGTTTGCGCGAGGGAATATGCCGGATCAGGACGCAGCCACGCGAGCCGCACCTGCTCATAACCGGCCAGCCGCACCGCCCGCGCCGGCCATTCCGCCACCGGCACCAGCGCCGCCCGCGGCTGCCATTCCCCCGGCATCGTCACGCCCGTCCGCCCTTCGCCGGGCCACACCATCCGCCAGCCGGGTTGGTGATCGGGGAGCAGCCACAGCTGCTCTTCACGCCTCCGGGTTTCCGGCAGGGCCGGCGCCCCCGCAAGTATCCACCACAGCGGCGGGCCATAGCCGACAAAACGGCCGGGGGCTGTTTCCAGGAGCGGCGGCTGCACCGCATCGTCGAGCCATGCGGGCACCGCCGGCGGCTCGATCACCACCGCCGCCACTGCCGGGCGCGGGGCCGCCACCGCAATGACCCGGTAATCGGCCGACCAGCGCTGCCGGCCCGGCTCCGTTACTGCCGCATCACCGAATACCGCGCGCAAACGCTCTGCCACCTGCTGGCGGTTGCGCTGCCCGACGAACACATACGTGCGGGCGGGCTCCACATGCTCCGGCCGGAGATGCTCAAACAGGTAGCCGCTGGTGATGGCATTGACCCGAAATGCTGCCAGAATTTCACTGCCGGCGGCCAGGGAGAGTTCCCCCGCCGCGGCGGCGTCGGCAAGCGTCTGCTCGCGTACCACCAGCGCCTCGACCCCCGCGTGGCGCAACAACTGCCATGCCGCCGCCGCCGCGGTGTCATCGCCCGGCACATCGGCGGC
>CAZFBR010000336.1:0-2255 GCA_964517215.1 uncultured bacterium
GCCGAGCGAGCCGCCGATGGCGATGGGCTTGCCGGTGACCACGCCCGGGGTGGCGAACCCCTGATTCATCGAATAGGTGTCCATGATCCAGCCCATGATCTGCGGGTTGGTGTTCACGTCAGGCGCGGGAATGTCCTTGGCCGGGCCGATGATGAGCTGCAGTTCGTTGGCGTAGCGGCGGGTCATGCGCTCCAGTTCGGCGAGGGAGAGGGTGGCGGGATCGACCACGACGCCCCCCTTGGCGCCGCCGTACGGGATGTTGACCACGGCGCATTTCCAGGTCATCCACATGGCGAGTGCGCGCACTTCGTTGATGGTGACGCCGGGATGGAAACGGATGCCGCCTTTATACGGTCCGCGCACGTCGTTGTGCTGCACGCGGTAGCCGGTATAGAGCTTGAGCTTGCCGTCGTCCCCCTTGAAGGGGACGGAAACGGTGAGTTCGCGGCGGGGATGCTGGAGATAGAGATGGACGCTGTCGTCGAGCTTGAGGCGTTTGGCGACGATATCGAGCTGCTCCAACGCGACTTCCCAGGGATCAACCGGATTACTGTGCTTCGGCAGCGGACAACGGGACTTTGCCATGATGGCCTCCGGGCGGTTAGGGTAACTGCCAGTCAGTACTGCATAGCATATGGACCGGACGGGCGCAAGAAGCGCGCGGTCCATAATCCGCACAAAACCGAATAATCCGGTTGGGCAGCTCCGATATTTTCTGCCGGCAGTGCCATTTCCGGTTGTCTGTGCCGCAACGATGGCACTAAATGTCACGTTAGATTATGGCATCGCGAAACAGCCATCAGCGGGAAAACATCAGTATCACGCCGTTGGGCAGCGAACACGCGAAATCGCAAACGGTTGGGCCGGGCGATGCGCAACGCTTCAGGGAAAATGGGACGCTGCATTAGCGACAGGATATTATTGGGAGGCACGTTCAGCCGGAATCACGCAGCGTTGGCGCCACACCGCCCGTCGCGGTGTTTGGCAGTATTTGCACCGGATCCCTTTGGGCGGGTATGCCCGTCACGAAATCCGTTCGTGACATGCAAATTTTGCTCCGCCCACACCGTGATCGTCGGCTGATACGTGCGCTCTCCGCAATAGGTGTGGCGGGTTACTTTCCGGTGGCTGACCGTCTCTGACAGGAGTGAGGTGCGGTACCGGTTATGTACGGATCGAAGTTCTGTTGCGCACGTTGACGCTGTCATGGTGGCATGGTATATTGAAATGTTATGACGTATTGTCAGTGTGGCGAGGAACAGGCATGAGCGTGGCGGATCCGCACCGGACTCAACCCCGGAAAGTGATCGACGTGATGACCGGTGAAATTGCCGATGGGGGTGCGGGTTGTGAACTGCATGCCAGCGCCTTGGGTTCCTGTGTGGCAATCGCCGGTGTTGTTCCCCGCCTCCGCTATGGTGTGCTCGCGCATGTCATGCTGCCCGGCCGGGCGCCGCACTCCTACGGGGAAAACAAAACCCGCTATGCCGATAATGCGGTGACGGAACTGCTGGCGCTGCTGGCGGCGCACGGCGCAGCCCGGGAGGAAACCGTGATCTGCCTCGCCGGGGCCGGCAATGTCCTGAAACGTGCGGACGACACCATCTGTCGGGACAATATCGCCGCGGTGAAAGAGGCGCTGGCGCGCCATGGTCTGAAAGTCACCGCCAAGGCTCTGGGCGGGCATCTGCGCCGTTCGCTGGTGCTGGATATTGCGCATGCGCAGGTGCTGGTTGCCGAAGGCGATGGGGCGGCGCGGGTGCTGTGGCAACAGGCGGCGGATGGCGGCGCGCGCCGATGAAACTGCGCACCCAGCTGCTGGCATTGTTCATGACGCTGGCAGTGCTGGCACTGCTGGCGAGCGCCTATGTGGTTTTTCGCCTGGATGGGGTCAATCGCGAGCTGATGGAGACCCGCCTGGCGGTCGAGGGACACAATCGGGCGGTGGCGCAGATGGTGCTTGCCATCCAGCGGATCAACCTTGATGTGGTCGAGTATCTCAATGACCACGCGGCATATCGCAGCCTTGAACTGGCCCCGTTGCAGGCTGATATTGAAGCCAACGCCCACACGATTGCAGCAGTGTTGCGCCAGACCCAGTTGCTGCCGGGGAGTGCGGCGCAACAGCAGGGCCTTGCTGAAATTGCCGGCGCCCATCATGCGCATTTGGCCGCGGTGCGCGAGACCATGCGGCTGGCGGCACAGTCGGGATATGCGGCGGCTGACGGGTTCTATGAAACCACCGTTGAAAAAGT
>CAZFBR010000337.1:0-2254 GCA_964517215.1 uncultured bacterium
AGCTATCCAGCACCGCAGCGCGACAACCAGCATAAGTATACCCGCATATTGACCCTCTGAAACATTAAATGAACACTTGACACCTGTTAGGAACCAACTTTCCGCACTTTTCAAAACAGATATCGCACCACACTCAGGCAGCAGTCTGAAAAACTGATTCAGGCAGCCGCAGCAAGCGGAGTAGCTGACGGTGCAGGTCGTTGAGTTCCGGTTCAAACGTCTGGAGCAGCTGCTGCCGTGAGTGCAGCCGGTGCCGCTGCAGCGGACGGAAGACATCTAGAATTCGTTCAGTGCTCGGGGCGCGGCAATCGCGTTCTTCCGGATAGAGCGGAATCATGGCAATCTTGTCGCGCACCATTCCCTGCCGCACCTCGCGTTCCAGCAGCGCGTGCACCAGCAGTGCGATGAAATAGAGGAACAGCACCGCCTCGATGCGGCTGATATTCTTCAGCCAGACCGGGGTAAGTGCCTGCACGGACTTGAGCTGTTCATGTCGTTTTTCGAGCTTCGGCTGGAACTTGTACGCCGTCAATACCTGCCGGAGCGACAGGTCGCGGCAATTCGTGATCAGCGGGAACATCCCGTCAGAGCGTTCGTCAGCGACCATCACCTCATCTTTGATCCGGGCGGACACGACAAACCGCACCCGTTCCGTGCGGACATAGCGGGTACGCGGACCGGAGCGGCCGCGCTTTTCCTGACGGTAGACCGGTTCCTTTCGTTCGGAAACCGTCACCGACAACCAGCGCGTCGCCTTGGCCTCTGTCAGAATTGCCTGTACGGCCTCCTCGACGTTGGCCCGCAGCCGGAAGCGGCAGCGCTTTCCCTGCAACTTGGTCTGCAGGCGCTCGATCCCCAGATAGGCCCGTTCGATTCTGGCCTGGCGGCTGGTGGCATCTTCCAGGGCCATCAGCGAATTCCACACCCAGACGATGCGGTATCCTTCCTGCGAGGGCATTTCCGCCGCGACCACCTTCCAGACATCTTCACTGCCGCCGCGACGACGCGGATTGGGGCGGCGCAGCGCCTCCTCCCACGGGGGTTCGTGGGTCTGGATATAGGTGCGGAACCAGCGATCCTCCCGGCGATTACGCGGCAGCACAGTGATGAACCGCCCGCCCTGTTTGTCAATATGGCTCAGCACCGGCTTGGCGCACAGTTTGCAGTCCGCCACATAGAGAAAGTCCTTGCGGCCGGCCAGCTGACAGAGCGTTTCCCAGGTGGCAATATGCGTGGCGGTGTCACTGGTATTACCTGACAGGGCCTGATAATGCACGGGCACCGCGCCGTCGGCGGACACCGTCAGGACAAACAGCAATTGCTTGAGATCGGGGCGGTGATCCTTGTTATGCCCGTAGGCCACCGCCAGCGTCGGTTTGCCGCGCACCACCCGGCCGGTGGCTTGGTGGTATTCGCCCGTCAATGTCAGGGTGGTGGAATCATTGTGCAGCTGATCGAGATTGATATTGAACTCGCGGACGGTGCGGAGCACGATTTCCGTCAGCAGCGCCGCGCGATCGGCATCGAAGAGCCGGTCCAGCGCGCGCCCGACCCGGTCGTCGTTGAGAAGTGCGGCCTGTCCTTCCCGGAGACCGAGCAGGTGCGCCTCGGTGCGCGCCGCCCACTCGGCGTGGGTATAAATCGGCTGGCGGTCGTTGAGGACGATATTGCGCAGCAGAACGCCCAGCGCCGTTGCTGGCGGCAGTTTTCCGCCCGTCGGCAGCGCCCCGGCCAGCAGGCGGTCGATTCCGAGGCGGTCCAGCAGGGCGTTGACCAGCGGCAGGCCGCCGACCGCGCGTGATTCCAGGGTATGTGTGGTATACGACTTGACAGATCCCATTATTAGCAGTATACTAACTGTTAGTGAGGATGTCAAGGGACATTATGCCGAAATCGCCAAAGATCAGCAACCGGGTTATCCGACGCTATGCGGAATTACAACGGGAGATGCAGCAGCTGGGGCTGGTGCGTCCTGGCAGCCTGGTGCGGCGGTTCATGCCGTGCGGCAATCCGGCGTGCCGTTGCATGGCCACGCCCCCGGTACTGCATGGCCCCTACTACCAGTGGACGCATAAATATGCTGGCAAGACCAAAACCGTCAGGCTGTCGCCGGAACAAGCCAAGGTCTGCAAGCAATGGACGGAGAACCACAAACGGCTGAAGCGCATTCTGCGGCAGATGGAACAGCTGTCACTCAAGGAAACAGACCGGATCCTTGGCGCGATATCACGTTCCTAAAGTGCGGAAAGAAGGT
>CAZFBR010000338.1:0-2189 GCA_964517215.1 uncultured bacterium
TTGATCCGGAGAGCAGCGAGCTGCGTCGCGCCATCGCCGCGCACTTCGCGCTCGACCCGGCGCAGATCTTCGTCGGCAACGAATCCGATGAGGTGCTCGCCTACGCCTTCCCCGCCTTCTTCGCCAAGCCGCTGCCGCTCCTCTTCCCCGATATCACCTACAGTTTTCTCCCGGTCTATGCGCAGATGTTCGGGGTGCCGAATTGCACCGTGCCGCTGGCGGACGATTTCAGCGTTCGTCTCGCCGACTACGACCGACCCTGCGGCGGGATTATCATCACCAACCCGAATGCGCCGACCGGGCGGGCGCTCCCTGCCGCCGACCTGTGCGCGCTGCTCGAGCGCCATCCCGACGTTGTCGTGCTGGTAGACGAGGCGTACGTCGATTTTGGCGGTGAGTCGATGGCGCCGTTCGTGCCGCGCTATCCCAACCTGCTGGTGGTGCAGACGGTATCCAAGTCACGGTCGCTGGCGGGCATCCGCCTCGGCTATGCGCTCGGCCAGCAGCCGCTCATCGACGGGCTCAACCGGGTAAAGTCGTCAGTGAACTCGTATCCGGTGGACCGCATCTGCGCCGCCGCCGTCACCGCCGCCTTCGCCGATCCAGCGCCCTTCCGCGCCAACGCCGACCGCATTATCGCCACCCGCGAACGCGTCGCCGCCGCGCTCCCCGCGCTCGGGTTCTCCGTCGTTCCCTCCGCGGCGAACTTCCTCTTCATCAGCCACCGCACCCGCGCCGCCGCCGACCTCTATCGTGCCCTCAAGGAGCGCGGGGTGCTGGTGCGGCACTTCAGCAAGCCGCGCATCGACAATTACCTGCGCGTCACCATCGGCACCGACGAGGAAATGGATGTGTTGCTGACTCGCCTTCGCGAGATTCTCGGTTAGCGCGGCGTTACTCCCGCATCACAACAGGCCAATGTCTTGCCTTAGCATAAGATCACACGGGCAGCATGTGAATTCGTTCCCTGCTTATTGATTACTGCGCCCTCACAACAAAGTGTTTGACGCGCATTTCTAACATAAGTCTTTCAATGTCACGATAGTAGCCAGGCGATATCAGACGGTACGTAGCAATATAATCATACATTCCTTGGTTAGTCATCCTCATTTTAACTGTTACCGTGTCCCCTATCTCATTTAAACGTAAGTTGTGCACTTCTGCTGCAAAACCGCCCCCTGCAGTATGATGAATCAAATATTTTGCTTGTTTTTGTTCCGACACAACAGATATCACATTACTGTCTGTGCATGCTCCTGCTATTCTAAACCGATAATAGTACGGATACATCGTGACCGAAAACGCAGGCGAATCGTTTCGCATCCAATTGAGCCATGGGTGGTCGACTTTGGAATAATCGTCAACAGGCACTGTAATAAATTTCAATGTAACAATTTCTCCTACCGTTGGCGTTTCAGGGGTTATTTCGATACGAAATTCTTTATACAGGTTCAGAGGTTGCTTTTTTCCGCCGCACGTTTCAATTTCTTTTTGTTGATGCTGAGGGGCCGTCCCTTCGCCGCACGAGCATCCACAAACTGTCAAAACTATTCCGCATAGTATTAGGAACATCTTCATTGGTAATACTCCGACGCCGGACGGGCAGCACAACTGGCCAGCATCACAAGCAGCGTTGCCCGGCGATATTTCACGGGATGACGCCGACCGGCGTGGTGCGCACCGCCTGCCAGGTCAGCGGCCCGGAGTCGGGCATTGATAATTTCCAGCAGTCTCATTTCCACCACCGCCCTTTTCTTCGGTAGTTTGGTGATCTGGCGCGCCGCAGCCAGCAAGCCCTCATCAATATCAATCGCCGTTCGCGTTGTCACCTCCATAACACATATATCTGATCCGCTTGTCTGACAAACAATACCGACCCATCGGTCATAATAATCGGCCGGCGGGCTGTCTGTTATGGCTGCAACACTACTTAATTTACCCGGCGGTATGTGCCGCCCTTCAGATACGCCGCATCGACCCGGATCACACAACCCGCAAGTTCGCTCGGCAGCCGCAGGATGCAGCGATATTCACCCGTCGCGGACGCGGCCAAATCCTCGTACCAGACCACCACATTGCCGCGGTCTTCGCCGTCGTCGTACACCGCCACCACCTCGCCGCCCGTCGGCACCACCATTTCCACATTCACCCGCAGCGTCAGCGGCAGCACCGCATTCTGCACCGTCACC
>CAZFBR010000339.1:0-2147 GCA_964517215.1 uncultured bacterium
CCCCGGCCAGCGTAGCGGCGATGACAAAGCTTACCATCCCCCACAACCGGCGCGTACCGAACCCCGTTTCCTGCCCGCCGACAGCGATGGCACAGGAGTTGACCAGCGGCAGCACCGCGCCCTGAAACAGCGCATACAGCGTTACCACGCCGAGCAGCGGCACCAGCTCATTGGTGGTGAGATAGGCGAGGCAGGCCAGGGCATTGCCGGCGAGGCAAATGGCCAGGATGGCGCGGCGGGCATGCAGCAGATCCGCCAGCGCGCCCCAGAGCGGCTGGGTCAGCAGACAGACCAGCGGCGACAGCGTGGCCAGCAGCTTGATATCGCCCGCGCCGAGGCCGATCCGCTGGTAATAAACGTAGATGAACGGGCTGAGCGAGCCCATGCACAAAAAGAACCAGAAATAGACCGCACCGACCGGATCGAGTTCACGCCGCCAGCGCGGCACCACCGCCGTCACGATCGCTTACAGGTCGCTGATCAGCCGGCAGCGATACAGCAGTGCTCGCCCCAGCACCCGCGCGTACGCAGGCCCCACCTTGAACAGCTTGTACTTGGAGAAACCCTGTCCCGCCTGGCGCTGCACCCAGCGCACCGGCATCTCCCTGATGCGGTAGCCGCGCAGGGCGGGGTAAAGCCCCGTCTCCGCATTGGCGGCAAAATGCCCCTCGTGCAGGCGCAGTTCGCGCCAGATGGCGGCGCGGTAGCACTTGAAGTTGTTGGTCAGGTCATGCCGGTCGGGGCCGAGCACGAGCTTGGCCAGCAGGTGGAAGGCGCGATTAAAGAACAGTTTCCCCTGCGGATAATTGACCAGCGAATCGGGTTTGAGAAAGCGCGAGCCGACCGACCCGTCCCACCCCTCGCGCACGGGCTGCAGCACGCCGTTGATTTCCTCAATGTTTTCAAGAAAATCCGCATCGATGGAAAGCAGATGCGTGATCTCCGGACGCATCGCCGCCACCCCGGCTGCCAGCGCGCGACCGACCCCCGGGGGGGGCGTGCGGTGCACCACCGTGATGCGGGGTTCCTGCCGCGCCAGGTTGTCCGCCACCCGATCCGTGCCGTCCGTACTGACGTCATCGACAATGATCACCTGCGCCAGCTCTGCCGCGTAGCGAACAAGCAGCGCCGCCGACAGCGGCCCGATATTCGTCGCCTCGTTATGTGCGGGGATCAGAATTGCCAGTCGCAATGGTTCCACAGTATTCTGCCTTTTCCGATCATGCGGCACAGCCGCCGGCGATTATGCGTTGCGGGCGGCCCGGGCAACGGTCACGTATGCTGTAGCGGCGCTGTCCCGCCGGGTTACAGCTGATAGCGCAGCCGGTACGCCGCGGTCGCGCCCGGCGGCGCATCGGGCAGCTTCTCCGCCGCGACCCCGTCCAGCTTCCCCGCCGCCGCCACCAGGGCGCCGGTGGCGAGGATGTCCCACGCCCTGGCCGTGTCCTCACCCAGCTTGCTCGCTGCGTTCACCTCGGCGCCGAACACGTCCTCATCGCCGATGCGCAGCAGCTTGCCGAACCCCAGTCCGACGCAGAGCAGAATCTGTTCCGTGTCGGCCCGGTCGGCATTATAGTCGCGCGCGGCACGCTGCATCGCCACCGCGCATTCCACCGCCTTGCTCGCCCGCCGGAAGATGACCAGCATGCTGTCCCCTTCCATCTTGAGCAGGATGCCGTCGTAGCGGTCGATGCACGGGCAGAAAATGCGTTCCGCCTCGTAGATCACCTGCAGGAAGTGGATGATGCCGAATTCCGCCACCTGGCGCGAGAAGCCCGACAGGTCGGTGAACATCACCGCCCAGTCCTCGCCGAACATGTCCCAGATGCGCGCGTCGATGGCGTGCTTGTCCGCCCCCGGGGTCAGCCGCTCCGCCAGCAGCTTTTCCAGCCGCTCGAGCGAGGCGCTCTGGCCGACCCGCTGCAGGCCGCGCAGCATGGATCAGAGCCCCTTCACCGCGCGATAGGCGCAGACCTCGGCGGCAAACCGCGCGCCGAGCAGCGACCAGACCGGCAGCACGTCGAGTCCCGTCGCCGCCGCCCCGCTCACCGAATCCGCCAGATTGAACGCCGACGGCATGACCCCCTTGACCTTCTGCTGCAGCGGGCCGAGATAGGCGCCCGTCTTGCCGAGATATTCGCCCAGCG
>CAZFBR010000340.1:0-2140 GCA_964517215.1 uncultured bacterium
CGTGCCGACTGGCGTGAATACCAGATGGCGTTCGATCGCGCGCTCCGCATAACCACTGCGGCGGCGGACGCCGACCGGCTGCAGTATGATGAAGATGCCCTGACCGAAATGGCCAAGGCGTGCAACGGTTATGATGCGGCAACGGACGGGCCGAACGCGGCATGGCGCACCGGCCAGAGCTCCGACCTCGAATGGATCGATGACTGAGCGAACTGTGGCGCCGGCTGGGCTGGTCGGGATCGTGCGCGCTGGCGGCGTCGCGGGTCGGCGTTTCCCGGCAACGGCCGGCACGGCGGCGTAACCAGGCGGGCACGCATGAATGTCGCCATCGGCATGCTGCTGCTTGCCGGGCTGGTTCTCCCGCCAGCGGCCGTGCCGCTGGCCTGGTATGTGCTGCGCCGCCGCCATATCAGGCGCCCGGTTGTGTTTCTGCTGTGGACCTGCAGCATCGCGGGGCTGCTGTACTGGGTGCTGGCTTTTCCGCTCGGCATCCTGCTGTGGTGGCTGATCCCGCAGTATGGTGGCGGCATCATTTCAATGCCGCACTTCTGGGCTGCGCAGGCGCTGCTGACGGTGCCGCTGCTGTGGGCGATGGCTCGGGCCGAGCATGCGGCATGACTGGCAGCTGTGTGATGACGGGGAGCGGTGAACCCTATGACTACTTCCGGCGATAGTGAACACCTGCGTAACAATAGCCAGCGGGCAGTGGCATTTGGCGGCGTGTTGATGCCGACGCATGCGTTGCAGCGGCGCTTTACCGCCGGCTGGCTGGTGGTGATGACGTTTGTTGTCAGTCAGTATGTGCTGCCGATATTTGTCGGCGGGCCGCTGGGGTTAATCGCGATTATTTTCGGCGGTTTCATCGTGCCGATACCCCTGCTGGCCTTGCCAGTGGGTGTTTTCCTTGCCCGATGGCTTGACCGGGAACGGATGATGGCGGGAGGCGGGGGCACAACAACAACCAATGCAGATACGGTGTTCGTCAACGTCGCCGCATATCTGTCGGCATTGGTGCTGCTTGCTGCCGGCGTACAGTACTGTCCGAAAGACGGGTTTTGGTCATTGGCGGTAGGTGTGTGGCAGCAGCACGATATGCTGTGGCTGCAGGGTACTGCCGTGATCCATGCGCTGTTTTTTATAGCTATCGGAATACTTTCCGGACCGGTATTGCGGCGGGTGCGACTCTGGGGGCAAGAACAACTCGCGGCATTTGGTTTATGCCGGCCGTTACTGTATCGCTGTGCCCGTTGCGGGATGATCGTGACCAAAGCGCAGCCGCAGTGCCACGGCTGCGGTGACCGGTTTTGATGATCGCCAACGTGTTGCGCCGCAGCTGGGACTGGCTGGCGGGGGTGCGGTTCAGGTATCGTGCGCCGCTCAAGACCGTGCTGTTCTACACGGTGGTGCTGATCGTCTTTTATCCGAACCCGCTGCTGCTGGTGCAGCAGATCCGCTATTGGGCTGCGCCGGAGACGCTGATCAGCACCGATTTCCCCGCGCTCGCGGACATCAACCGCGACCTGGCCGGGCTGCTGCCGGCGCCGTGCCCGCCCGCGGTCGAATATGACGCGGTGCAGAAGTATGTCTGCGGCCGGATCCGGGGGATGTCTGATATCGACAATTGGGGCGTGCTCGACTGCAGCCCGGACCCGCAGACGGTATGGGAGCGCGGGCGGGGCGACTGTGAGGACCGCGCCATTCTTGCCGTGAGCATTCTGCGCGCGCGCGGGCATCGCGACGCGCAACTGGTCGGCAACCTGGTGCACATGTGGGTGCAGGTCGATACGCAGGAACTGCTGGGGCCGATGCCCGACCGCACCTACCAGGGCGAAGCGGCGCTGCAGCCGGCGCTGCCTGCGGGCCATACGCTGCAGCTGGCGGCGGCGGGGATGCTGGCGGGCTTTCCCGCCGAGCGCGCGATGATCATCGTGCTGGCGCTGCTGGCGCTCAGCTATCATCCGCGCCGCGATCTGCCGGGATTCCTGGCGTGCCTGCTGCCGGCGGTGGCGGGGTATGCCATGCTGCGCGAATGGAGCGCGGCGTTCATGTGGGACGGGCACACCGGCGTCTGGCTGCCGGCAGGCGGGCTGCTGCTCATGGCAATTGCCCTGCTCGCGGCATTGTTCCCACAGCGCGGGAG
>CAZFBR010000341.1:0-2096 GCA_964517215.1 uncultured bacterium
ACGCCGCGCCATTGCACTCGGTCACGCCAACGCTTCGGCTACTCGCGGCGGCGGGATACCGCCTTTGTCATGCCCGTTGCCGACGGCGCGGCTAGTGGCAGGCTCCCGGTCATCCGTCCCTCCTGACCGTCCGCTTCCGTGTTCCCCACGTTCCGGACACGCCATCACCGTCCTGTCTGCAATCCGCCGTTTCTGAACGCTGCACAACTTCCCCTGTTCCCTGACCTTCATCCGAGTACAGGTGAGGATGAAGGCTCAAGGAACAGGGCAGCGTTATGAAACAGAAACTTTACAGATTGCAGAGCAGGGCCGGTTTGAGTACGACGGGACTTTTCAAAAACACATTGTTTTGCGGCTTTTTGCGTGTATTTCCGCACAAATAGCCGCCTTTTTGACCGTTCGGCCCATATAGTTTAAGTTGGTTTGGCACAGTTTAGCCACAGTGGTTTTACTTGGCTTTTTTGGGTTTTGCTGTGTCTTTCGCGAGCGCTTTCGCGGCTGCATCCGCTTCGACCGCTTTGGTCAGTATCACCGTGATCAGATTCGACCGGGGGCGCTGGGCTTCTTTCGCAAGTTCATTGACCGCCTCCAGCAGAGCGGTCGGCAGCGATATGCTGATCTGGGTCGAGTCAGGGCCTCTGAAGTGTGTGGTAGGTTTTGACATTCTGATTCTCCTTTAATTTTTCGGCTCTCATATTACATCACGCGGTATCCGATTGCAAGCACTAATAATCACGTAATATCCATAGTAATCTTTTTGTCTTGTTTGACGTGATGTTACGTGATACGTTTTAACCATGAAACACAAACCTACTGGCATTAGTCGTATCACGATTATTGTTCCAAATTGTTTGCTTGGCGCCATCGAGCGGATGGCGCGGGCGGGTTTCCGCAACCGGTCACAAGAAGTGGCGTTTCATCTGAACGAGGCGGTTGAACGCAGCGCTTCTAAACAGCAGAAAGAGGGGCAGTCATGACTATTGTGTTGAAAATGGAGCCGGTCTGGGGCACGGCGCAAAGCGTCGCGGCGCTGTACGGCGTGCCCCGGCGGAGGTTGCTGTCGCTGGCGAAGGCCGGCACGATCCGGGCCCGGAAGATGAGCCCTGACAGCCGTACATCGTCGACCGTTTTCCGCATGCAGGATGTGCGGGATTGGCTGGAGCAGGATGCCCCCGCGCCCCGTGCCAGAATGTTCAGGCGCGGTCTCGCTGATAAGGAGACCGGAAAAACGAACTGAAACACATAACCATTCGGGGGTGGACTCCCGAATGCCGCGCGGGTGCCCCGCGGGTTCGCGACGGGCCCCGCGCGGCGGTGAAGGCAAAGCCGAGGTGATGTTATGAAGCGGGTGATGATTGATCTTGAGACGCTGGGCGTCAATCCCGGGTGCGTGATCCTGGCGGTCGGCGCTGTCCTGTTCAACGGCGACTGTGCGGGCGAGTGGTTTTATTCGCGCATCGATCTGCGCGGATCCCTCAAGGCGAAATACCACGTGGAGGCCGACACGCTGGCCTGGTGGTTCCGGCACGGCGAGGCCGCGCTGGAGTTTTCGACGTCCGGCGGCGAAGAGCTGCCGGACGCGCTGGCGCGGTTCCGCCGGTGGCTTGGCGACGGGACGGTCGAGGTCTGGGGCAACGGAAGCACGTTCGACAACGAGATTCTGCGGAGGGCGTTCCATCGCTGCGAGTTGCATGAACTCGTGTGGCCGCGCCGGCAGGACGCGTGCTACCGCACGCTGTGCGGTACGGCCGGGGCGGGCATCCCGGTCGATTACGATGCGGTGCTGCCCCTCATCGATCCTCCGGAGTGGTGGGGCGAGGTTCCCCGGCATCACGCGCTGCGTGACGCGGCCTGCCAGGCGGCGCACGCGGTGAAAATCCTGACACGGGTCGGCGTCGTTCTTTGAGGTGTGCCTATGCGCTTGTACCGGATTGTGAATCATGCGGCGGGTGCGGCGGGCGCGACTCTGTGCGGCCGTGCGCAGCGCAGCGTCCAGGTGGCGCTCGCGGGCACCGGTATGGAGGTAACCTGCAAAGCGTGTGCGCGGGCGCTGCTCGCGGCGCAGGATCTCGAATACATCCGGAACGCCTATGGCG
>CAZFBR010000342.1:0-2091 GCA_964517215.1 uncultured bacterium
CAGCCCGTTCGCTCCGGCAGCGCGCACGTTGCCGTCCAGTGCGAAATTCTGCAGGGTCCATCCGGCCGTCCCCGCCTCGAAACCATCGGTAAAGAGAACCTGGGCATTCGGATAGGAAACGACACCGTAACTGCTGACCCCGCCCGCATCAGCGACCCCGCTCCAGGAAAGCCGGAAGATGCCGTCCGTATCCGTCGTGTCGCCGGGATCGGCGATCGTCGCCGCCGTCGGGCCGAAGCTGCTGTTCGACGTGTTCAAACGCAACAGCAGGTCGTCCCAGCCCGTCGCCGGGGACGACTGCACCACAAACTGGTAGAACGGATTGAAATAGGTGGTGCCGGCATTGGCCAGGTGCGGCGCGTAGATGGACATGCCACCGACATTCGTCAGCAGGCCGGCGCTGTTGTCGTCGTAGCCGCTGTAGAGCATGAGCGCCTGCACCTTGCTCTTGACATCCGCGGCATTGGCCTTGACCCCGGCGCTTGCCGCGCCCGCGGCGATATTGTCGCAAAGGTGAATCAGGTCGATATAGCCGTAGTTGCTGTCCCAAAACGGTTCATCGCCACCATCAAACAGCTGGGTCGCATCGCGGGCCGTGCGCAGGGCAGTCAGATCGGCCGCCGTGGTGATTGATGCCGCCAGCGTGTTCAGCGATGTCGCCAGCACATTGATTTTGGAGAGATCCCATGCCGCTTGGTTACGGCGTCGCTGGCGCTGGCATACGACTGCATATACGCATAAGCCGACAGCACGGCAAACGCTGCCGGAGTCGTGTCCGGGTCGGCATTCAGCGGCGCCAGAATGGCAGTGTAGGGGTTGCCGGCTCCGGGTTCCGTCAGTTCTGACGCAACCACATAGCGCGCCACATTGCGCATTTCGTACCCGACTTCGAACATGCCGGCGAGGCAGACATCGAAATCGACCACGTCGAATACCGTGCCGGCTTCCGTCATCGCCTCGCGGACTTCCGCCATGTACAGGCAATCGCCACCGCTGCCGTCATCCCAGCAGACCGCCCGCGTCTTCGGCGTTTCCGGTCCCGGGGCCCGCCAGCCGCCGCCGTGATCCCAGAATACCAGCGCATAGCTGTCCGCGGGATAGGTGGCGAGCGCCCACTCCAGAAAGTCAGCGAGCACATTGGAATCGCCCATATTGACTTCGCCCAGCGACGTCAGCGCCGTCGCCGCCAGCGGGGTGTTGCCGTTCTGGACATAAAACCGCCGGCAGTCGGTCCAGTCGCCGTACGTGGTCGCCTCCGCCGCCGCCCGGTCCAGCTGCACCACAATGCTGAGCGTGTCGCCGGACCCGACCGCCGCCATCTCGATGAAGTCCGCCAGCGCGTCGGCTTCGAGGTTGTTGTCGCCGTCGAGGTAGACCAGATACGACCATTTCTTGCGGACATAAACCGCACCGGTATCAACCCCCGTCAGTTCGCTGGTGGCGCTGCTGTCCGTGCCCGAACCGACCGCACTCTCGTGGTTGTTGGCGCTGTCGAACAGCCAGCGCACCAGCGCGGTGTCGCCGTACGCGGTGCCGTAGCTCTTGATCCGGAAGTACATCGTCGCGACCCGCGCATCGCCGGTCATCGAATCGGCGGTGGTGGTGACCGCATAGTAAATGGTGTCGTTGGAGGAACTGTTGATCAGCGGGGTGTCGCCGAAGACGCTGGTGTCGGGATACACCGCCCAGTACATCGAACCGCTCAGGCTGCACAATTCCAGACGCGTGCTGTCGTATTGCCAGTAGCAGCCGACGCCGCTGATGAAGGTGTCAGTCTTCGCCCACAGTTCAAGGGCGAAGGTGTCGCCGGGATGCCGCATTGCATCCCGCCCGATGCTGGCGGTATTGACCGTGGCGGCATTGGACGGATCGACGAGGCGCAACGTGGTCGCCGCCGACACTCCCGTCGCCGACACCACGGCCATCAGCGTTACAGCCATTGCCAGTATCAGCAACCGGCGATGAAGTGGTCTCCCCCGCTCCGACAGATGCATTCCCCCACTGCTTGCCTATGGACTGTGAATACCGTATCGTATCCTAATTAATTCGCCCTTGTCAACTGCCTGACAGTTTTTCAGCACACGACAACTT
>CAZFBR010000343.1:0-2000 GCA_964517215.1 uncultured bacterium
CCAGCACCTCGTCATCGACCGCGGCGGGGTCAAGGTCAGCGACATGCTGATCGCTCTGGGCGGCGTGCCGGCGTCGCTCAAATACCGGCCGGGGGCCAGCGCACGCAGCGCACCCGGCAGCTATCAGGCGGGCCGTGCCGCCGCACCCGCCGCCACGACAGCGCCTGCGGGCACGGCAGCGGGCCAGCGCCCGGACGGCCGCACCCCGGATTCGCCGGGCGGCCGCAAGTAAGCAGCAACAGCAACGCCCCCGGCCGGTTTCGGCCGGGGGCGTTTTTGCGTTGGTGGATCCCTGCCGGTTCCGTACCGGCGAAAATCCCGGATGAATTATGTGCCGGGATGGTCCTCAACCGACAGCACCCGCACCATGTCGGGTTCCAGCAGAAAGGCCTCGTGATAATCGCGCGGCTCGCACAGAAACCGCACGACATTCTCCTCATTGACCGCCATGTCATATTCGCGGCAGCGGCCGCCGCTGCCGCCAATGCGGTGTTTCACCGTATCCGGCAGCAGTATGGTAACTTTCTTCATCGCGCTCCCCCGTTCCCGCTGGTCCTTCAGCCTTCCAAATTGGCGAGCTGATCGCTCACCTCGGCGTGCTGCCGGCCCGACGTCGCCACCTGCAGATATTTCCGGTACGCTTCCTTGGCGATCCCGAATTTGCGCTGCTTGTAGGCGAGCGTGCCCTTGGCATAGTATGCGGCCGGATTGGCGGGCGCCAGCGCAATGGCGCGGTCGAATTCATCCGCCACCTGCTCGAACGGCCGGCGCAGATGCGACAGGTTCCACGCATGCTGCAGATGCGCTTCGTAGCGCTGCGGATCATTGGCCGGCAGGCGGTCGAGCAGGGCGCGGAAGATTTTCTCCGCCTCATCCGGCTGCCGCAGCCGGGTCATCGCCAGCGCGCGATACAGATCGCGCTCGCCCGTGCTGTCCTCGGGCAGCTGCATCACCAGATCAAGCAGCGGCCCGTAGGCACGGCTCTTCCACAGCCGTTCCGCCTCAACCAGCTGCCGCGCGCGGACCGCGCGCTGCTTCCAGCCCGCATCCGTCCTGGCCGCCACCGTCGTGTACCCCAGTTCGTCAAGGTCGTGCTTGTCCCAATGCGCGTATGCCATTCCCCCGCTGACATGGCAGGGAACCGCACCCGCGTCGCCGGTGACCAGCACCTCCGGGTTCGGCTCCACCCCGCGCACCACCCCCACCAGCCGCGGCAGCACGAAGTTGAGCGTGGGGTGCTGCAGTGTCGGCAGTTCCGCCAGCTGCTCGCGCGTTTTGCCCGCCAGTTCCGTCGCGATTTTATCCCGGTCCGCCTTCGGCAGGTGCAGCACCAGGCCGGCGGCCTTGACCACCTCCGCCACATCCATGACCTGCAGCTTGCCCGCGGCGGCAATCACCGTCCCGCCCATGCCTGCGGGCGCCGCCATGGCATCGGCGCAGTCATCATCGATGCGCTCGGCCAGCTTGACCGTTTCGTCATAGGTCGCCGCCGGGAATCCGAGGTGTTCCATCTCCGCCCGCGACTTGAGATAGCATTCCTGCGATTCGATGGTGTACCCGGTCAGTTCGCCGTACAGCGTTTTCATGATGGTGCGCTGCAGGTACCATTCCGCCTGCTGCGCGAAATGGCAGTCGTTGACCGCGAGCACCCGAACCCCTTCCCGTTTGCCCAGTTCGAGAATATGGCGGTTGGCGATATCCTGCTCGGGAAAGTAGTGGGTGGCGACTTCAAGATAGAAATCGTCGCCGTAGATCTCCCGATACCGCGCGAGCGTCCGTTCCGCCGTCGCGGTGTCACCCCGCCACAGCGCGTCGGGGATGCGCCCGAAGACGCAGGCGCAGGTGGCAATCACCCCGTCGCTGTGCCTGGCCAGCAGGTCGCTGTCGACCACGGACACGCGATTATCCAGCGCGTAATTGGCGGTGCTCTCGCTCATCAGGTTGATGATGCTGCGCACCCCGCGCTGGTTCTTCGCCAGCAGGATGAGATGATACCGGTC
>CAZFBR010000344.1:0-1936 GCA_964517215.1 uncultured bacterium
GTCGGCTGCCGCAATAACAAAGTTGAACGCTTTGTCGTGCTTGAGGTTGAAGCGCATATTGTCCCAGGTGCCGTCACCCCGCCAGCGCTTGATAATCCGCTTGCGGTCCGCCTCGGAGAGCTGGGTCTGGGCGAACATCTGGTCCGCATTGGCCGCCAGGTCCTCCTCCGTCACCGCCAGATTCTCCTTGACCGCAATGGCGTCGAGGATGAGCATGACCCGGGCCTTGACCTCGGCCGCCGCCTGCACCGCCCCGCCCATCTGCTGGCGGTCGAATTTCCCGCCGTACTGCTGCATTTCGCGCTCCGCATCGTGCATCATATCCTCCGCCAGCCCGGCCACGAAACTGGGGGGAACCGGCAAAGGATACAATTTCGTCAGCTCGCCGCGCAGTGCCGACCGGATCTCGCGCTGGCGCGTCTCTTCCGTCCACGCCTCCAGCCGCTGGCGCACCTTGGCCTTCAGGTCGGCCGCATTCTCCGCCCCGCGCTTGGTGGCGAACTCGTCGCTCAGCGCCGGCGGGCGGTTTTCCTGCAGCGAAACCACCGTCACCGCATACGTCGCCTGCGGCTCGTCCGCCTTCGCGTCCGCCAGCCGGTGCTGCACCGTGAACTGCTCGCCCGCCTTTTTGCCGATGATATGCTGGTCGAATTCGGGCGCCAGCTCGTTCTGCCCCAGCCGCAGCCGGTAGGTCGATTCGGCCTGGGCCGCGCCGCCCGCCGGGGTGATGGTCACCTTCACTTCCGCGAGGTCCTTGAGCTGCGCCGCCCGCCCGCTCACCGGGGCCAGTTCCGCCTCGTCCTCGAGCATGGCATTGATCGCCTCGTCGACGTCCTTGTCCAGCACCGCGGTCTGCGGGACGCTGATGCTGATCCCCTTGTACTTCCCGTCGTCGATATTGACCGCGGGAAATTCCTCGACCGTCACGCTGATCGTGCTGCTGGTGTTCTCGCCGAGGTCCGACTTGACGATCCGCGGGCGGCCCACCATGCGGATCTTTTCCTTGCCGACGATCTCGCCCAAACCGGCCGCCACCAGGTCGACCGCCATGTCGTCAAGGATATCCTTGGCATAGCGCCGGCGCAGCAGCGACTGCGGTGCGCGCCCGGGCCGGAACCCCGGGATGGCCACCCGTGAGCTCATCTTCTGGAGCTGCTGCTGCAGCTTCTGCTCCACCTCGCCGGCATCGGCCTTCAGGGCCAGCTCCACGAGACAGTTCTCGCGTTTGACAACGGTGTAATCCATGGTTCTGCGTTCCTTTCCGCATTATGATCGGTTATGGTGCGAGGGAGGGGACTTGAACCCCTATCCCGTGAAGGACCGGATTCTAAGTCCGGCGCGTCTGCCATTCCGCCACCCTCGCTCGGCCGGCGAGGCGGCTCAGGCACACCATCGCCACAACCGGGCCCAATATACTTGAATGTCTTCCTGCTGTCAATCCGGCATTCTGCCGTCTGCGCCGCCACCGTCGGTGATTCCGCCTGTCGTGCCTGTGGGTCAGTTCGTGTTCGATTTTCTGCCAAACGATTCTACCGGGATAGTGTTCCTCGCATTATTGCCACCATCGCCAAATCCTTCTGCCATCGCTCCTTGCCGGCATATGTCAGCGACAGGGACATGACGACCCTGACGCGGGCGGACCGTCGCTGCCGTCATGCCGGCCGCCGGGTTCGGCACTATGCTTCTGCTCCCAGATGCCTCGCGCGTTACCCCCATCGCTGATATTGAAATGGACATCCGCCACGTCCGAAAGGTGTTTGTAGACCAGCGTGCGCAACGCTTCTCCCCGGGCAGGTTGCCCGTCCTTTTCCGGATAGATGACCATTCGTCCAATCTGCCGTTCCTCGTCGGGCGGGCCGAATCTCTCAAGAACCTGCCATTCGAACGAGATACCGCTGAACAGTGCCCAAATGCGCGCCTGCTCCTTTTCCGTTAC
>CAZFBR010000345.1:0-1916 GCA_964517215.1 uncultured bacterium
GGCGGACCCGATTCAATGGCTCTGGCTGATGTGCTGGGCGGGTTGCGGGCGGAGTTCAGTTTCCGGCTGGAACTGGCGCATCTCAATTACGGGCTGCGCCCCGAAGCGGACGCGGAGACCGAACTGGTCGAGCATTGGGCGCGGGAACGCGGCCTGGTGCTGCGGGTGCAGCGGGTGCCGCTGGCCGGGACGGCCGGCAACCTGCAGGCGCAGGCGCGGGCAGCGCGCTGGGCGCTGGCGCGCGCGTGGGCCGCGGGCGGCCTGCAACCCGCGGCGGTGGCGACCGGGCATACTGCAGACGACCAGGTGGAGACCATGCTGCTGCATCTCGTGCGCGGCAGCGGGCTTGCCGGGCTTGCGGGCATGCAGGCGCTGACCCTGATCGGCGGCCTGACGGTGCTGCGCCCGCTGCTGACCATGCCACGGAAACAGGTCATGCGGCATATCGCGGCCCGGCAGCTGCCGTATGCCATGGACAGCAGCAATGCCGCCGACCAGTACAGCCGCAACCGGATGCGCCATGCCTTCGCGCCGGCGGCGGAAAGTATCAACACGGCATATCATGATCATTTCCAACAAGTAGCGACAACCGCGGCGGCGGCGGACCGGTTGCTGCGCGAACAGATGGGCGAAGTGGCAGCCCGCGGACGCAATGCGACGTTCATATCGATTGACACCGCGACGCTGAAAAAGTATCATCAGTTGCAGCGGTTCTACTGGTGGCAGGCGGCGTTACCGCAGGGGGTGCCGCTGACCACCGCGCGTTTCCGGGTTCTGGAACGGTTTTTGGCGATCGGTGCCGCGCGCTGGCAGGAAGCAGGTGTGGCAGCGGAGGTATGGCGCGGCCGGCTGTTTGTGTATGATCCGGCGGCGGTGGCGGTCCCGGCCCCGGCGGCGGTTCGCCTGCACGGGTGCGAGCGGCTGCGGGAGTGGAACCTGACGCTGGAAAGCACCGCGCTGCCGGCCTGGCCGCCCGCGCTCCCTGACGGTGCGGCGGTGTTTGCGGCGGCGGCGCTGCGCGGGCCGTTTCTACTGCGCGGCCGGCGCCCGGGCGATGCATTTCCCCCGGCGGGCATGGGCGGGCAGCAACAGCGGCTGAAGGAATTCCTGCCCGGGTGCGGGATCCCGCGTTTCCTGCGCGACCGCATCCCGCTGCTGACGGATACGGGCCGGGACGGGAATATTATCTGGGTAGTTGGCCATCGCCTGGCGGCTGACGCGGCGGGCCGGTACGACGGAGATGATTTGCGCATGGTCACCGTGCGCGAAGGAGTGTGAGGAGTGCAGTCATTTTTCAAGAATCTCGGTTTTTGGGTGCTGATTACCTTCATGGTGCTGCTGATTGCCCGCGAGGCGACGAACCTGCCGGGCGGCAAGCTGACCGAACCCGATTATACGACCTTCCGCCAGCAGGTGGTGGAAGGACGTGTGGAGAAGGCCAAGATCATCGGCGAGACGGAGATCGAGGGCGAGTACAAGGACGGCGGCCGGTTCCGCACCTACATCCCGGTTCCCGACGACGAACTGATCAAGCTGCTCGCCGCCAATAATGTCAAGGTCACCGGCGAGGCGCCCGAGGCGAGCCGTTGGTATGTGCAGCTGTTCTGGACGCTGGTCCCCGCGATTCTGCTGATCTTCGTGCTCTATTACCTGTTCTTCCGGCAGATGCAGGGGTCGGGCAAGTCGGTGATGTCGTTCGGCAAGAGCCGGGCGCGGCTGTTCAATGAAAACCTGCCCAAAGTCACCTTCGAGGACGTCGCGGGCTGCGACGAGGCGAAGGAGGAACTGCAGGAGATCATCGATTTCCTCAAGGACCCCGCCAAATTCCAGAAGCTGGGCGGCCGCATTCCCAAAGGGGTGCTGGTCAAGGGCCCCCCGGGGACGGGCAAGACGCTGCTGGCGCGCGCGGTGGCGGG
>CAZFBR010000346.1:0-1892 GCA_964517215.1 uncultured bacterium
ATGCGGGGGTCTGGCATACTACTGTTATATTTGCGCACGGATGCGACTGATCAGCGGGAGCGGGCGTGAGCGAACTCTTTGCCGTAACGCGTGACAAGTGGAACAGTTACCTGCAGCGCCTGACCGAAGAGGCAATCGTGTGGGGTGTGGTTGCCAACGAGAAGGGCTTCACCTATGCCCGGTGCAATCGCACCCATATCCCGGCCCTAGCGCTTGGCGGCTATCGCGCGGCGCTCCCCGTCAAATCGTTTTTTACTCCGGCCCACGAAGAACTGACTGAACCTGACCGGAAACTGGTCAAGCGCATTGTGGTCGGCATCAAGAACTGCGACCTGCTGGCCTTGCCCGCGCTCGACGCCATCTATAACGAACCGGATTTCCCCGACGCCTATTATGCCAATAAGCGCGCGAACACGCTGATTATCGCCACCGACTGCACGGCGGCGGGCGCGACCTGCTTCTGCACGCAATGGTCGAATGAGCCGTATCCCGGCGGCAACCACGACGTCGCGGTGAGCGAACTGCCGGACGGGATGCTGCTGGTGGCGGCGGCGACGGAGGCGGGGCGGCAGTTCATCGCCACCGGCGGGCTGCAGGCGACGGCGGCGACGGCGGACCAGGCCGCCCGGCGCGACGCGCAGCGCCGGCAGGTCAGTGCCGCGGTCAGCGCCCAGAATGCGGCGTACACATTCGGGCGGAACGACCTCCCCGCGTTCGAGCAGAAATTCGACGCGAAGCAGTGGCAGGAGGCGGCGAAGCCCTGTGTGGTGTGCGGGGGGTGCACGCATGTCTGCCCGACCTGCCATTGTTTTTTCATTCGCGACCATATCGGCAGCACGGACTTCGCGCGGGAGAAGCACTGGGATTCCTGCCAGTACACCGGCTACGGCCGGGTGGCGGGCGGCGGCAATCCCCGCCCGAAAATCCACGAGCGGCTGCGCAACCGGTACTATTGCAAGACGGTGCATCGTCCCGAGCGGGTTAAGACCCTGTGCTGCACGGGGTGCGGACGCTGCATCGCGGCCTGCCAGGGAAAAATCGACATGCGCCGGGTGCTGACCGACGTGCTGGCGGGTGACGGCAAATGACCCACGACATCTATCGCCCCGTCCCGGCCAAGGTCGTCAAGGTCATCGACGAGACGCCGGCGATCAAGACCTTCGTGCTCAAGCCGTCGCAGCCGTTCAGCTTCGCCACCGGCCAGTTCATCGGCATGGGGCTGTCGGGCGCGGGCGAGGGTTTCTTCACGCCCAGTTCGTCGCAGTACGCGACGGAAACCATCGACGTGACCATCATGAAGGCGGGTCGGGTCACGGGGATGCTGCACGACCTCAAGGGGGGCGAAACGGTCGGCATCCGCGGCCCGTTCGGCAAGGGCTATCCCATCGAAAAACTGTACGGCAAGGAGATCATCATCCTCGGCGGCGGCGTGGGCATGGCCCCGCTGCGCTCGTTCCTGCTGACCCTGTTGCATCAGCGCGAGAAATTCAAGCGCATCGTCCTGCTCTACGGCTCGCGCAGCCCGCAGGATGTGGTCTACAAGGACCAGTTCCCCGGCTGGCTGGGCGATTCCCGGCTGGAGATCAAGCGCAGCATCGACAAGCCGGCCGACGGCTGGTCGGAGACGGTCGGCCTGGTGACCGTGCTGCTCGACCAGGTGGCGCTCACGCCCGCGGAAAGCTATGCGGTGGTCTGCGGGCCGCCCATCATGATGAAGTTCGGCACCTTCAAGTTCATCGAAAAGGGGTTTGCCGACGAGCGCATCCTGCTGTCGATGGAGAAGAACATGTCGTGCGGCCTCGGCAAATGCGGGCATTGCCAGCTCGGCCCGCATTTCTGCTGCAAGGACGGCCCGGTCTTCACCTACAACCAGGTCAAGCAATACGCGGAGG
>CAZFBR010000347.1:0-1887 GCA_964517215.1 uncultured bacterium
CGCTTTGGCGCTGCCGCGCACGACGGGCATGTCGCGCAGCGTGGTGATCGCCACCGACGGCTACGTCAGCATCGAGCGCGAGTCGTTCGACCTCATCCGCTCCAATCTCGGCAAGGCCAACATGTATGCCTTCGGCATCGGCAGCAGCGTCAATCGCTACCTCATCGAGGGCCTGGCCCGCATGGGCCAGGGCGAGCCGTTTATCGTCGCCAAGCCCGAGGAAGCCAACGCGCAGGCGGAAAAGTTCCGCGCCTATATTCAAGCGCCGGTGCTGACCGGGGTCCGCGTCGCAACCCCGGGTTTTGACGCCTACGATATCGAGCCGCTATCCATACCCGATGTGCTGGCGCAGCGCCCGCTCATCGTCTTCGGCAAATGGCGGGGCGAGGTGCAGGGCGAGCTGGCGGTGACGGGCACGGCCGGCAGCGGCGCCTTCAGCAAGCGCCTCCGCGTGGCGGAATACCGTCCGCGCACGGACAACGCCGCGCTGCGCTACCTGTGGGCGCGCCAGCGCATCGCCATGCTTGACGATTACAACCGGGTCGAGGCCCGGGCGGAATTGAAGGAGGAAGTGACCGCGCTGGGCCTGCGCTACAACCTGATGACCCAATACACCTCGTTCGTCGCCATCGACAGCATCGTGCGCCGCAACGCGAACGGTGAACTGGTGACGGTGCAGCAGGCACAGCCGTTGCCCGAAGGCGTGGAAAACACCGCAGTCGGAGCCATGGCGCCGATGCTGTACGGTTCCGCCGTCGCCCGCCCGACGGCAATGCCGATGGTGGGGCGTCTCTATAACGGGATTACGCCGCCGCCGGCTGCGGATGCGGCGGTTTGGTCGGCGGAGGCAAATGCGGACAGCAGCATGGTGGTCATGAGCGGCCCGCTGGCGGATTCTATTAGCATTGTATCGCTTACCGGTGTTCGCGCCGGATTCTCGGCGGCGCGTTTGCTCGAACGCGTGAACAGCCAGCTGCGCGCCTTGCTCCCGGCGCAGCCGTCCGGGGTCAGCGGCCCGGGCCAGAAGATTACGCTGGACCTGACCATCGGCCGCGACGGATCAGTAACCGCTGTCCGCCAGGTCAGCAGCGAGCTCGACGCCGTCACGGCTGCGTCACTGCTGCGGGCGATACGCAGCTGGCAGTTTGCCGGCCTGACCCTGAGGCAGCCGCTGACGCTGACCATGACGCTGGAGGTCTGGTGAACCGCCGGCAGGGGTAATCATGTCCGAACCGCAGCGCCAGCGTTGGCTGGCGCTGCTCGTCATTTTTAGTGTCGGCTGCTGCGTTGTCATCGGCTTGTGGCCGCGCGCGGCGCGGCGGATGCCGCCGCCCGTGCCGCCGGCCGTTGACACAGCGTCCCTGCCGGTGCTGACGCCGCGGGAAAGTATCACTTTCATTCTCGGTGACGATCGCGGCGCCAAAACCCACTACTACGCGCGTGCCGCCTTCTATTACCGCATGGACCCGCAGGACAAAACGGAATATGTGGTCGAGTCGTGCCGGTCCCTGTCGGCAGTTCGTGAGTATCTCGTCCAGCATCCGCCGCGCAACCGCGAACCATGGGGCACGATTAATCTGGTCGTCCACGGCAATGAATGGACGGGCATCGCCGTGCCGGTACTGCCCGGCGGCGCCGCGCAAAGCGGGGCGGCAGCCATGGCGGCAGTGGCGGACAGCGGCACAGTATCCGTTTTGCCGGATACTATCGTCGATGCACACAGCGAAATTATCCTGCACGGCTGCGCGGTCGGACAAAACCGTGAACTGCTGGTGCAGCTGGGACGGCTGTTCAGCACCGCCAGCACCCGGCCGGTGGTGCGCGGCGGGCGGCTGTTTGTTTTGTTCGACGGCGACTACTACGACGGTGAACTGGTCAGAACCAGTC
>CAZFBR010000348.1:0-1884 GCA_964517215.1 uncultured bacterium
CGGGTACGCAGCGCGCTGTAGACCGCCCCGCTCTGCAGCACCACCGCGACCAGGTCGAGGACGATCACCGCCGTCGCCGGCAGCAGCACGATCTTGCGCCTAAGGGAGAGCATGCGTATCCCTCCGGTCGCGTGCCGCAACCAGCAGTTCGGTCGTGCGCCAGGCGGCGGTGGCGGTCATGCCGGCAGTAACCGCCTGCGCATCGTGCAGGGCCGTACGACAGTCCCGGGCCGCCGGGTCGGTCGCCATGGCCTGCAGGGCAGCGACGAGCGCCGCCGTCAGCGACGGCAGCGCGGCAGTCCCGGCCACCACGATATCACCGGTAAGCGCGTCCGAACTGTCGATCACTTTCAAGCCGGCGGGCACCTCCGGCATATAGTCACTCCCCACACAGGCCGCATCGCAGCGCCCCTCCTGCACCATGCGGCACGCGCCGGCGAAATCCGCCACCGGGCGCACGGCAAAGAAATGCGCGGCAACGCCATCCCCCGCAGCGCGCGCCCGCTGCAGCGCATAGGCAGCCGCATCACCATCGTCCGGCGCAGCCAGCGCCACGGTTTTGCCGCGCAAGTCAGTGAACCGGCGCAGCAGACTGTCCCGGCGCACCACCAGCAGCGCCCGGCGCGGCGTGGCCGGCACCAGCAGGGCAACCGTCGCCGCGCTGTCCGGCGCCAGCCGCTGCCGGGCGGACATGTTCAGCAGGCCGAACTCCGCCTGACCGCCGGCGAACAGTCCGCCAAGGCGCGCGCTGTCCCGCACATACACCATGGTCACCGGGCGCTTGAGCCGGGCCCGGAGATACCCGGCGAGCGGCTCGCAGCGCGCATACTGCCGGGCAAGGTCTTTTCCGCCCAGCGCCACCGCGATCCGCACGGGCGGCGTCGCGCCCGGCGGCACCATCCCGCCCGCCGGCGCCAGCGCACCGTCGAACGATACCTGCCGGCCGCCGCCGCAGCCGGCGAGCAGCAGCGCCACCGCCAGCAGCAGGCGACCGCCGCCAGCTGCGGTCATGGCGCAACCCCGGCAAGTTCCTGCACCGGCTTGCCGGCGAAGATCGCATCGAAGAGCGCCAGCAGCCGCTCCTTCTCCCGGCTGATCGCCGACGGCACCACCGGGATGATCACGGCCTGCTCCAACACTGCCGACAGCGGCGTGACCACGTCCGTCCGGGCCGGGATGGTGCTCGATTGTGTCGCCAGCAGCTCCTGCCCGCGCGGCGACAGCACCCAGTCGGCAAACCAGCGGGCGGCGTCGGGCCGCGCACAGCGCGCGCTGATGGCAATGGGACTGACCACCAGCACCATGCCGTCGGCCGGCAGCGCGAAATCGACCGGGGCGGCGGCATTGGTCCTTTTATAATCGCGCAGCTGATTATCCAGGATCAGGCCGACCGCGAGGGTGCCGGCGGCGAGCCGCTGCAGCAGTTCGGCATTGTCCTTGACGATGACCGCACCGTTGTCGTACAGCTTCTTGAAATACTCCCAGCCGAACTTCGGGGTCGTGAGCAGCGTCGCCACGCAGCAGAATGACGCGCCGGAGGTGTGCGGATCGACGATCCCCACCCGGCCCCGGTAGGCCGGCAGGGCCAGGTCCTGATATGAGACCGGCCGCTGCGCCATCAGGGCGGTGTTGTACCCGAGCGCCATGCACATCACCCGGCTGCCGGCATAATAGCCATTGCTGTCCCGGAACATCGGCGGGATCGCCGCGCCCGCCGCCGGCTCGTACTTCGCCAGCAGCCCCTGCGTGCTCAACAATTCAGCCGCGGAAAAATCAGCCAGCCAGACGACATCGAACCCCGGGCTGTCGGCCGCGCGTTCGCGTGCGATCCGTTCGAGCAGTTTCTCCATCCCCGCGCGCTGCACCTGCAGCACATACCCAGGA
>CAZFBR010000349.1:0-1866 GCA_964517215.1 uncultured bacterium
AGCGGAATATTTTCAAGGTGCATGGTGACCTTTCCCTGCAGGGTCGGGTCCGCCACGATATTCACACCGGCCTGTTTCCCCAGCGCAATCAAGACATCGCGAATGTCGGCATCTTTCAGTTCGAGTTTGACCACCTGCGAATCCGCCGGCGGCATATCCGCTTGCGGGAATACCGGCACGGTTTCCTGCACGGTCACCGCAGCAGCCGCAACGCTCGTCTGTGGAGCTGTCGGCACGGTATCCGCGAAACAGGGCGTGGTCAACATCATGCCCAGCACCAGTAGCATCAGCAATTTTACCCCAGGCATAACGCCTCCCGTTCCGCCTGCACGTCCGCATCCTGCATAATTGCTCTGTGCTGTCTTCATTATCAGCTATTCCACTCGCAGTATCCGCTGCCGACTGCCATTTTTTAGTATCACTGCCGTATCCGTGATTGAGGCCACCTGCCAATCCCCGGCATATTGCCCACTGTTCAAAAACAAGCTTTCACCAGTACCCGTATTCACCAACACTGCCGTCGAACGACTGGTACCGCAGATAATTGACGACACGCGATACGAGCACACCACTGTCTCCTGCTGCCGGTTCTCATGTTCCACCGGCTGTTGGCTAACAGCGGGTACAGTCCGACCTCCCGGCGTTGGCGTTCGTTCCGTTGGCCCGGCAAGATTACTGCCATCTCCTATTGAACCCGTCATTCCCGAAGTCCCGTTTGCCTGTGCTATTGACATATCCGATGCCGGCGGAAACGCTTCCACCTGGGTCGACGCCATGAAAATACGGTCAAGGTCGTTCAGCCCACCAAACGTCTCGCCCAGCATGTCCCCATCATACCGAATGGTACTCAATTCCTGCAGCTGGTCGTCAATATTATGCCGCAACGTCCGGTATTCACCAGTCGGCATCGGTACCGGCACTGGTGCCACTGCTGCGGCAGGCGCATGCCAGGTAAACAGCAGCCCGACCCACCCGAAAATCACCAGCAGTTCGGCCGCAACCAGCAAGCGCATGGCCAGCGATGGCATTGACCTGCTCATCGCCCAAACTCCAACAGCAGGTACAGCTCCATGCGTCCGTCGTCAGCTTTCTTTATTTCCAGTCGCGCCAGCCGCCATGCCAGATTACGCTCAACCTCCCGCACCACATCAATGGCCTGTGATGCGGGCGCTATAACCCTGAAACCGCACCCCTGATTCGGCTGCGGATAGATGCCCGCAATCGCCCCGCCGGCCGCGACGATACGCCGGCTGGCCTCGGCCAGATTCGTGGCTGACGACTGCGGTGCAGAATCAACGGCATTCGCTCCGGTCGCCCGACGCAGCTGCTGGTTTGCCATCGCCAATCGCTCCTGCTGCCGCGCTATCCGTTTCGCTTCATCCACCGTTTCCCGCAACTGCGCTCCACTGCGCGTTTCCTGCGCCAGCGCCTGCAGCGGTTCCGCCAAGGCCAGCCAATAGCCCGCAAGCGCCAGCAACAGCGCCGTCCCGCACCCGCAGGCAAACCGCATTGCCGGCTTCATAGCGTACCCGCCAGGGAAAAGACGAACCTGCCGTCCGCCCCGACTTCCGCGTGCCGGCACGTCACATTCGCCAGCAGCCGCGTCTGTTCGAGCTGCTGGCAGTAGCGGGCAAATGCTAGCGCATCTCGTGCAGCACCGGTGATACTGACCTGCGGTGTATTCAATGAAGCACTATCGCCGGTTGCCATTCCGATACGCCGCGGTGTTCCAGCCGACGGACCCGCTGGCGTGGTACTCGCCACAGCCAGATTCGCTTCACCACCAATAGTGACCTGTTCAAGAGCCACGTCAGCCGGTGTCATGGCGCTGAGTCGCTCCACTACAGTCGCATAATCCGGCAACAG
>CAZFBR010000350.1:0-1856 GCA_964517215.1 uncultured bacterium
CCCTGGGCGAAATTGTCCGTCTCCTCGCCGATGATCTTGATGCTGTTCTTGTTGGCGCCGACGGTGCCGTCGGACCCGAGGCCGTAGAACACCGCGCGGAAGGTGTTGGCCGACTCGATGTCAAACCCCGCATCGCACGCCAGCGACAGGTTGGTAACGTCGTCTTCGATGCCGACCACGAAATGGTTCTTCGGCGACTTCGCCGCCAGGTTGTCGAACACCGCCTTGACCATTGCCGGGGTGAATTCCTTGCTCCCCAGCCCGTAGCGGCCGCCGATGATGGCCGGATAGCCGCCCGTGCCCGTGAAGGTGAACTTCTTGTCCATCATCGCCTCGCCCACCGCGGTGCGCACATCCTCGTACAGCGGCTCGCCGATGCTGCCCGGTTCCTTGGTGCGGTCGAGGCAGGCGATGCTCTGCACGGTCTTCGGCAGCGCATCGACGAAGGCCTGCACGCCAAACGGGCGGAACAGCCGCACGACCACCACCCCGACCTTTTCCCCCTGCTTGACCAGATGGTCGACCGTCGAGCGCACGACCTCCGCACCCGAACCCATGGCCACGATCACCCGCGTCGCATCGGGGGCGCCGAAATAATCGAACAGGCGGTACTGCCGGCCCGTCAGCTTCGCGAACTTGTCCATCGCCTGCTGCATGAGCCCCGGGGTGGCGTCGACGAATTTGTTGACCGTCTCACGCCCCTGGAAGTAGACATCGGGGTTCTGCGCCGTGCCGCGCAGCACCGGATGGTCGGGCGACAGGGCGCGTTCCTTGAACTCGCGCACCCGCCGGTCGTCGATCATCGCCCGCATATCGTCGAACGAAAGCTGCTCGACCTTGTTGATCTCATGCGAGGTGCGGAACCCGTCGAAAAAGTGCAGGAACGGCACCCGCGATTCCAGGGTCACCGCCTGGGACAGCAGGGCGAAGTCCATCGCCTCCTGCACACTCCCCGCGGCGAGCATGGCGAACCCGGTCTGCCGGCAGGCCATGACGTCGCTGTGGTCGCCGAAGATCGACAGCCCCTGCATCGCCAGCGCGCGCGCCGAAACATGGAACACCGTCGGCAGCAGTTCGCCCGCGATCTTGTACATGTTGGGAATCATCAGCAGCGGCCCCTGCGACGCGGTGAACGTCGTGGTCAGCGTGCCGGCCTGCAGCGCGCCGTGCACCGCACCCGCCGCGCCCCCCTCCGACTGCATTTCCGCCACCGTGGGGATTGCGCCCCAGATGTTTCGCTCGCCCGCCGCCGACTTGACGTCGGCCACTTCGCCCATCACCGACGACGGGGTAATCGGATAAATTGCACATACTTCGTTCGTCGCGTGCGCGACGTACGCCACTGCGGTGTTGCCGTCCAGCGTTACCTGCTTGCGTGCCATTTCACGCCTCCTGTCATTCACTGCGTCCGCCATGTATGATACCGATGAACCGTCCGCCGCGATAAACCGCGGCGGACGGATTTTTGTCGTCCGGGCCGGCATCCCGCCGGCCCGGCCGGGTGCCGCTTAGTCTTCCCTGAGCTGCGCCAGTTCCCGCTTCGTCCGCGGCCGCATGCTGATCGCCCCGGTGAAACATTTCTGCGAGCAGATGCTGCAGCCGATGCACTTCGCCGGATCGGTCACCGGCTTGCCGTCCTTGTTCAGCGAGATGGCCAGGTACGGGCAGCGCGTGCAGTTGCCGCACGACAGGCAGAGGTCGTGGTTTGACTCCGAGATCTGCTTGACCGGCGTCAGTTCCATGAATCCGGTGACCGGATTGGGCTGCGCCCGCCCGATGAGCTGGTCCATCGACTTGATGTCGCGCGCCTGTATGAGATGGCTCACCCCCGACTCCAGTTCGCCGATGACACCGTA
>CAZFBR010000351.1:0-1847 GCA_964517215.1 uncultured bacterium
CGGATCAGCAAATGCTTCACCTCCTCAAAAAACGCCACCAATTCCAGCGACGCTGCCGTATAGACCTGCTCCTCCTACTTGGCCAAAGCGACTGCCGGCGGCACATCCGCGCGGCCGGCGAGCACTGCCTGCACCGCCGACAATTGTCCGGGTCCGCCGTCGATCAGGAACAGGTCGGGAAGCGGATCATCAGCGGCATGCGCCAGCCGCCGGCGCAGCGTCTCCGCGAGCATGGCAAAATCATCCTGACCCGCCACTTCGCGAATGGTGAACAGCCGGTAGTTTTTGCGGCTGAACCGGCCCCATTCCATCGACACCTTGGCCCCGCCCGCATGCCGGCCCGCGGCGGCGGTGGCGATGTCATACGCCTCAATGCGCACCGGCAGACGCGGCAGCGCCAGCGCCTCGCGCAGCGCCAGCAGGGCCGGCCGCAGTGAGGGCTGCAGCCGCCGCCCCGCGCCCGCATCCTGAAAGAGCCCGCGATGCGTCAGCACGCTCTCCACCGCGGCGATGGCATCGCGGCATTCCGCCGCCTTTTCAAACTGAAGGTCAGTCGACAGGCGCTGCATGGTCGTGCGCAGCGAACGGATCAGTTCGCGCCCCTTCCCCTGCAGGATGGTCAGGCAGCGGTCGATATCCGCGCGATAGCGCGCGCGATCAACGCCGCCCGCGCAGGGTGACTGGCAGACCGCCATCTGCGCGTTGAGACAGGGGCGCTTTTTCATCGTCTCGCAGCGGCGCAACCGGAAGGTTTTGTTCAGTTCGACCACCAGCCGCTTCGCCGCCGCAGCGTCGGTGAACGGGCCAAAGTAGCGGTCGCGCTGTTCTGCGACCCGCCGGGTGATGACCACCCGCGGGAATTCCTCCGCCGTGGTCACCGCAATATACGGAAAGCGCTTGTCGTCCTTGAGCCGGACGTTGTAACGCGGCTGATGTGCGCGCACCAGCTCGCTTTCGAGCAGCAGCGCGTCAATTTCGCTCTCGGTCTCCTGCCAGTCGATGGCCGCGATCTTGTCCAGCAGATGCACGGTCTTGCGGTCGTGATCGCCGCGCAGGTAGCTCTGCAGGCGCAGCCGCAGGCGGCGTGCCTTGCCGATGTAGATGATCTGCTGCTCTGCATCGCGCATGAAGTAGACGCCGGCGGTCAGCGGCGCCGCAGCGACCCGCTCCTTCAGGCGGTCATGCGTTTGTGCTTCCATCACCGGCACATCAGAACCAGCCGCCCAATCCGCCCGGCAGCGAGGGCACCGCCGCGGGCATTCTGCCTTCGGGGTCCTCTTCCTCTTCTTCCGTCAGCGGCCGGTCATCGTCCGGCGGACGCTGATACCCGGCCGGGGGCGCGCCGCCCGGCTGGCCGCCGCGCATCCCCGGCCCGCCCGACATGCCGCCCATCTGCGCCATCTTCATCGCGGTCCATTCCGACCTGATGGTCGCCCGCACCCGGGTGCCCGCGATGGTGGTGTCGACGTCATTCCCCACCGCGGTGACCCGCAGGGTCAGCATGGTCTCGCGACCGGTGAACATCCCGGCCGGGACCCGGCAGCGGGTAGTCCCCGGCGGCAGCAGGATCCCCGCGGCGACATCCGCGCTGATGGTGGTCCCGACCTCGTAGCCGTTGCGCACGCGCGTCGGCGGCTCGACCAGCGTGCTCACCCAGTTGGTCATCCCCTTCATCGTCTGCCCTTCCATAATCATTCCGGTCAGGTGCAGGATGTACCCGCGCGCCTCACGATCCTGCTGCCAGACCACGTCAAAACCCCGGGCGGGATCAACCTGCGCGAAAGCCGCCGGCTGGCTCACGCTGACGGCGCTGGTCCACATCGCCATGGACCGCCACACCCCGGACC
>CAZFBR010000352.1:0-1844 GCA_964517215.1 uncultured bacterium
CCCGTTTGAGCCCTTCCGCCACCGGGATCATCAGGATAACCGTCAGGTCGGGGATCCGTTTGTGCGTGGCGAAGGCATTGATTCCGCGCAGCGCATCCTTGTCCAAGCCGCGCCCGTAGTTTTGATAGGCGATGGACGCGTCCATGAACCTGTCGCTGATCACTGTCAGTCCGCGATCGAGCGCGGGGGTGATCTTCTCAGCCATGTGCTGCGCCCGACCCGCCGCGTACAGCAGGAACTCCGCATGCGCGTCAAGCCCGCAGGAGCCGGGATCAAGCAGCATCTGCCGGATGCGGTCGCCGATCTGCGTGCCGCCCGGCTCCCGCGTGTAGAGGACGGGCACCCCCGCCTCGCGCAGCCGCGCCTCCAGCCGGTGGGCCTGCGTCGTTTTCCCCGACCCTTCCGGCCCCTCCAGGGTGATGAAGTAGCCGCCCAGCACCCGGCTCATGATCGCCGGCACGCCGTGCACGACGCCAGCGCCATCCGCGTCATTCTTTTGCCGCGGCCGGCGCAGCCGACACCCGCCCTCTGGATACCCGGGAAATACAGCGCCATCCGCGTCATCCTTTTGCCGCGGCTGGCGCAGCACCGGCGGTGCCGCGGTCGATAATGCACTTGCCCTCGAGGATCACACCCTCGCCGATGCTCATAATCGGGCTCTTGATGTCACCAATCACGCGGGCGGTCGGCTTGAGGTCGACCCGCTCCTTGGCGGTGATGTTCCCCTCAACCTGGCCGGCAACGCTGATATTGCCGCCGACGATGTCCGCCTTGATCCGCGCCCCGTCGCCGATGGTCACCTGGCCGGTGGAAATAATCTCACCCTCAAAAATGCCGTCGATGCGCACGGCGCCCTTGAAGGTCAGCGAACCCTTGAACTCCGAGCCCGCCGCCAGAATCGATCCGTTGCTGTCGAGCGGCTGTAAGGCCGGCTCGCCCTTGTTGAATGCCCCGAACATGATGCCCTCCCCCGTTGCTGGACGCCGCCGCAGCGGCGAAATTGACTATCGTAATGCTGGCAAAAAGCTTGTGCCTTCCGTCACCCGGCCGAGGCCCAGCGCCTCGTCAATGGTTTTGGCCACATCGGCGAACGTTTTCCGGATGCCGAGGTCGACCCCGTTCTTCAGCTTCGGCCCCGAAACCAGCAGCGGCACGTATTCACGCGTGTGGTCGGTGCCCGGGAAGCTCGGGTCATTGCCGTGGTCGGCGGTGATGAACAGCAGTTCGTCGTCCGCCACCTGCCCGAGGATCTCGGGCAGCGCGCGGTCCATTTCCACCAGCGCCTCGTAATACCCGCGGATATTCCGCCGGTGCCCGTAGAGCATGTCGAAATCCACCAGATTGACGAAGAGCAGGCCCGGTTCGTGTTTCTTGATTTCGTCGACCGTAACCTTCAGCCCCATGGTATTGCCCTTGGTCGGAAGCGAGCGCGTGATCCCCTGGCCGCAGAAGATGTCCGAGATCTTGCCCACGCCCACCGACGCGAGGCCCGCGTCCTTGACGTGGTCGAGCAGGGTCTTGCCCGGCGGCGGGAAGGCGTAGTCGTGGCGGTTGGTGGTCCGCTGGTATTTCCCGTCCTTCTTGGTGAACGGCCGCGCGATCACCCGGCTCACCGCATGCTTGCCGACGAGGATTGCGCGCGCCCACTCGCACCACTGGTACAGCGTCTTGAGCGGCACGACTTCCTCGCAGGCGGCGATCTGGAAGACCGAATCCGCCGAGGTGTAGACAATGGGCTTGCCGGTGGCGCAATGCTCGTCGCCCAGCTCCTCGATAATCGCCGTCCCCGACGCGGGCTTGTTGCCCAACACGCCCTTGCCGACCTTGGCCTCGAACGGGTCGAG
>CAZFBR010000353.1:0-1824 GCA_964517215.1 uncultured bacterium
AGAATCTGGTGGCCATGGCCATGATCGCCACCGGCATCTGCACCGTGCTGCAGGGCTTGCCGAAGGGGCCCGTCGGCTCGGGCTATCTCTGCCCGCTGGTCAATGGCCCCGCCTACCTCTCCGCCTCCATGCTCGCCGGCGCGGCCGGACTCAAGCTGGGCGGGCCAGCCGGCGCGCTGGCGATGATCTTCGGCATGACCGCCGTAGGGGGCGTCTTCGAGGTGTTCTTCTCCCGGTTGGTGCCGCGCCTGCGCGCGGTCTTTCCGCCGGAAGTGACGGGGACCGTGGTGCTCATGGTCGGCATTGAGGTCATCCGCATTGCCGTGCCGCTGCTCTTCGGATTCGAGCAGCATCCCGCGGGCGCAACACCACCGGCAATCGATCCGGTGGCCACCTATGTCGGGTTTGCCACCCTGATCGCCATGGTCGCCTGCAATGTCTGGGGGCGCGGCAAACTGCGCCTCTATTCCGTGCTGGCGGGGCTTGCCGTCGGCTATGTGGTGGCGCTGATCACCGGGGTGCTGACCATCGCGGAGTTGCGCCAGTTCATCGACGCACCGCTCTTCCGCGCCCCGCATTTCGCCGCCTACGGCATGTCCTTTTCCTGGGCGCTGCTCATCCCCTTCCTCGTCGCCACGCTCTCTTCGGCCCTGAAAACCATGGGCGACCTGACCACGTGCCAGAAGACGAATGATGCCGACTGGAAGCGCGCGGACATGACCTCCATCGGCAAGGGTGTGCTCGCCGGCGGGATCGGCAACCTGCTGTCGGGCTGCATGGGCGCGCTGGGCATGTCGGTTTCCTCCAGCAATATCGGCCTCGCCATCGCCACGGGCGCGGCCAGCCGGCGCATCGCCTATGCCATCGGCATTATTCTCCTCGTCGCCGCCTTTGTCCCCAAGCTGGCGCTGGTCTTCGTCATCATGCCCAAGCCGATCATGGGCGCGTCGCTCATCTTTGCCGTCAGTTTCATGATCGTCGCCGGCCTGCAGATCATCACCTCGCGCATGCTCGATGCGCGCAAGACGTTTGTCGTCGGGGTGGCGGTCATTTTCGGGTTGAGCGTCGATTTCTGCCCCGACCTGTACGCGCAGATGCCATCGTGGGCCACGCCCTTCTGCGCCTCCGCCCTGGCACTCGCCACCCTGACGGCGATCGCCCTCAACCTGTTCATGCGGCTGGGGATCAGCAAGACCATGACCCTCGACCTGCTCGCGGGGACGGATGCGGCCGATGCCATCTTCCACGTCATTGAACAGCAGGGCGGGGCCTGGGGCGCCCGGCGCGAGGTGATGTATAACGTCAAGGCCGCGCTGACCGAGTTCATGGAGGCCGCGGCCGAGCTGCCGCTCGCCGATCCCGCCGTGCACCTGACCCTGACCTTCGACGAATTCAATCTGAACGCCACGATCAGCTACCGCGGCCCGGCACTTCCCGCCGCCGCGGAACGGCCCACCCGCGGAGAACTGCGCACCGATCCCGACGCGCCGCTGCGCCTGGCCGCGTTCATGCTCCGCCAGTATGCCGACAAGGTCGACAGCACCACCACCGGCGCGACCACCGCCGTGCACCTGCACTTCACCCACTGACATGTTCGTCCGCCGGCTGCTCCTGCTGCTGGTCGGGCTGCTGCTCGCCAGCGGGCTGGCGGCCATGGCCCTGACCGCGCTGGTGATCCGCGATGCCGTGTATGATCAGGTTGAACGCGCCGCCGAGAACGGGTTGCAGCAGCTGACGGTACGGCTGGCGGCGGCGGCCCGCGAACTGGAGGGGCATCGCGCCTACGCCCTGTCCGCGCGCCGCCGCCAGCTCGAGGACGTTACC
>CAZFBR010000354.1:0-1811 GCA_964517215.1 uncultured bacterium
GTCGACCTTGAGCGCGCCGGTCGGACATTTCTTCGCGCAGATCCCGCAGTAGATGCAGGTGGCCTGCTCGAACTGTAGCGCGCCGCGCACGCCGGCGGGCATGGTCCGGCGTACGAACGGATAACGCTCGGTGCAGGGACCCTGCAGTAGGTTGCGCAGTGCGGTTTTGGCGAAGGTGAAGAGGGCCATGCTCAGCGCTCCGTGCAGCTGATGCAGGGGTCGATGGTGAGTACCAGCACGGGCACATCCGCCAGTGCGCTCCCCGGCAGCATGGCCAGCAGCGCCGGCAGGTTGGCGAAGGTCGGGGTGCGCACGCGGAACCGCTGCAGGAACTTCGTGCCGTTCCCCTTGAGATGATAGATCACCTCGCCACGCGGTTGCTCGGCGCGGGCGAAGATATCGCCGGTCGGGTTGCCCGTGACCTTGACTGCCAGTTCGCCGGCCGGCAGCCGGTCGAGTGCGGTGCGGATCAGCCCGATGGACTGGGTCAGCTCGCCGATGCGCACGCGGCACCGGGCGAGGCAGTCGCCGTCGTTGGCGATGATCGGCTCGACCGGCAGTTCGTCATAGGCGGCATAGCGCAGAGAGGTGCGCATATCCATGGCGACGCCCGACGCCCGGGCCACCGGGCCGACCGCCCCCAGCGTTTCCGCCTGCTGACGGGTGATAACCCCGACACCCGCGAGCCGCTGCCGCACGGCGGGGTCGTTGAGGAAGGCCGGGACGATTTCGCCCAGGCGCTGTTCCAGCTCTGTCAGCTTGCCGCGGATGAACGCGGCCTGGTCAGGGGTGACATCGCGCCGCACGCCGCCGGGGCAGGCGGAGCTGAAGATGACCCGCCCGCCGGTGGTCAGTTCGATGCAATCGAGCACCAGTTCGCGCAGCCGCCATGACTGCATGAAGAGCGCCTCGAACCCGAATGCGTCGGCGAGCAGGCCGAGCCACAACAGATGGCTGTGCAGCCGCGACAGTTCCGACCAGACCACGCGCAGGTATTGCGCCCGCGGCGGGATGGCAACCCCCAGCAGTTCCTCGATCCCCTGGCAGTAGGTCATGCCGTGGATGAAACTGCAGATGCCGCAGACCCGCTCGGCGACGAAGGTGAACTCGGTATAATCGCGCGTCTCGCACAGCTTCTCCAGCCCGCGGTGCACGTAGCCGATTGACGGCCTCGCCCCGACGACGATTTCGTCCTCCAGTTCGAGGTCGAGGTGGATCGGTTCGGGGAGCACCGGATGCTGCGGCCCGAACGGCATGATCGTGCGGGTCATGACTGCGGCTCCGCCTGCGGCGCGAAGGAGAACGGCTGCGCGGTGCGGTAGAACTGCGAGCCGTAATCGACGGTTAGCCCGCTGAAGGTGACGCCGAAGAGGTCGTGCATTTCATTTTCGTAGAGGAAGGCCGGCGCACAGATGGCCGACAGCGACGGCACTGGCGGCGCCTCCTGCCGCGGCAGGGTCAGGCGCAGATGCTGCAAATCGGCGGCGCGGGCGAAACTGTAGGTCAGCTCGATGCCGTCGGGGAGCGTGGTGGCGCAGGCCTGGGCGAATCGCCAGCCGTCGCGGGTCAGGGCCGCGGCGCGGTCGGTTAGGGTGGCGCCGGTCACCGGTTCAATTGCCGGGGTGGTGGTCATGCAGTCACCTTTTTCTCGAGGTAGACGCGCTGGCGCCGTTCGCTGACGGTCTCATAGCGCGCCACCGTATAGCCGTGGCGCGCGTAGAAGCGCAGGGCATCGACGTTTTTCTGGCCGGTGAAGAGCTCGTAGCGCTCGACCGGCTTGAGCTTTTCCTCCATGGCCGCCAGCAGCGTCC
>CAZFBR010000355.1:0-1786 GCA_964517215.1 uncultured bacterium
CATTGTCCATTGAGGTGTAGCCCGTCATGATCACCACATTGCACAGCGGGTTGAACGCCTTGAACTGCGGGATCAGCGTCTTGCCGTCAACATCCGGCAGCCGAATGTCGCAGAGCACGATGTTATACAGGTTGTCGCGCATTTTCGCCAGCGCCTGCCCGCCGTCCGCCGCGCTGTCCACCGTGAAACCCGCGTCCTGCAGGAAATTGCTTAGCAGGGCCACGATACCCGCTTCATCATCAACCACCAGAATCCGTTCCATGTCGTCTCCCTTATGCCGCTGCCGGCGCGGGCAGGCGCAGGGTGAAGCCGGTTCCTTTGCCGTCCGGTCCGCTGCCGCAATCGATCGTTCCACCCACGCCCGTCACCAGCTGATGCACAATGAACAACCCCATGCCGCGCCCCGGCCGGTCATTATGCGAACTGATCAGCGGTTCGAAGATGTGGCCGCGCAGTTCGGGGGCGATGCCCGGGCCGTTGTCCAGCACAGCCAGTTCCACCGGCAGTTTGCCGGGATGCTGCCGCGCCACCACCGTCACCTGCGCGTCTGACTGACCCGTCAGCGCTTCGCTGGCGTTGCTCAGCAGATGGATCATAATCTGGGTAAGCTCTTCGCCCTGCAACGCCACCATGAGCGATTGCTCGGGCAGCAGACGGTTAAACTGGATCCGCTGTTCGTTTCGCCGGATATGCGCCAGCGCCCGCTCCAGCGCCTCGTCGATACGACAGCCGCCTGTTGCCGGCCGGCCGGCCGAGAAGATTGCGGTGCGGCTGATGATATCCGCGATCCGGTCACAACCTTCGACAATCCACTGCGCCGTCTCCGCAATCTTCCGGGCGTCCAGATCCGCCCGCTGCAGCGTCGCCACCACCTCCGCATTCTCCTGCATGGTTGCCATCTTGCGCTGCAGATAGTCCGCATGACCGCGGATCGTGGCGGTGGGGTTATTGATATGGTGCATGATGCTTGACGCCAAGAGGCCGAGCGATGCCAGCCGGTGCGAGCGATGCAGCTGCTCCCGCTGCAGTTCCACCTGCCGCTTCAGATCGCGCTGCTGCGCCAGCCGCCGCACCGTATGCAGCATGTCGTCGAGATCGTAGGGCTTGCGAATATAGTCAGCGGCCTGATGCCGCGCCGCCTCAATGGCGGTATCGATGTCCTGGAAGGCCGTTACCAGCACCACATCGGTCTGCGCATGCCGTTCGCGAATGACCTTCAGCAAGCCGATGCCGTCAAGCACCGGCATGCGGATGTCACTGATTACAATATCCGCTTCAACCTGCTTCAACCGTTCAAGGGCATGCTGACCGTTTTCTGCTTCACTCACATCATAGCCGCGCTTGCGCAGGAAATTTGCCAGAGACAAACGAATCTCATTCTCATCTTCTACAATCAGAATTTTTAACATCATCCCCACCTCTTCTACTTGCAATACCTGATGATAAGCAATTGGGCTCTACGCCAAAATGTGTGGGTTAGAATGAATGCGCAACGACGCCAAACTGGTATAATGGTTTCGCCCGAAACCGACCAGGGAGGCACCGATGCGCCTAACAAGTATACTACGCCGCCGCCATCCTATCAAGGGATTTATCTACGAGTCAGCCGAAATCGTTACGCAGGCAGGGCGCGAGGCCATCGAGGTGAGTGTGCGTCCCGCCAGTGGCGCACGCGGAATCTGCGGTATTTGTCAGCAACCGGCACCGGGTTATGAGACCAGCAAAAAAGCGCGGCGCTTCGAGTTTGTCCCGTTCTGGGGGCTCGCGGTTTTCCTCGTGTATCACA
>CAZFBR010000356.1:0-1773 GCA_964517215.1 uncultured bacterium
TCGTATCTCTCCCCTTGCAGTTTCGATTATCTGGCGGTGAGACCGTTCATCTCATCCTGTCAGCATCCTCGTTATTCATCGCGCTTTGGCTGTTCCAAATACGCAATTCCGCACATCAAGACTTCACGATCGAAAATCGATTCATGAAGCATGACAATCAAGGGGGATGAAGAACAGCCTTACAGCACGGTGTGAAAGAAGATGAACAACAACACCATTATCGAACGATATCGTGCTATAAAATAGTTCTATACCGGAGTACAAAAATATCCGGCACGTGAAGGATTAACCTTCACATTTCTCCTCCCTGTCTTTTTTGTCTTTTCTTCTATTTGCAATGCTACATCCGAATACCGAATTCGCAAGTCGTAAATTTCACTCACCTAAATTGCGGCATTGCGCGGCACAGGAGCAACAAACGACGCCAGATAAACACCCCGTCCCGCGACAACATCAACATGATCTGAAGGTGGCGGCTTGGCGGAACAACGCGCGCACCCTATCGCTGGGCGGCAGACACCAATGCCGGAGCCGTCACGACCATGCCAACACCCGAACTGCCCGCCCTGCTCGGCATTCTGGACCTCGTCGGTATTGCCATCTTTGCGCTGTCTGGTGCGGTGCTCGCCGCGCGCCTGCATCAGACATTTGTGACGCTGGCCTTCTTCGCACTGGTTACAGGCGTGGGCGGCGGCTCGGTCCGCGATCTTCTGATTGGCGCGCCGGTGTTCTGGATCCATGACCCATGGGTTGCGCCGGTCTGCATGGGCGCGGCGCTGCTCGTCTGGTTCACCCCGCACCGCCTGTGGGAAGGCAAGCTGCTCGAATGGGCTGACGCCATCGGCCTTGCCGCTTACGCGGTATTGGGAACGGCAAAGGCCCTTGGCTATGGCGTCGCCCCGGTGACCGCCGCACTGATGGGCATCATCACGGGCTGTGTGGGCGGGATCACCCGCGATGTTCTGGCAGGCCGCCCCTCCATCATCATGCGCCCCGAACTCTATGTCACTGCCGCCGCGCTTGCCGCTGTGCTCTGTGCAGCAGGCATGATGCTGGGTCTGACCCATTGGGTGGTATGGGGTGTATCAGGCACAGCCGGATTCCTGCTGCGTGCCGCCGCGATCCATTGGGGCCTTGGCATCCCAACCTATCGCCAGCGTTGACCGACCAACGTTGCACTCCGCACAGCGTTCACGATAGTCGGTACACTCTGGTGGGACTGTCGATCACACGGCCCCACCAACAAACAAAGATCGCGTTGTGACGCGGCGAAAAAGGAGAGCCACCATGCTACCGAGCAGGTACACGTTAGCGACTGCATTGGCCTGCATCACGCTGATGGCCAGCACAACCTATGCCCGCAGCGAAGAAGCGGTTTTCCAACCCGATGCGAAAGGGGCAAAAGCCCATGGTTGGACCGAAGCCCCGCAAGACCGCCCTGACACTATTCGCTTCGCCGTGGTCGGTGACAGGACGGGACTGGCCCGGCCTGGCGTATTCGAACAGGCGGTGAAGCAGGTCGACGGGCTGAAGCCTGAATTTATCATCAATGTCGGCGACCTGATCGAAGGATACACCTCTGATCCAATCGAACTGGCGCAGGAATGGGCGGAAATGGAGGCCGCTGTGTGCGCCACCGCCACTCCGTTCTTTTTCGTCCCAGGCAATCACGATCTCGGCAACCAGATGATGCTGGACGACTGGCGCAAACGCCGGGGCGAACCCTATTACGCCTTCACGTGGAAGGGGGCTCTATTTGTTGTGCTCGACACC
>CAZFBR010000357.1:0-1707 GCA_964517215.1 uncultured bacterium
CAGCAGGCCCAGCAGCGCCCACGGCAGATGGAGGAATCGGGTGGATCGCAAGGCAGGAAATGGGCGCACGGGTATTTTGGCAGGGTCGATGGCCGCCGCGCCTTATCACTGGGCGCGGCGGTGGCAGCCTAGAACAGTTTGAGCACGGCGCCGACAATGGCCGCGCCGGCGCCGAGCAGGGCGATAAAGCCCACGACCAGCGCCAGGGTGGCCCGCGAGGCCGAGGCGCCGTCGGCCCCGGACTGCTGGCCGGACTGCTGCACGGTGCGTTCAGCGGTTTCGCGCGCGATGGTCTCGATCACCGGCTGGATGCCGCTGCGCACGATCTGGACCACCTGCTGCTTGAACTCCGCCGATCCGGTCAGCATGCCGAGCGCTTCCCGGGCCTGGCGACCGACCTGGGTCTCGATCTCCTTGAACAGTTCGTCGCGGTTCATTTCCAGGCCGCGAGCGACATTGCGCTGCGATACGCCTTCGCTGACTTCACGGGCGGCCTGCTCGGCCACGGCGCGGGCACTTTCCTGTGCGGCGGAGCGCGCGGTTTTCTCGGCAGTACCACGGGCGATTTCGGTCGCGACCTGCTTGGCCGCTTCCTGTGCGGCCCGCACCGCGGCATGCGCGGCCCGCCGGCCCAGATCCTCGGCGACGCCGCGGGCGGCCTGCATGGCGATCTCGCGGGTCAGGTTGGGTACCATTTCCTGGATGATGTCGCGCGACACCTTTTCGGCGGCAGCCCAGGCGACGCGCTCGGCGATCTGTTCGACCTCGCCGCCGCTGATGGCTGGTTCCAGACTGAGCGGTGCGCGGCTTGGCGCGGGCGCAGGTGCGGGCGCAGGTGCGGGCGCAGGTGCGGGCGCAGGTGCGGCGGGCGCCTCCTTCTCGACGATCAGCGGCTTGGGCATTGCCGGCGTCGTTGTTTCCTCAATGGCAATAGCGCCGGTTCCGGTGTCGACCATCGCCAGCACCGCGTCGAGCTGATCCGGGGTATAGGGCTTGGAGAGAAATCCGACCGCGCCACTGTCCTTGGCATCGCGCTTGTCTTCATCGGTGGCGTTGGCCGAACACATGACAATCGGCGCGGCGCCTAAGCGATCCTGGCTGGTGATGGCGCGACTGGTTTCAAAACCATCCATGCCCGGCATCATCACGTCCATGAAAATAATGTCGGGGCGCTTGTTGTCCAGATATTTGATGCAGTCTTCGCCCGACCCAACCCAGTCTACATCGATGCTGCGTTCCAGCAGCAGTTTGCGCAAGGTCAGGTGGGCGACCTTGGAATCGTCCACCACCAACGCTTTCTTGATGTTCATGCAGGCCTCCTACGGCATGAGAATCATTAGGGGATCGTAGTGCGTTTCGTGCGACTGCGCCGCTGAGCGTCGCGGCAGTCGCTGGTCGGGGAACCGCGTGCATGGAGCGGGGCCGGGCGGGCGCGGTCATTCGCGGCTATGGTTGTGCGAGGGCCGGTAACCCGTGTGGCATCTTATCGCCCCGTTGCCCTCAAATCCCAGGCTATTACTTTAAGCCAAATCCCGTGGAGGAACCATGTCATGAAGAGAACCCTGATTGCCTTGCTGGCTCCGCCGGCCGCTGTGGTGCACTACGGTGCCGCAGCGCATACGGCGGCGCCGATTGGTGTGTTCTGGCTGGCCAGTCTGGCCGCCATCGCTTATGGCCTTGCTGACGGCAGCACGGGACTGCTGCTGG
>CAZFBR010000358.1:0-1682 GCA_964517215.1 uncultured bacterium
CCTGCGCGCGGGCGCGGGTGGCGGGATCGAGGGGCTGGCGGCACAGCGCATGCACGCGGTCGTCGGCCGCGATGGTCTGGGCGATGCGGATCTGCTCCCAGATCCATTGGGTCAGGGCCTGGTTGGTTTTGGCGGTGAGCAGATCGGCCATGGTGTCGTGTTTGACCAGTTCCTGGTCGCGCACCTGCTGGAACAGGTAGACGCTGAAGAGGAAGAGCGCGCACGCGGTCGCGGTGATCAGCCACAGCATATAGGTGGTGGCGATGTGCCGCGGTTTGAACCGGCGCAGCACGGAAACGGGAGCGGTCATGGTGTTCCTTTCCTGCCCTCCACGAAAGTTGAGCAAGTTGAGCAATGAGTATAATACGCACCCGGGGATGCGTCAACTGCCGGTGTGCCCATCCCGCGGGAGCGGCTTGACGCCCGTCGCAATTGCTAATATACTTGGTCGTTGCCTGTCTGCAGGCGGCGTGGACTGACACTCCGGGGGGACTATGGCCTCGTTCATCGCGCGTTGGAAAGTGAGTCACTGCCTGACTGCCGTTGTCGGTCTGGCGTTGTGCGGCCTGGTGATGATCAGCGCCATGGCGCTGGTCAATATGCGGTCCATGCTGTTCAACAGCAAAAAAACGCAGACCAGTGCCGTGGTCGAGGCGGTGCACGGCATCGTTGCCCACAACTATGCCCTGGCGCAGCAGGGGGTGCTGAGCGACAGCGCCGCCCGTGCCGCCGCGCTGGCGATGATCGCCTCCCTGCATTATTCCGGCAACGAGTACTTCTGGGTGAACGACATGAATTGTTTCATGATCTACCACCCTTCTCCGGCCCTGCATCAGCGCAGCCAGCGTGAATTGCGCGATGCGACCGGCCTGCCCATTGTGGTCAGCATGGTCGAACGGGTGCGCAGCGACGGGCAGGGAACGGTCGAGTACCTCTGGCCCATGCCCGGGCGCGAAGAACCGGTGGCGAAAGTGGCCTACGTCAAGGGGTTTGCCCCGTGGGGCTGGGTTATCGGTTCCGGGATCTACACGGATGACGTCGACCAGATTTACCGGCGCCAGGTGGCGGGGTTGGCGCTGCTGGCGGGGGTGATCCTGACCATACTGGTTGCGGTGACGGTGGCCCTGTCGCTCGGCCTGACCCGGTCACTCGGCCGGGTCAGCGGACAGATGGGGCGCATGGCCCGCGGCGATTTTTCCTTTGCTGTCACCACGGACAGCGGCGGCGGCGGGGAACTGCAGCAGCTTGAGCATGCGGTCAGCGGCACGGTAACCGGGTTGCGGTCCCTGCTCGGCACCACCCAGCAGGCGACTGCGCAGGTGGGGAGCGCGGCGGCGGAACTTTCCGCGTCGGCGCGCCAGATCGAGGCCACCGCCACGGAACAGGCCGCGTCGACCCGCCAGGTGGCCGGGTCCGCCGGGGCGATCGCCACCAGCGCCACGGAGCTTGCCGCCGCCATGCGCGGCCTGCTGGCGACGGCGGAGCAGGCGGGCACGGCCGCGAGCGACGGGCGCAGCGGGCTGGCGGCGGTGAGCACCGCGCTGCAGCAGATGGAGCAGGCGGTGACCAGCATCACCACCCAGTTCGCGGAGATCAGCGGCAAGGCGGCGAGCATTTCCTCGGTGGTCGGCGTCATCACCACCGTGGCGGAACAGACCAACCTGCTGTCCCTCAATGCCGCC
>CAZFBR010000359.1:0-1682 GCA_964517215.1 uncultured bacterium
CTTGATCTCATCCGACACCGGGCAATCAAACGCCACACAGAAGCCATAACCCGCAGTCGCATGCGCGGTCAGGCCGTTGCCCATCATGTTATTCCCCATCAGGAAGGTCTTGTAGCTGGCCGACGGTGCCGTGCCGCGGTAAAGCGCCCCGCCCGCCTGGGTGCCGGCGTCGCGCCAGCCCGTGGCTGTGGCCTGCTGGTAACTGATATCCGTTCCCTGCTGCTGCGCCCAGTAGGTGGTGAAGACAACCCCTGAAACATTGACCTTCGCCATCGCCGGCATTGCCATCAGCACTGCCAGCATAACCACCATCACATAGCGCATAGCGCACCCCCGGAGAATATTACAGAATTGTAACATATACGTCATGAATTTGCAATGGGAAATTGTAACTTTTTTTACGACAGTTCACAGGCAAACCGTACTCAATATCAGGGATTGCCGCTGCGGTTGGATAACAAAAAACTGCCGGGGATTGCTCCCCGGCAGTTTTGGTGATACGGTGATTAGAACTGCAGGCCCAGCGACAGCGCGAAGATGTCGTCATCAACATCCTGCGACGTGTTCTGCCGTGTCGCATTTGCCGGCAGCAATGCACTGCTCGCATCGATTTTGTCCAAGTATCTGACATCGGTATCTAGCCAACTGTACTCGGCCTTCAAGCTCGCCGCACGGGCGAACTTGTACGCCACGGCGAAGGAGAGCTTCCTCTCCATCGAGTACTGCGCCTGCCACTCCGCTTCCATATTCTTCGGGTCAACCACGCCATAACGGACGCCGAATTCCCAATCCGCCACACCCGTGTAAATACCCTTCACAATATACTCGTTGACGCGGTTCTGCACCAGCATGCCGGCCACACCGGGCGTCGTACCCAGCATGAACTGCTGCGACAGCTTGTCATGGCGTGTCGTCGCATACTCACCAGTAATGCTAAACATGTTGTTGTACTCGTACCCCGCGTTCACATCATACGCCGTGAATTTGGCTCGCGCGCCGCTAACCCCGGGCGCCGCATTGGTGTAGTCGCCGCCGAAATACGCACCGCCGACAAAGGCGCCGGTGAACGGCTTAAAGCAGAGGTTCACGCCTAGCTGCTTCGCATCGTCAATATCCGGCGTGGCGGTGCTTGCGATCGCCCCGCTCCCTGCAATCGCGACCGAATCGGCAACCGTGCTGATCCCGCCATTGCCGACAAACAACTTGTAGTCAACCATGTTATTGACCAGCGAACCGAATACCATCACCCCAACGTCCTGACGCTTGATCAGGGCAGCATCGGCATCCTGCGCATATTCGCTCACAAATACTTCTTCCACGCCAACCGTCGGACGGCGGCTCTGCTCATAACCGAACGGGATGGTCATCCGGCCGGCCCGGATATTGAGTTCGGTCATAAAGGCCAGATTGATATACGCCAGTGACATCGACTGATTCAGATTATTGCTGGTGGCGTTAAACTGACCAAACGCCTTAACCCAATCATTGACCGGGCAGTCCAGCGCCAGCGCGAACCCATTGCCGCGCACCGTTTTGTTCTGCAGGCCATTGCCGCTCATATTCTGGCCGACAAAAAACGTTTTTTTCGACACTGTACCTGCCGCGCCATACGTCGGCGCCGCGTAGTTGTTGCCGTTCAGATCATTCCATCTGGCTCCGGCATCTTGATCAAGCTGGACCGT
>CAZFBR010000360.1:0-1678 GCA_964517215.1 uncultured bacterium
CTGCCTGCCGCGGGGTTGTGGGGTGCGCTGCTGCTGGCCGTCAATCCGCTGCTGGTCGAACATGCGCATTATATTACGCCGAATGTGCCGATGACATTCTGGATTGTGCTGGCACTACTGCTGGGTTTGCGCGCGGCGCAATCGGGGCGCTGGCGCGAGTATGCCCTGGCCGGGGTAGCAGCTGGTGTGGCGACCGGGGTGAAATATAACGCCGGCCTGGTGCTGCTGCCGGTGCTGGTGCTGCCTTGGCTGCTGCGGCAGAATACCCGCCGCTGCCGGATGCAACACACGATAATTGTCGGAATGGCGGCACTGGCGGGTTTTCTGTTTGTCGTGCCGTATGCCCTGCTGGACGTACCGATGTTTCGTGGCGGCTTGGAATATGATTTCGTCATGCAGGATGGGCCGGGGCCGTGGCCGGAACCCGGACTCTCCACGGCTGGCTATTATCTGCGTGGCTCGCTGCCGCGGACCATGGGGTGGGGCGGCATTATCGCCGCCCTGCTGGGGTTGGTGCCGCTGCTGCGCAGCCGCTTGCGATTGACGCTGTATTGGCTGCTGTTTTCTCTGTTCTATTTTCTGGCCATGATCGGTATCCGGGCCCGATTCGATCATTATTTCCTGCCATTGTTGCCGTCGTTGCTGTTGCTGTCCGGCGCCGGGATTGCCGGGTTGTTTTCCCGCGCTGGCTTGCGGCGTTGGCTGGGCATTCTTCTGGCGCTGGCAGTGGTTGTGCCGATGGCTACGAACTGCCAGGGTGTTTTGCGCCGGCTGAGCAATGACCATACCATGACCCAGGCAGCCCGATGGCTGGCGCAACAGCCGGCGGATACGGGAGTGGCTTTCGAAATGGATATTTCCGCGCTGCGTTTTTTTGCCGGGCGGCCGCATGTGTACTGGCCGCGCCTGCTGGGTGATTATTCGTTGGCTACCTATCACGCCCTCGGGATCCGTTACCTGATCACTGCGCATGAGGACCCGCAGAGTCGCTACCGTCCCTATCCGGAGTATCGCACGCGTCTGCAGTTTTATGATGAATTGCCGCGGGCGGGCAGGCTGGTGGCGGAGTTCGCTCCGCAACCGGGCGTGAGCGGCCCGCTGATCCGCGTTTGGGAATTGTCAGACCGGCGTTGATCTGCCGCGATGACCGACTGGGGGAAGTGCTGCGGTTATCGCCGTGTCGTCAGCGGTGGCGAAGGCGGCGTGCCGGCTGGTTGTCTGCAAAGAGGTGCTCGGCGCGGCAGGGCAGGTCCGGTCTGTTCCAGACATGTTGACAGGAATAATGCAGCCGGGCAATGACGTCACCGGGTTGGGCAATGACATATTTTTCGCGCAGGGCATCATCCCAGAGCTGTTCGTGGCGATCATCCAGCCGGCTGATCAGCCTGATTACCGCGTCCCGGTCCCCCGCCCAGCAATCATCGTCCAATCGGGGCAGACGGGTGATGAATTCTTGCTTGCTTATGGCGTGCTGGCGGTAAAGGTGGGCGGCGAGATAAACTGCGGATCTTTCCGGCAGGTTCGGTTGTTGCAGCAATTGGCTGCTGGTGGCCATGTCCAACTGCCGGGGCTGGTCGAAGATCATGCGGGCCAGCAAGTCAGCGAAGAGCACATCCGCTTCCGCCGCCAGGACACGAGAGAGCAGGGCGTCCCGCCACCAGGGAAAAGCAAATGATTC
>CAZFBR010000361.1:0-1667 GCA_964517215.1 uncultured bacterium
CATTGCAGGCGATGACCAGCGCCTTCACCTCGCGGGCGACCAGGAAATCCATGATTTCAAAGGCGAATTGCTTCACCTGCGGCAGCGGACGGTCGCCGTACGGCACCCGCGCCGTGTCGGCAACGTAGAGATAATCCTCGCCGGGGAGCAGTTCCCACAGCACGCGCAGCACCGACAATCCGCCCACCCCGGAATCAAACACCCCGACGGGTTTGCGCGTCTCCATGCGCTGCTGCCGGTCCCTACAGAATGCCGTCGGGCGACGAGGGCCGCGCCGGCGCCGCCATGCGGGCGGCGCGGGGCGCTGCCGCGGGCCGTGCCGTGCCCGCCACCGGCGCCGCGGTCAGCCACAGCTCCGCCAGGCGGGTCAGCGCCGCCTGCTCGTCCGCCGTCGGATCCTGCCCGCGCCGTGTCTTGAGGATGACCGCAATCAGCCGCGACGTGACCAGCTGCGTGGCCACCAGGTCGCGAATCAGTTCGATTTCCGCCACCACCGCGGGCGGAAATGTGGTGTTTCTCCCCTCCTTGCCGACGGCGAGGGCATATTCCCGCATCCAGAACTTGATGGTGCGCTCGGACACGCCCGTGTCGCGCACCACCTCAGGAAAGTAGCGATTCCTGTTCATGACTGTTTCCTCCCCCCGTGCGCGGGCTGTAGCAGCGGCTGCCGCCGGTGCTGGCGGCGATCTGCGCCAGCAGCGCATCCACTTCCTCCGGCTGACGGGCGAAATCCACCCCCGCGACATTCACCACCAGCAGGGGCGACGCGGTGTAGTGGAAAAAATAGTGATTGTAGGCATCCACCAGGATGTCAAGATACTCCCGCTGCACCCGCCGGTGGGCCGGGCTGGCGCTGTGCTGCAGCCGCTCCCACAGCGTTGCCGCGTCCGCCTGCAGGTAGACGACCAGATCGGGCCCGGGCACCTGCGGCACCAGCAGCCCGTAGAGATTTTCGTACAGTGCCAGCTCCGCATCGGACAGGGTCAGCAGGGCAAAGATGCGGTCTTTGCCGAAATGATAGTCACTGACCACCGTGCGCGCAAACAGGTCGGGTTGCGCCAGTTCCTGCTGCTGGCGGTAGCGCGACAAAAGATAGAACATTTGCGTCTGGAACGCATACCCCTTCATATCGCCGTAGAAACGCTCGAGAAACGGATTTTCCCCCGCTGCCTCGCACACCGTGGCGGCGTCCAGCTTGGCCGCCAGCAGGCCAAGCAGCATCGATTTGCCGGCGCCGGGCACCCCGTCCACCGCGATATAATGCTGTGGTATCTGCATCGTTCCCTACCTCGCCCACTCCGGTCCCGCACTTGCTGCCGTCACGAACGTCGCCGCCGGTGCGGTCGCCGGCCAGTCGGCCGGCCGCGCCGCGGGCGGCATCACCTCCGCCAGCGGCTGCAGGACAAAATCGCGTTCCCGCCAGCGCGGGTGCGGCAGGGTCAGGCCGGGCTGTGTTGCCGGCCCGCCCCAGAAAATAATGTCCAGGTCGAGCGGCCGGGGCGCATGCCGCGCGCCCGCCGTCCGCCCCGCCGCGCGTTCCAGCGCCTGCGTCACCCGCAGCAGCGCCTGCGGGTCGTCCGGACCCGCCACCGCCGCCACCGCATTCAGATAATCCGGGCCGGGCGCATCCGCCGGGGTGCTGCGGTACAGCGACGAGACCCGCCGCA
>CAZFBR010000362.1:0-1664 GCA_964517215.1 uncultured bacterium
GCGTGGAACGATTCGTCGGCATCAGCACCGCCCGGATGATAACTGAGTTGCGGCCCGCCCTCCGGCCGCAACGCTGCAGTCAGCCGTTCTGCGGCAGTCGGCTGCAGATATTCCCTGCCCGTGCCGCCGCCCGTGCACAACACAAAACCCAGCGTCTCCAGATTTTCCAGGTAATGCGCCAGTTTTCCCTCTGCCATGCCGCTGGCCGCAAGCTGCAGTGCGAACGGCTGCAGCAAGGCGTACATAGCCGCGCACATGGTGCGGTCAACCCGCTCATCCGGCCAGAGTCCCGGGCTATCTGCCCAAAGTTCGGGCCAGCGTGGATACTCGGGATCGATCGCCTCGGGCGTCGTCGGCTTGCCCCGCATGCGCTTGTCGTACCCGTCATCCTCTTCGCCGCTGTATTCGTTTTCCGCGTCTTCCCAGTCGACCACCGTGCCGCCCCCGACGGGATAGTAGGGACTGGTGAGCACATTGCTGCTGCCTTCGCGATAGACCTTGAACTCGCGCACCGTGAAGATCTGGCCTTCGTGACTGTCCAGCATTTCTTCATCAAGTGGCGGTACCGGAGCGAACGGATAGAGGAGTTGCAGCACCTCCTGCTTCCGTGCCGCGGGAATCAGGTACTCTTCCACCTTCCTGCCGCGAATCTCCACCTCGCGCGTCGGGAATGGCAGCCGGGCATCGGGCTCGCGGTTCGGCGCTGCGTGTTCATTCATTGGTGGGCGCGCTTCCGTGGCTGGCGTTGCGGAAGGGATTCTTCATCCCACATTTCGCGGTAGGACCGGATATAGTACGCCGTCGCCGCCGGGTCTATCCCGTAATAGGAGCGGCACAGCTTTTTGAAAATGGCCAGCACGCGCGGGTCATAACAGAAATCGAGCAGGCGGTCGAGCAGATGCTCGATGCGGATGCGACTCTGGCAACCGGTGGCGATAACGGCATCGACAGCCGGTGACAGTTCAGCGGCAGCCAACAGTGCCAGTTCGCGCGACTGTTCGGCGAGCGCCGTGACTGCTTGCAGTAATTCCTGATAGTCCCGGTCGTGCGGCCGGGGATCAGGCGCGCACCGCCGTTTGCGGGGAATGCGGCTGCGCTTAGTGTTTGTGGCCTTTGCTGCGCCGCGGCTGCGGGTGCTGCCGGCTTTCGAGGCGCTTCGCCGCGACGAGGAAATCCTGCTCGACTCCGGTCGGTTCGCTCGCTGTACGGGTCTGGTACTTCGCATATTCCACCTCCGCCTTGTCGAGTGCCAGTTTTGCGCTGATGCGTCCGGCATTGGTCAGCAGGTTGCGGCCGGAGAGTTTCAGAAAGTCGTCCAGTTTGGCAATCCAGTCGCGCATGTGCATCACGCGCTGCTGCAACGCCTGCAACTCCGCGAATTCAAGATAGGCCGTTACGATGCGGTTCAGCGCCTCAAGTTCTTCGGGTTGCAGGTAGTTCTTGGCGATGGCCGCATCCGCCTTGACTGGCCTCGTCCCCGGCCATGAGGTCATGCCCATGTGCGGCTTGCCCGCATCCGCCCGCTCGGCGATGATCTCCGCCGCGGTATGTCCGTGCGCCGCCCAGTGCATCTAGTTCTGCACCACGGCAAAGAACTCCTGCGACAGATCATGGTGCGGATCGTAATCGACGCTGGTGGCGTAGATGTCCAGCACCTTGCGCCA
>CAZFBR010000363.1:0-1653 GCA_964517215.1 uncultured bacterium
TCAATGTGGGCAAGCGCGTCCTGACCGGTGAGTCGATCTTCCTGACCCATTTCACCAATCGCGGGCAGGACAAGAAGCGGGTGGCGTTTGCCGCGCCCTTCCCGGGCAAGATCATCCCGATGAATCTGGCGCAGCTGGGCGGCGAACTGCTCTGCCAGAAGGATTCGTTTTTGTGCGCGGCGCTGGGGACGAACATTGGCATCGCCCTGGCCAAGAAACTGGGCGCGGGCTTCTTCGGCGGCGAGGGTTTCATCCTGCAGCGGCTGAAGGGGGACGGGATGGCCTTTGTGCACGCCGGCGGCACGATTGTGCAGAAGCAGCTGGTCAACAGCACCCTGCGCATCGACACGGGCTGCATCGTCGCGTTCACCCCGGGCATCGCCTACGACATCCAGATGGCGGGCAACCTGAAGTCCATGTTCTTCGGCGGCGAGGGGATGTTTCTTGCCACGCTGTCGGGCACCGGGACGGTCTGGCTGCAGTCGCTCCCCTTCTCGCGGCTGGCGGACCGGATCATCGCGCACGCCCCGAAGATGGGCGGGTCGGCGCAGGGCGAAGGTTCGGTTCTGGGCACGGTCGGCCGGCTGATGTCGGGGGACTGACCCATGGGTGACTACGGAATCACCCGCGAGGCGGCGCTGGCGCTGCTGCGCGAACATGTTGCCGGCGAGAATATGATCCGCCACTGTCTGGCGTCCGAGGCGGTGCTGCGCGCGCTGGCACGCCGGCTGGGTGCGGACGAGGAGCAGTGGGGCCTGGCCGGCCTGCTGCATGATATCGACGTGGAACTGACCCACGCGGACATGACCGTGCACGGCCTTGAGGCGGAGAAGCTGCTGGCCGTGCGCGGAGTCGATCCGGTTATCGTTGATGCGATCAAGCGGCACAACGAGCAGGCGCACAGCCTGCGGCGGGAAACGCCGCTGCATTTCGCGCTGGCGGCGGGTGAGACGATCACCGGCCTGATTACGGCCACGGCGCTGGTCTATCCCGACAAGAAGCTGGCGTCGGTGAAAGTCAAGTCGATCACCAAGCGGATGAAGGAAAAGGCGTTTGCCGCGTCGGTGAACCGCGACATTATCCGCGAATGCGAAAAAATCGGCCTGCCGCTGGATGAATTCGCCGGCCTGGCGCTGGGCGCGATGCAGGGCATCAGCGACCAGCTCGGGCTGTAGGCGAAAATCATGGGCAACCGGGTGGTGCGCATCAGCCAGGTGGCGGACGGCATGGTTGCCGGTGGCGATATTGTCACCCACGACGGCACCCTGCTGGCGGCGCGCGGCACGCGGCTGACGCGCGAACTGCTCATCCGGCTGCAGAACTGCAACATCCTGCAGATCCCGGTCTGGGAGGAGGACAACGTCCCGGTGGTGACGCCGCTCGACATGTACGAGCGGGCGAAGGTGACCGCGGAGCGGGTGGCGAAGCTGAACGAGGGCCTGAAGCGCGGTGGCGAACTGCGCGAGCAGATGGTCGGGGTGACGCGCAAGGTGCTGGAAACGATCAGGCTCAAGGGCGAAGTCGACTATCCCGCGGCCAAGGGCCTGGTGGACCAGCTGCTGGGCGAGGTCATCCAGCATCCGGAGGTTATTTCCACCCTGATCACCGTGCGGCATTTCGACACCTACCTGATGAATCATTCGCTGAATGTCA
>CAZFBR010000364.1:0-1637 GCA_964517215.1 uncultured bacterium
CTCGACCGGAGCACCGCCCAGGCGCAGCTGGCGGCGCGGAATATCCGGCTGACGGCGAACAACCTGCCCGCGGCGCAGCAGCCCACGGTGGGCGCGCTGACCCTGACCGGGATCGCAATAACGCCAGCCCGGATCACGCTGGGGAATATCGGGATCAGCGATGCACGGGTGGCGCTGGTCCGCCGCGCGGACAGTTGGGTGCTGCCGCTGGCGACCGCTGCGGCGCCGGCGTCCGCTGCGGGTTCCGCCGGCCGCACGGCACCTTCGCCGCGCGTCCATGTCGGCAAGCTTGCGGTGCGGGACCTGCTGGTGACATTCATTGACGCTGACCGCAATGTCTCCCTGCCACTTGCCGCGACGCTGTCGACGGCCAATTTCGACTATCCGCGCGGCCGGCCCGGGCCGCTGACGCTGGCGGTGCAGGTTGCCGACGCCGGCGGGGTGAACAGCACCGGTCGCGTGGGCATGCTGGAGGTGGAGCCGAAGGTGGACGCTGCGGTGCAGACGCAGGCTGCACTGAACCTGCCGGCGTTCAATACCCGGCTGGGCGCGTATCTGCCGCTGGCAATCACGTCGGGCACGCTGGCGGTTACGGTGACCACCGCGTTCAATGCCAGCGGACTGAGCGGCAGGGTCGGGCTGGTTATTGACAATCTGGCGGTCAAGGTGCGCGAAGCTGAGGCGGGGGCGAACTACATTACCCTGCCTGTTCCGGTCGGGCTGATCCCGTTTGGTGTGGCCTTGCTCAAGGACGAAAGCGGTCGCATTCAGCTGGACATTCCCTTCGGGGGCACGCTGGCGGAAACGACGGGTGACTCGGCCGGCGTGATCAGCGCCGGGATGGGCGAGAGCCTCAAGGATTCACTGCTCGGCCCGTTTGCGGGATTGGGGCATCTGCCGGCCGGCAGTCTCGTGCCCGAACTCGACCCGTTGCTGCTGGCGGAGAACGGCGACACCACCCTGCAGCGCACCGAGCAGGTGGCGGCGCCGGCGGAAGAGCAGCGCCTCGACCGGCTGGCGGCGGCGCTGCTCCGGAAACCGCTGCTTAACCTGGCGCTGACGCCGGTCGTTTCCGACAGCGAGGCGCGGGCCCATGCCGCGACGCGGACCGAGGCGATGCTGGCCCGCCGGCGGGTCGCGTATGCGCGCACCGCCCTGCTGCAGCGCGGCGTGCCCGCAGCCCGGCTGCTGGTCACGGAAACTGCCGTTCCCGGCGGACAGGCGGCGGTTCGCTGGCAGCTGCGCCTGGCGGAGTAGCATGATGACGGCGGCGAAAACGAATGCGATGCGGCTGCTCGACCGCGCCGGCATTGCCTACACCACGGCAACCTACGACGCCAGCGACGGGCAGATCGACGGTGTGTCGGTGGCGCGCAAGGTCGGCAAACCGGTCGAACGGGTCTACAAGACGCTGGTGACGCAGGGGGTGAGCCGCGACTATTTTGTGTTCATCATTTTCGTCGTGGTGGAACTCGACCTCAAGGCGGCGGCGCAGGCGGTGGGTGAGAAGTCGGTGGCGCTGATCTGGGTCGTCGATATCAACAAGGTGACGGGTTACATCCGCGGCGGCTGCTCGTCCATCGGCATGAAGCGCGATTATTGTACCGTGTTGGACGTCTCGGCGCTGCAGCACGACG
>CAZFBR010000365.1:0-1612 GCA_964517215.1 uncultured bacterium
GCCCGTGCTCGACGGCAGTGCGCGCCCGTTCCTGGCGCTGCTTGACGAGGCGGACCGCCAGGAGCAGGGTCTGGCGGCGGTGGTCTTCCGCCCGCGCGAGGTGATGTCGGTTACGGCCAACGGCGACATTCTGCTGCTGCTCCCGGCGCCCGACCTCAAGGTTACCTACCTGCTGCATTACGACTGCCCGAGTATCGGTTCGCAGTATTACTCGGTGACAGTGACGCCGGAGACGTTCGCGGCGGAGATTGCACCGGCGCGGACGTTCGGCCTCAAAGAGGAAGTGGACGCGCTCTACGCACGCAAGCTGGCCAAAGGCGGTTCGCTGGAGAATGCGGTGGTTTTTGCGCCCGAGGGTCCGCTCAATCCCGAGGGACTGCGGTTTCCCAATGAGCCGGTGCGGCATAAAATTCTCGATCTGCTGGGCGACATGGCCCTGGCGGGGGTGCGGGTGCAGGGCCACTTTATCGGCATCCGCTCGGGCCATTACCTGAACGTGCAGCTGATGCACAAAATCCGCTCGGCCATGCCGCTGGCGGTGCCCGGGCTCAAGGAAAGCTTCGGCAAGTGCGATATCACCTTTGACGTCACGGCGATCCAGCGCATCCTGCCGCACCGCTATCCCTTCCTGCTGGTTGACAAAATCATCGGCATGGAGGAAGACCGCAAGGTGGTGGGCATCAAGAACGTCACCATCAACGAACCGTTCTTCAACGGCCATTTCCCCGGCCATCCGGTGATGCCGGGGGTGCTGGTCATCGAGGCCATGGCGCAGGTGGGCGGGGTGATGCTGCTGTCACGCACGGAGAACAGCGGCAAACTGGTCTATTTCATGGGGCTCGACGGGGTGCGCTGGCGCAAGCCGATCGTGCCGGGCGACCAGATCGTGTTTGTGGTGGAAGTGCTGAAAATGAAATCGCGCATTGGCATGCTCAAGGGCGAGGCCTATGTCGAGGGCAATCTGGTGGCCGAGGCGGAAATGAAATTCTCGCTGGTCGACCGGTAAAGGAAACGCATTATGGCAAAGATCCATCCAACGGCGGTGGTTGATCCCGCGGCGGAACTGGCGGCGGACGTCGAAGTCGGGCCGGGGGCGATCGTCGGCGGGCCGGGCTGCGTGATCGGCGCGGGTTGCGTCATCGGCCCGCACGCCCAGGTCGGGCCGCATACCGTGCTGGGCAGGAACAACCGGCTGTACCACGGTGCGATCGTGGGCAGCGATCCGCAGGACCTGAAGTTCAAGGGCGAGGTGACGACGCTGACCGTGGGCGACGGCAACCTCTTTCGCGAGTACTGCACGATCAACCGCGGCACCGGCAGCGGCGGCGGCAGCACGACAATCGGCAACGAATGCCTGTTCATGGTCTACAGCCACGTGGCCCACGACTGCCACGTCGGCAGCCGGGTGATCATGGCCAATTCGGCGACGCTGGCCGGGCATATCACGGTGGACGACCATGCCAGCATCGGCGGGCTGACCCCGGTGCATCAGTTTGTGCGCATTGGCACGTTCGCCTTTATCGGCGGCGGCGGCTGGATCTCAATGGATGTGCCGCCCTTTATGCTGGTGGGCGGGCCGGACAGCCGGATTATGGGGATCAATAACGTCGGG
>CAZFBR010000366.1:0-1551 GCA_964517215.1 uncultured bacterium
GGCTCTGCGTCAGGTCGACGGCGATTTACGCCAGATCATGGGCCAGCTCGACGCGGCGGCGCAGAATCTGCTGCGCGAGCAGAGTGTCGAAAGCCTGCGCGAGTACAAGTCCCTGGTCAGGGGTTTCATGGAACGGGTGGTGGAAAAACTGTATGTCATGGAGCAGCGCGATTCGTCGCTCTTGTCGCAGCAGGGCAATTACAAGGCCAACCTGAAGAAGCTCGACGACGAATTGGGCGCGCTGACGGAGCAGGTGCTGAACCGCGAGGAGCAGAAGGACGCGATGACCATTGCCGACCGGCTGGACGGGATTCGCGGCCTGCTGCTGGATCTGCTGTCGTGAACGAACCGATCGGCCATCAGGCGGTGCGCGAGCGGCTGACCGCGGACCGCGCGGGCGGGCGCTGGGCCTCGGCGTACGTGTTTGCCGGCCCGCAGGGGGTGGGCAAGCGGCGGGTGGCGGAATGGTTTCTGCAGTCGTTTGCCTGCACGGGTGCGGAGCCGCGCCCGTGCGGCAATTGTGCCGCCTGCCGGCAATGGGCGGGCGGCAATTATCCCGATTATCATGTGCTCGGCGTGCGTGAGCTGGTCAATATCCCGGCGCCGCATCAGGATGAGGCGCAGGAGGAAATTGCCACCGCGCGCATTGAGATGCTGCGCGGGGAGCTGGCGCGCAAACCGCTGTATGCGGCGGGGCATCTGGTGATCATTGACGAAGCGGAACGCCTCAACCCCTTTACCGGCAATGCCCTGCTCAAGACGCTGGAGGAGCCGAACAGCCGGCCGGTGATTGTGCTGGTTACGTCGCGTTTTCACCGGATGCTGGCCACCATCCGCTCGCGCAGCCGCATGGTGCGCTTCGGGCGACTGACGGAGGCGGAGAGCCAGCAGGTGGTCGCCGCACAGGGGATTGACCCGACGGCACTGGATGTGGCGCTGGCGGCGGGGAGTGCCGGGCGGCTGGCGGTGCTGACCGCGTCAAACCGCGCCGCGGCGCGTCAGAATCTGCTCCGTCACCTGGCGACGGGCGAACCCGGCTGGTGGGATATGGCTCCCGCGTTCGGGTTGAACAAAAAAGACGAACCGGCGAGGATGCGGCGGGCGGCGCGCGAGGCGCTGGAAACGCTGCTCTATTGGCGGCGGCAGGTGCTGCGGACGCGGCAGGGTGGCGCGGTGCCGCCGCTGCTGGCGGAGTGCAGCGCGGCGCTGGCGGCGGACGGCTGCACGGCGGAAGAGCTCGAAACACGGACGCTGGCGGTGCTCGACTGGCTGCAGCGGCTGGACAAGTATACCAACGCCGGTGCGGCCCTGGACGGGGCGCTGGCGGAAACGGGCAACTGAAACGGCTGCCGCCTGCGGGGCGGCTGACGGGGATAAAGGCGAGGCCATGAGCGAAGAACAGATCGAAGTGGTGCGCGTGCAGTTCGCGCCGCCGCAGCGTGACCAATGGATGATCATCGAGGAACCGGGCATTGTCGCAGGCGACTGGCTGGTTGTCGCGCTGGAGCGCGGCGAGGAGCTGGCGCGCGCGGCGTCGAATGCCGAAACGCG
>CAZFBR010000367.1:0-1509 GCA_964517215.1 uncultured bacterium
CCTGGACGAGATCGGACGGCTGGAGGAACGCCTCAACCGCATGACCGACCGGCTGACGAAATCATACGAGGAGCGCATCCGGCTGGGGCGCGAGGCAGCGGTCGGCCGGCTGGCGGAAAATGTGGCGCATCATATCAACAATCCGCTGGCAATCATGCAACTGACGCTGGAGCTGGCTGAGGACGGGAAACCGGATTGCCGGCAACTGCTGGCCGACATGCACACGCAGGTGCAGCGCATCACCAAGGCGGTGCGCACGGTCACCACCTTTGCGCAGCAGCGGCATGGCGCCGGCGACAACGCGCCGGCGGCCGAGGTGATCGGGAATTTGTGCGCCCTGCAGCTTGCGAGTTTTATCGCCGCGGATGTGCAGCTGGAACTGGCGGTGACTGAGGGTGACTATCAGGCCGCCTGCACCGGCGCCGACCTGCAGGAACTGGCCATCCATCTGCTTAATAACGCGCGGGAATCATGCATCGAGGCCCGCCGATTGGGCCAGCAGCGTGATTTCCGCGTGCAGTTGGCCCTGACCCCGGAAGCGGGGGATCTGGTGCTGACGGTGACGGATAACGGCGAGGGTTTCGGTGAACATCTCGCCGCGGCATTCGAGCCGTTTTACACGACCCGGGTGCAGGGGTTCGGGCTTGGTTTGGCGATCTGCCGGCGGATCTGCGATCAGCATGGCGGCAGCATCCGGGCGGAATCGCCGGCCGGGGGCGGCGCCTGCGTGACGGTTCGCCTCCCCCGGCTGCAACCGCAGTAATCGCAGCACCCGGGTCGCGGTCCGGGAGCAGCTTGCGGGCGGACACATGGCGGTGCAACCGGCCGGCAGCGCGCCTTGTCAAAGGAACAGACCATCACTATCGGACGAGGTGACTATCGTGAAACGTGCATTTCTATCGGTCGTGCTGGCCCTGCTGGTATTGGCCCCTGCCGCCCTGGCGGACGGCATCCTCATCCCGCACCCGATTATTGACCTTCCCCAGCCGGTCCCGTTCGGGATCAAGTATCATCATGTGGATGTGACCATCCGCGAGGCGGTGGCCACCACGGCGATCGACCAGGTCTTCACCAACAAGAACGCGCGCGATCTGGAGGCGACTTACCTGTTCCCGATCCCCGAACAGGCGGCGATCAGCCGGTTCGCCATGTGGATTGACAGCCAGCCGCAGGAAGCGACGCTGCGCACGGCGGAGGAAGCGCGGCAGATCTACGAGGACATCGTGCGGCGCATGCAGGACCCCGCGCTGCTGGAGTACGCGGGGCGCAACCTGTTCAAGGCGCGGGTCTATCCCGTCCCGGCGCACGGCGAGAAGCGGATTGCGCTGAACTACAGCGAGGTGCTGACCCGGCGCGGTGATGCGTACGAATATGTTTATCCGCTCAATACGGAAAAGTTCTCCTCGACCCCGATCAGTTCGGTGCGGGTGACGGTGGTCATCGAGGCGCAGCGCCCGCTGCGCACGATCTATTCGCCCAGCCACGACATTGAAGTGGTGCGCCAGGGCG